>NZ_JADBGC010000034.1:14958-106272 GCF_014892245.1 Microbispora sitophila | reverse complement strand
ACCACCAGACCCAGAAGATCGAAAAGCACGAGGAGCCGCCGGCAACCAGCCCGCACACACAAGACAACCACCGAAGTGATCGAAGAGGAGTGCGCCGAACCGCGCCGACACCACAAGATTACCAGGGCCTGCCGGCGACTTGGCCCGGGTAAGCTCCAACGCACCCGCCCGGAGACCTATTCCCGCAGGTCGTGAACCGGATGGAAGTTCCGCACGAATCGAACGGCCTGAGGCCCGGCTTCATTCCCGTCACGACTCGCCCGCGCGAGCAAGGGTAGGGGCCGGGGCGTGCTACGACTGATCCACCTTGCACAGCCTTTCCACAAGGAGAAGGGGTAGGAACGGGACGTGACTCGACAGGGGTTCCCTCGTGCCCTGATCGTGCTGGTCTGTGCCGCGGCCGCAGTGATCACCCTCGCCGGCGTCCAGGCGGTGGGCTCGATCGTCGGCCCGGTCGTCCTGGCACTGACCCTCGTCATCGCCGTCTCCCCGGTACGCGGCTGGCTCGCCCGCCACAAGTCTCCGGTGTGGCTGCAGGTGGCCGTTCCCCTTGCCGTGGTGCTGCTGGTCCTGCTCGGCATGGTCGCGGTGCTCAGCCTCGCCGCCGCGCAGCTCGCCATCCTGGCTCCCACGTACGCGGAGCAGTTCAACGCGATGGTGGCCGACCTCCAGCACTGGGCGGCGGGCCTCGGCTACGGGAGTGAACAGCTCAACAAGGCGCTGTCGTCGCTCGATTTCGGCAAGTTGATCGGCGTCGCACAGAGCGTCTTGAGCAGCCTTCTGGGAGTGTTGTCGAGCCTGTTTCTGATCGTCGTGCTGTTGCTGGCCATGAGCCTCGACGCCCCCGTGTTCGCCCGGATCGTGGACGCCGCCTCGGCGGAACGGCCCGCCCTCGCCCGTGCGCTCAAGACCTTCACGTACAGGACCCGCCGCTACCTGATCGTCTCGACCGTCTTCGGCCTCATCTGCTCGGTCCTGGACGTCATCGCGTTGTACGTGCTGAGCGTGCCGCTCCCGCTGCTGTGGGGGGTGCTCGCCCTCATCACGAACTACATCCCGAACATCGGATTCATCCTGGGCCTCATCCCGCCGGCGTTGCTCGGGCTGCTGGAAGGCGGGCCCAAGACGATGCTGCTGGTGATCGTGGCGTACATCGCGATCAACGTGGTGATCCAGTCGTTCATCCAGCCGAAGTTCCTGGGTGACGCCGTGGGGCTGTCCACCACGGCCACATTCCTGTCGCTGATCGTCTGGGCGTGGGTGCTCGGTCCGCTCGGTGCGCTGCTGGCGATCCCGCTGAGCCTGCTCGTCCGTGCCCTGCTCGTCGACAGCGATCCGGACGGCGCCTGGGCCGCCGCGCTCATCTCCGGGCGGTTACCCGAACGCTCTCCGGCGCCCCACCCCGACCCGCGGCCGGAACAGCCCGAACCCCGGTGAGGCCGTCGGGCCATGTCAGCCTCGCAGCCGTTCGACGCCGAGCACTCGTGCGGCCTCGGCGTCGGTGGCCGCACGGACCTCGACGAAGCCGTTCTCGTTGCGCAGGATGGTGACGATCCCGGTGAGCAGCGTTCCGCGGCGGATGCGGTCGCGGGCGACGACCTCCCTGTCGAGCGACAGAGCGTCGCTATGGGCGTTCTCGCCGGAGGCCCACACCCAGGCGCGGCCGCTGAAGCCGGGGTAGGGCCCGATCAGGACGGTGCGCACGTGGGCCTCCTCGAGCCGCAGGGTGGGTGCTCGATGCGGGTTCAGCTCCGCGCCGATGCGCCGGCTCACGCGCAACTGTGTCGCGTATCGCTCGAGCTCCTCCTGCGACCAGGAGCCGATGGCCGCGGGGAGGTTGCCGAGCATGTCGATGCGCAGGTCGCCCAGTGTCTCGTCCAGACGCCGCCAGGAGCCGCGCGTCTCCTGCGGCACAGTGAAGCGGCGTTCGGCGTCGCCGTCCGGCAGGTCCTCGGCAGGGTAGGACCAGCGGATCACCATCGCGGGCGCGGGTCGCGGCAACGGTCGCAGCGCGGGCCACTCCTCCGGCCGCGGCGCGGCGGAGCCGGGATCGAGCGGAAGGACCTCACGCATCCGGGCCGCGGCCATGCCGCCCGCCTCGGATTCCGCGCCCAGCGCCGGACCGGCGGTGTCGGCGAGCGGCCAGAACCGCAGCAGCCACGCCTCCTCGACGGCTTCGGTGACGCTCTCGTCGCCGTCGACCGGCTCCGTACGAACCGGTCCGGCATAGGCCCGCAGGCCGTAGGCGAAGAACGGCGGACCCAGCAGCAGCCGCTGCCCCGACGGGGCCCGCATGAGGCCACACAGCCCGACGATGCCGCCCGGACTCAGATAGAGGACCTGCCCGGCCTCCGTCCAGGGCTCACCCGGTGGGGGAGGTTCGGCGTCCCACGCCTCCATCCGTACGCGCGCGTTCCACGCCCACGCCTGGCTTCTCACGCCGACCTGGCCCAGGGCGACCTGCCCGGGCTCGGCGAGCAGCGCGCCGGCCGCCTCTTCCGGTTCGGCCTCGGCGCCGAGGCCGGACGCGTCCAGGAGGTCGAAGCGGCCGTAGGAGATCGGCACCTCGTCCTCGACGCTGCGGATCAGTTCGGCCAATGCGTCCCTCCCGTGGCGATCACGCGTGCGGGTGGAGACGCTAGCGGCCGTGGGCGACATTCCGGGCGAAGGCATCCGCAGGGCCGTCGGACGGGGCCCGACACGGAGCGTCTGCGGGGTGCGCCGCCGTGCTCCGACTTAGGGTCTGATCATGCGGCGATGGGACAACGACGAGCGCTTCACCGGGATCACGGACGCCTCGGCGATGGAGCCACAGGTGTCCGCCCTGCTCGACGCGATGGCACGAGACGGTTGGGTGACGGAGGAACCCGAGGCGCATCTGCTCCCCCACCTGCGCCGGGCATGCGGGTCGGAGTGGCTGCTGACCGGCGAGCGCCTGCTCGACGACGGTGTGTACGAGGTGACGGTGTCGCTGGCCGGCGACAGGGAGGGCGTCCACGTGCTCCGCGACGTGATCCGGCTGCTGTCGGCGATCGCCGAGACCGTCTTCTTCGTACGGCAGGCCGCACCGGGCGTGTTCGAGTGCGTGACCGGAATGCTCGAGGGCGACCCGCCCGGCTTCAAAAGCCACGGCCACATGGTCCGCCTCATCGTGACCTGAGACCCGGCGGGACCCCGTCTCAGGCGGCGGGGACGGTCTTCTTCTCCCCCGGGACCGGCGACGGCGTGGCCTGCGCGTACCTGCGGCGCCACGGGATGGCCGCGATCAGCACGGGGAACAGCACCAGCGAGCTGATCGCCCAGGGCGCGTGCAGCTCGCCCCACTTTGGCCCGCTGAACTGCGTGAGCACGATGTATCCGATCGCGGCCCACAGCGTGCTGCCGAGGATCGCCGGCCAGGCCCAGCGGGTGGGCCGGGCGACCAGGAACGGCATGAACCACAGCAGATACTGCGCACCGAGGCGCGGGGTGAAGATCATGAAGGCCAGCAGGATCGCGATCGTGACGTCGACCGGGTCGGCCTTGCGCCACCAGACGAGGCAGGCCACGATCGCGGCGTAGATGAGGTATTGGCCGATCCTTGCCGGGAGCGGGTCGAGGTTCCAGTTGCCCCCGCTGACCAGCGCGGTCCAGCCCCAGTCGCCCGTGATCGGACGGACGTCGCTGGGCCGCAGCCCGATGGTGTTGAGCACCTCGGGAAGCTGCCGCCACTCCGTCCAGCCGCCGATCGGGAGCGTCAGCAGGAAGAACACCGGCGAGACGCCGGTCGCGACCAGCGAGACCAGGCGGCTGCGCAGCCCGGGCAGGAACATCAGCAGGGCCGGCACGAGGATCACCGGCCAGCTCTTCGCGCAGAGCGCGAGCCCCATGAGCAGCCCCGCCCACACGGCCCGGCCCGTCGCGGCGCGGTCCTCCTGCGACGGGTGGACGATGCGCCGCACGATCTCGCCCGGCGAGATCCAGGGCAGCGGCAGGTCACGGTTCGCGAGCCGCAGGCGGGCCCACGGCAGCGGCTCGGGCCGCCGCCAGTCACCCGGGCCGCGTGCCACGATGTACGCCGCGACTCCGAAGACCAGAGAGACCGGCTCGACCTGGCCGTGCACGGAGGCGACGAGGATGGCGAGGGGGTTGCAGGCGTACTGGAAGGCGCGCAGCTTCTCGGTCCGCGCCCCGGCCAGCTTGCCGACCAGCGGGATCAGCACGACGTCGGCGACGACGGTGACGATGCGGCCGGCGTACTCCCACGGGATGCCCAGCCACAGCAGCAGGCCGTACATGTAGGGGATCGTCGGGAGGAAGTGCCATCCGCCGTTGCTCTCGAGCACCGGGTCGCGGTGGTCGAGGATCGCCACGCCGGCGGGCTGGAAGCTGTTGACGTAGTCGACCGGCTGCCACTGGGTGTCCCTGGCCGACAGGACCATGATCAGCACGCGTACGGCGATGCCGAGCGTGAGCGTGACGACCAGGGACGGCCGCCAGCCCTTCCATTGGGCGACGAGCGCGAGCACGACGCCGGCGACGAGGACGATGCTGGTGGGGATCGCGTATTCCATGACGATGCCAAGACTGCCTGACGAATGGCAAAACAGGCGACTCGATCCCTGATTCGGCGAATCGGCCATCGCGATCCGTCACGATTAGGGGTATTGTGACCACGGAGCGTTACATCCAGGAGACTTCGATGAAAATTCGCCTGTGGATCACCCTTGCCGTGGCCGTGATCGTCGGGATGCTGATCGGCCTGCTCGCCCCCACGCACGGGGGCGACCGGCGCGGCGGGTAGGGGGGTCGTCCCCGCCGGACCGGCCGCCTGCTCATGGACGCCCGACTCGGATAGGCGCGCTCACACCGCGCGCGGCGGCGAAGGGATCCGGTCCGGCGGGCCGTGCCCGGATCCCTCACCGTCGGTATAAGGCGGGTCAGAAGCCCGCGGTGATCCTGGTGAAGTCCCAGTCGTTCTGCGCGATGCCGCTGCAGTTCGACACCACGCCGCCGCCCGGGCAGCCACGGTCGCGGTTGACCGCCCAGAAGGCGAGCCGGCCCAGGCCATGCGAGTTGGCCCAGTCGCGGATCTGGGTCCAGGTGGCCACGGAGGTGAGCTCCTGCTGGTCGGACAGGCCGTTCATGCCCGAGATGCCCATGTGGGCGTACGCCTGGGCGTCGGTCCAGCCCCAGGCCGCCTTCAGCGCGTTCTTCAGGCCCTCGGCCGCGTTGACGGTGTTCTGGTACATGTTGGCGCCGCCGCCGAAGTCGAACGGCATGATCGTGTAGTTGTCGATATTCACGCCCAGCGCCTTCGACTGGTTGATCAGCCGGGTGCCGTAGTAGGTCGGGCCGGTCGTGCTGGTGCCGAAGGTGACGACGACCTTGACGTTCGGGTTGTTCTGCTTGATGATCTTGAGCCCGCCGAGGATGCGATCCTGGACGGCCTCGTTCTCGAACTCGTCGGTGTTCTCGATGTCGAAGTCGACCGCGGCCGGGTTGTAGGCGTTGATGACCTGCTGGACGGCCGAGGCGAAGGCGGACGAGCTGGAGCAGTTCGGGCCGAGCTTGTTGCCCTGCCAGCCGCCGAATGAGATCTGGACGTTGCCGCCCGCGGCCTTGATCTGCGAGATCGCGGTGGCGTCGACGCTGCCGGACAGCGGGCGGGAGCCGTCCCACGCCGGGGTGCAGCCGCCGCCGGAGAGCATGAAGGCCATCGTGAACTGCTTGACCCCGGTGGCGTTCATGACCGTGGCCGGGTTCGGCGGGTTGCCCCAGCCCTCGTACAGGTACGGCGCACCGGGCAGCTTGCCGCCGCCGCTGGTGCAGCCCGTGGTGGTGCCCGTCACCGAACCGCTCGCCGCGGACTCGCCGTTCGAGTTGTACGCCTTGACCGTGTACGTGTGGGTGGTGCAGGTGCCGAGGCCGGAAACCGTGGCGCTGGTGCCGCTGACGGTCGCCTTGACCGAGGTGCCCTCGTAGACGCGGTAGCCGGTCACCGCGCCGCTCGACGCGGACCACGACAGCGAGATCGACGAGTTCGTGGTGCCGGTGACGGCCGGGTTGCCGGGCTTGCCCGGCGCGCCGGACGGAGGCGTAGGCGACGGGCTCGGGGACGGGTTGCCCCCGCCGCTGACCTGCTTCCAGAGGGCCGGGACGTTCGGCGGCTCCCAGCCCGTCAGGGACGTGTGCGCCTGGATGCACTCGTAGTCGACGCCGTTGTAGGTCACCCGGGCGCCGATGGCGTACCAGGTGTTCGGGGCCCATGCCGGGTAGGCCAGCATGACCACGCTGTTCGGGGCCGCCGAGGCGGACGCGGTCGTTCCCGCGACCAGTCCGGCGACGGCCAGGAGGAGGGAGGCGAGCAGGGCCAGGGCCGCCCTGGCGCGCCGGCCCGTACCGAAGCGAAGCTGCATTCTTCCTCGCAAAGGTGGGGGGTGGGTGGGGGGATCACTTCAGGGCGTCGAGATACGCCCTGTGGGAGCGGGAGAATTCGGAGCCCGTGTACTTGTCCCAGTTGACGGACCAGGCCATGAGGCCGCGCAGGCCGGGGAAGACGCCGTGCGGCCGGTAGGAACCGCAGCCCGTCCCCTTCGCCAGGCAGCCGAAGGCGCTCTGCACCTCGGCCGTGCTCGTGTAGCCGTTGCCGGCGTACGGCGCGGCCGGCAGGCCGATCGCGACCTGCTCGGGACGCAGCGGCGGGAAGGTCGCGCCACCGGCCACGGGGAAGCCGGTGAGCAGCATGTCGGTCATGGCGACGTGGAAGTCGGCCACGCCCATCGTGTGGTACTGGTTGTCGAGGCCCATGATCGGCCCGGAGTTGTAGTCCTGGACGTGCAGCAGCGTGAGGTCGTCACGCAGCGCGTGGATCACGGGCAGGTACGCCCCGGAGCGGGCGTCGGCCGTGCCGTTCTGGCCCGAGCCGTAGAACTGGTAGCCGAGCTGGACGAAGAACGTCTCGGGGGCCATGGTGAGCGTGAACTTCGCGCCATACCTGGCCTTGAGCGTCTTGATCGCGGAGATGAGGTTCACGACCACCGGGGTGGTCGGGTTGCGGAAGTCGGTGTCGCCGGGGTTCAGCGACAGCGAGTGGCCCTCGAAGTCGATGTCGAGGCCGTCCAGGCCGTACCTGTCGATGATCGCGGCGACGGACTGGACGAACTTGTCGCGGGCGGCGGTGGTGGTGAGCTGGACGACCCCGTTCTGGCCGCCGATCGAGATCAGCACCTTCTTGCCGGCCGCCTGCTTGGCGCGGATGGCCGCGACGAAGTCGGCGTCGCTCTCGACGTTCGGGCATTCCGTCACCGGACAGCGGGTGAACCGGATGTCACCCGAGGTGGGCGAGGTCGGCTCGCCGAAGGCCAGGTCGATGATGTCCCACGCGTCGGGGACGTCGGCCATCCGGACGTAGCCGGAGCCGTTGGCGAACGAGGCGTGCAGGTAGCCGGCCATCAGCCGCTTCCCGCTTGGTGGCGGCGGGCTCGGCGAGGTCGACGGTGACGGTGATGGCGACGGGCTCGGGCTCGCCGAAGGTGACGCCGACGGAGAAGGTGAAGGAGAGGGCGAGGTGCCCGGGCCATCGAGGACGACGTCGTCGGCGTAGTAGGCGCCCTGGCCGTACCAGCCGTTGACGTAGATCGTCACGCTCGTCGTGGACGACCCCGTGGTGAACGACGTGGACAACTGCGACCACGACGCCCCCGGCGACCCCCACGTCTGGGCGTTCACCCCCGTGCCGGTCGCCCCGAGGAACACGTAGTTGCCCTGCACCCACGCCGACAGCGCATAGGTCGTGGACGGCTTGACGCTGATCGTCTGCTGGCACCGGGCGTAGTCACCGCCGGCCGGAGTCGCCGACAACGCCTTCGACCCGCCGTGCACCGGACTCGACACCACCTGCGCAGAGGACGCGCACGTCCACCCCGACAGGCCCGACTCGAACCCCGGATTCGCCGCGATGTTGGCGGCATGGGCCGGGCCGGTGAACGTCGCCGTGAGCAGCCCGGCGAAGGCGAGGGACGCCGCCGCGCCCAGGCCGATGAGCTTCTTCATGTGCCTCATCCCGTGTACGAAGCGAAGATCTTGGAGAACTCGTAGGGCGACTGGGGGATGTTGGTGCAGGAGTAGAGCGCCCCGGTGCAGGCGTTGCGGTCGCGGGTCGTCTCCCAGAAGGCCAGCAGGCCGAGGTGCTTGTCCTTGGCGAAGGCGACGAGCTGGCGGGCGTCGTCCTGGTTGTAGATCCGGCCGTCGTCGTTTTGGCCCAGCATCGGCGTGACCCCGACCATCCGCCACACCTGGGCGTCGGACAGGCTGGGATACAGGCTCTTGAGCTGCGTGAAGGTGCTGTTGGCCGCCTGGACCGCCGCGTCGCCGTAGTCGACGGACTGGTAGTAGTCCATGGCCATGACGTTGACGGCGTCGAGCCTGACCCCGGCGTCGCGCGCGGACCGGACCACGTTGAGGCCGTCGGCGGTCAGGCCGTTCGGCAGCACGGGCAGCGTGAGGGAGATCTTCAGGTCGGGGTGGGCCTGCTGCAGCCGGGCGAGCGCCTGCGACCGGCGAGCGATGGACGCGGGCTCGGCCGCCGCCGATCCCTCGATGTCGAGGTCGATGTACTTCAGGCCGTAGGCGGTGACGACGGCGTCATATTCGGCGACCAGCGCGTTCACGTCCGTGCACGCCTGGGCGAGCTCGATGCCGGTCGCGCCGCCGAAGGACACCTTGACGTCCCCGCCGCCGGCCCGGATCGCGTCGATCTGGTCCTTCGCCCACTTCTGCCGTGGGTCGTACGCGTTGAACCACATCGCCTTACAGCCCGACGCGGTGACGAACGCGAGGGTGAAGCTCTTCAGGCCGGAGGCCGAGGCCATCGCGCTCAGGCTCGGCGTCGGCCAGGCGCCCATGTCCACGTACGGCGCGGTGCGCAGGGCCCCGGGCGCGGGCGGCGGCGGGCTCGGAGACGTGCTGGGGGACGCGCTCGGTGAGGGGGACGGCGAGGTCGTGACACCGTCGCACGAGCCGCCGTTCAGGCGGCAGTTCGCCGGCTTGCCGGGGCCGCTGTTCACCCAGCCGAACGTCGTGGAGGCTCCGGCAGCCAGGCCGCCGTTGTACTCACGGTTCTTGAAGGTGTAGTGGTCGCCGGAACGCGTCATCAGCGCGTCCCAGTAGGACCCGACCGTCGAGCCCGCGGGGAGGTCGAACTCGACCGTCCAGCCGGAGGTCGCGGCGGTGCCGGTGTTGGTGAGGGTGTACCGGCCCTGGTAGCCGGAGCCCCAGTCGGAGTCGGCGGAGAAGACGGCCTTGACCGTGGCGGCCTCGGCGGGCACCGCGACGAGAGCGAGCGCGAGTGCGGCAATCGCGGCGAGCGCACGCCAGACGTACCTGGTTTGCATAGACACAACCTCTGTGGGGGGGTGAACGGGGAGGTCATGGGAATCCGTACGGCCGGCGCCTGACGGAGGCGGCCGATCGGAACAGCACCGGCCGTACGGCACTCAAGGGCGTCTGGTGACGGGACGCGAGAGGAAGACGCTAGGGGTGAGGAAGGGCCATTGTCGGCTCCCGGTCGTTCTTTTAGGAAAGTTTCCTAAGAGTTGTACGGATCGTAGCTTCGCGGTCGCTGGTTCACAAGACCCAATTCGACAGCGTTCCTAACGAACCTTGTCAGCGCTGGTAGACGCGCGGAACCGGGTTATGCGCGCGTTAAGGGCCGGCTGCTCGTCCGTTAAGCCGGGCACGGTTGAGGCGGCCACGGTCAAGTGCGAGCACGTTGAGGCAGGCACGTTTGAGGCGGGCACGGGCACGGTTGAGGGGCAGGGTGTGGCCGGCTCAGCGCAGGATCGCGCCCTCGCGGACGGCGTGCCGGCCGTCGCGCTGCACGTTGACGAAGTCGACGAGGCCGACCAGCTTCTCCAGGTCGAACCCGGCATCCATGCGATCGTCGTCGGCGGGGATGTAGACCGTGAGCAGGTAGCGGCGGCCGGTGGCCGCGCCGAGCGCGTCGAGTTGCGCGCGGAACTCGGCCAGCAGGGCCGTCAGGTTCCGCCTGTCGTCGACGCCGGTGTGGTTGCCCAGGTGCCCCTCGCCGCCGGGCCACTCCCAGTCGACGTCGATGCCGTCGAAGACGCCCGCCGCGCTGCCCGGACCACCCCTGCCCTCGGCGCCCGGCAGGTCGCCCCTGATGTACGCGTCGAGACACGACTTCACGAACCTCTGCCGGGTGGCGGCGGTCCGCGCCACATCGGAGAAGTACTTGGAGTAGGTCCAGCCGCCGATCGAGATCAGCGCCTTCAGGCCGGGGTGGCGGGCCTTGAGCTTCTTCAGCTGGTTGAAGTTGCCGGCGAGCGGGGCGTCCGGAGGGTCGGCCACGCCGTCCAGCGACTCGGCCGCCGTGAAACCGCGCTGGTAGTCGGCCCAGGCGTCGCCCGCGCCGTCGCCCTGGTCGGGGTCGTTCGGGTCGGGCGCGAGCGGCCGGGTGACCCCGGTGAGACAGGTCAGCGAGCCGGGGTCGATGTTCGCGAAGGCGTAGAGGACGTGGGTCAGCCTGCCCGCCAGGCCGCTCGTGTCGAGGTCGCGCACGGTGGACGTGGCGCCGTACGCGCCGCGCTGCGGGACGTACCCGAAAAGCACGAGGAGCCGCCGGCAACCAGCCCGCACACACAAGACAACCACCGAAGTGATCGAAGAGGAGTGCGCCGAACCGCGCCGACACCACAAGATTACCAGGGCCTGCCGGCGACTTGGCCCGGGTAAGCTCCAACGCACCCGCCCGGAGACCTATTCCCGCAGGTCGTGAACCGGATGGAAGTTCCGCACGAATCGAACGGCCTGAGGCCCGGCTTCATTCCCGTCACGACTCGCCCGCGCGAGCAAGGGTAGGGGCCGGGGCGTGCTACGACTGATCCACCTTGCACAGCCTTTCCACAAGGAGAAGGGGTAGGAACGGGACGTGACTCGACAGGGGTTCCCTCGTGCCCTGATCGTGCTGGTCTGTGCCGCGGCCGCAGTGATCACCCTCGCCGGCGTCCAGGCGGTGGGCTCGATCGTCGGCCCGGTCGTCCTGGCACTGACCCTCGTCATCGCCGTCTCCCCGGTACGCGGCTGGCTCGCCCGCCACAAGTCTCCGGTGTGGCTGCAGGTGGCCGTTCCCCTTGCCGTGGTGCTGCTGGTCCTGCTCGGCATGGTCGCGGTGCTCAGCCTCGCCGCCGCGCAGCTCGCCATCCTGGCTCCCACGTACGCGGAGCAGTTCAACGCGATGGTGGCCGACCTCCAGCACTGGGCGGCGGGCCTCGGCTACGGGAGTGAACAGCTCAACAAGGCGCTGTCGTCGCTCGATTTCGGCAAGTTGATCGGCGTCGCACAGAGCGTCTTGAGCAGCCTTCTGGGAGTGTTGTCGAGCCTGTTTCTGATCGTCGTGCTGTTGCTGGCCATGAGCCTCGACGCCCCCGTGTTCGCCCGGATCGTGGACGCCGCCTCGGCGGAACGGCCCGCCCTCGCCCGTGCGCTCAAGACCTTCACGTACAGGACCCGCCGCTACCTGATCGTCTCGACCGTCTTCGGCCTCATCTGCTCGGTCCTGGACGTCATCGCGTTGTACGTGCTGAGCGTGCCGCTCCCGCTGCTGTGGGGGGTGCTCGCCCTCATCACGAACTACATCCCGAACATCGGATTCATCCTGGGCCTCATCCCGCCGGCGTTGCTCGGGCTGCTGGAAGGCGGGCCCAAGACGATGCTGCTGGTGATCGTGGCGTACATCGCGATCAACGTGGTGATCCAGTCGTTCATCCAGCCGAAGTTCCTGGGTGACGCCGTGGGGCTGTCCACCACGGCCACATTCCTGTCGCTGATCGTCTGGGCGTGGGTGCTCGGTCCGCTCGGTGCGCTGCTGGCGATCCCGCTGAGCCTGCTCGTCCGTGCCCTGCTCGTCGACAGCGATCCGGACGGCGCCTGGGCCGCCGCGCTCATCTCCGGGCGGTTACCCGAACGCTCTCCGGCGCCCCACCCCGACCCGCGGCCGGAACAGCCCGAACCCCGGTGAGGCCGTCGGGCCATGTCAGCCTCGCAGCCGTTCGACGCCGAGCACTCGTGCGGCCTCGGCGTCGGTGGCCGCACGGACCTCGACGAAGCCGTTCTCGTTGCGCAGGATGGTGACGATCCCGGTGAGCAGCGTTCCGCGGCGGATGCGGTCGCGGGCGACGACCTCCCTGTCGAGCGACAGAGCGTCGCTATGGGCGTTCTCGCCGGAGGCCCACACCCAGGCGCGGCCGCTGAAGCCGGGGTAGGGCCCGATCAGGACGGTGCGCACGTGGGCCTCCTCGAGCCGCAGGGTGGGTGCTCGATGCGGGTTCAGCTCCGCGCCGATGCGCCGGCTCACGCGCAACTGTGTCGCGTATCGCTCGAGCTCCTCCTGCGACCAGGAGCCGATGGCCGCGGGGAGGTTGCCGAGCATGTCGATGCGCAGGTCGCCCAGTGTCTCGTCCAGACGCCGCCAGGAGCCGCGCGTCTCCTGCGGCACAGTGAAGCGGCGTTCGGCGTCGCCGTCCGGCAGGTCCTCGGCAGGGTAGGACCAGCGGATCACCATCGCGGGCGCGGGTCGCGGCAACGGTCGCAGCGCGGGCCACTCCTCCGGCCGCGGCGCGGCGGAGCCGGGATCGAGCGGAAGGACCTCACGCATCCGGGCCGCGGCCATGCCGCCCGCCTCGGATTCCGCGCCCAGCGCCGGACCGGCGGTGTCGGCGAGCGGCCAGAACCGCAGCAGCCACGCCTCCTCGACGGCTTCGGTGACGCTCTCGTCGCCGTCGACCGGCTCCGTACGAACCGGTCCGGCATAGGCCCGCAGGCCGTAGGCGAAGAACGGCGGACCCAGCAGCAGCCGCTGCCCCGACGGGGCCCGCATGAGGCCACACAGCCCGACGATGCCGCCCGGACTCAGATAGAGGACCTGCCCGGCCTCCGTCCAGGGCTCACCCGGTGGGGGAGGTTCGGCGTCCCACGCCTCCATCCGTACGCGCGCGTTCCACGCCCACGCCTGGCTTCTCACGCCGACCTGGCCCAGGGCGACCTGCCCGGGCTCGGCGAGCAGCGCGCCGGCCGCCTCTTCCGGTTCGGCCTCGGCGCCGAGGCCGGACGCGTCCAGGAGGTCGAAGCGGCCGTAGGAGATCGGCACCTCGTCCTCGACGCTGCGGATCAGTTCGGCCAATGCGTCCCTCCCGTGGCGATCACGCGTGCGGGTGGAGACGCTAGCGGCCGTGGGCGACATTCCGGGCGAAGGCATCCGCAGGGCCGTCGGACGGGGCCCGACACGGAGCGTCTGCGGGGTGCGCCGCCGTGCTCCGACTTAGGGTCTGATCATGCGGCGATGGGACAACGACGAGCGCTTCACCGGGATCACGGACGCCTCGGCGATGGAGCCACAGGTGTCCGCCCTGCTCGACGCGATGGCACGAGACGGTTGGGTGACGGAGGAACCCGAGGCGCATCTGCTCCCCCACCTGCGCCGGGCATGCGGGTCGGAGTGGCTGCTGACCGGCGAGCGCCTGCTCGACGACGGTGTGTACGAGGTGACGGTGTCGCTGGCCGGCGACAGGGAGGGCGTCCACGTGCTCCGCGACGTGATCCGGCTGCTGTCGGCGATCGCCGAGACCGTCTTCTTCGTACGGCAGGCCGCACCGGGCGTGTTCGAGTGCGTGACCGGAATGCTCGAGGGCGACCCGCCCGGCTTCAAAAGCCACGGCCACATGGTCCGCCTCATCGTGACCTGAGACCCGGCGGGACCCCGTCTCAGGCGGCGGGGACGGTCTTCTTCTCCCCCGGGACCGGCGACGGCGTGGCCTGCGCGTACCTGCGGCGCCACGGGATGGCCGCGATCAGCACGGGGAACAGCACCAGCGAGCTGATCGCCCAGGGCGCGTGCAGCTCGCCCCACTTTGGCCCGCTGAACTGCGTGAGCACGATGTATCCGATCGCGGCCCACAGCGTGCTGCCGAGGATCGCCGGCCAGGCCCAGCGGGTGGGCCGGGCGACCAGGAACGGCATGAACCACAGCAGATACTGCGCACCGAGGCGCGGGGTGAAGATCATGAAGGCCAGCAGGATCGCGATCGTGACGTCGACCGGGTCGGCCTTGCGCCACCAGACGAGGCAGGCCACGATCGCGGCGTAGATGAGGTATTGGCCGATCCTTGCCGGGAGCGGGTCGAGGTTCCAGTTGCCCCCGCTGACCAGCGCGGTCCAGCCCCAGTCGCCCGTGATCGGACGGACGTCGCTGGGCCGCAGCCCGATGGTGTTGAGCACCTCGGGAAGCTGCCGCCACTCCGTCCAGCCGCCGATCGGGAGCGTCAGCAGGAAGAACACCGGCGAGACGCCGGTCGCGACCAGCGAGACCAGGCGGCTGCGCAGCCCGGGCAGGAACATCAGCAGGGCCGGCACGAGGATCACCGGCCAGCTCTTCGCGCAGAGCGCGAGCCCCATGAGCAGCCCCGCCCACACGGCCCGGCCCGTCGCGGCGCGGTCCTCCTGCGACGGGTGGACGATGCGCCGCACGATCTCGCCCGGCGAGATCCAGGGCAGCGGCAGGTCACGGTTCGCGAGCCGCAGGCGGGCCCACGGCAGCGGCTCGGGCCGCCGCCAGTCACCCGGGCCGCGTGCCACGATGTACGCCGCGACTCCGAAGACCAGAGAGACCGGCTCGACCTGGCCGTGCACGGAGGCGACGAGGATGGCGAGGGGGTTGCAGGCGTACTGGAAGGCGCGCAGCTTCTCGGTCCGCGCCCCGGCCAGCTTGCCGACCAGCGGGATCAGCACGACGTCGGCGACGACGGTGACGATGCGGCCGGCGTACTCCCACGGGATGCCCAGCCACAGCAGCAGGCCGTACATGTAGGGGATCGTCGGGAGGAAGTGCCATCCGCCGTTGCTCTCGAGCACCGGGTCGCGGTGGTCGAGGATCGCCACGCCGGCGGGCTGGAAGCTGTTGACGTAGTCGACCGGCTGCCACTGGGTGTCCCTGGCCGACAGGACCATGATCAGCACGCGTACGGCGATGCCGAGCGTGAGCGTGACGACCAGGGACGGCCGCCAGCCCTTCCATTGGGCGACGAGCGCGAGCACGACGCCGGCGACGAGGACGATGCTGGTGGGGATCGCGTATTCCATGACGATGCCAAGACTGCCTGACGAATGGCAAAACAGGCGACTCGATCCCTGATTCGGCGAATCGGCCATCGCGATCCGTCACGATTAGGGGTATTGTGACCACGGAGCGTTACATCCAGGAGACTTCGATGAAAATTCGCCTGTGGATCACCCTTGCCGTGGCCGTGATCGTCGGGATGCTGATCGGCCTGCTCGCCCCCACGCACGGGGGCGACCGGCGCGGCGGGTAGGGGGGTCGTCCCCGCCGGACCGGCCGCCTGCTCATGGACGCCCGACTCGGATAGGCGCGCTCACACCGCGCGCGGCGGCGAAGGGATCCGGTCCGGCGGGCCGTGCCCGGATCCCTCACCGTCGGTATAAGGCGGGTCAGAAGCCCGCGGTGATCCTGGTGAAGTCCCAGTCGTTCTGCGCGATGCCGCTGCAGTTCGACACCACGCCGCCGCCCGGGCAGCCACGGTCGCGGTTGACCGCCCAGAAGGCGAGCCGGCCCAGGCCATGCGAGTTGGCCCAGTCGCGGATCTGGGTCCAGGTGGCCACGGAGGTGAGCTCCTGCTGGTCGGACAGGCCGTTCATGCCCGAGATGCCCATGTGGGCGTACGCCTGGGCGTCGGTCCAGCCCCAGGCCGCCTTCAGCGCGTTCTTCAGGCCCTCGGCCGCGTTGACGGTGTTCTGGTACATGTTGGCGCCGCCGCCGAAGTCGAACGGCATGATCGTGTAGTTGTCGATATTCACGCCCAGCGCCTTCGACTGGTTGATCAGCCGGGTGCCGTAGTAGGTCGGGCCGGTCGTGCTGGTGCCGAAGGTGACGACGACCTTGACGTTCGGGTTGTTCTGCTTGATGATCTTGAGCCCGCCGAGGATGCGATCCTGGACGGCCTCGTTCTCGAACTCGTCGGTGTTCTCGATGTCGAAGTCGACCGCGGCCGGGTTGTAGGCGTTGATGACCTGCTGGACGGCCGAGGCGAAGGCGGACGAGCTGGAGCAGTTCGGGCCGAGCTTGTTGCCCTGCCAGCCGCCGAATGAGATCTGGACGTTGCCGCCCGCGGCCTTGATCTGCGAGATCGCGGTGGCGTCGACGCTGCCGGACAGCGGGCGGGAGCCGTCCCACGCCGGGGTGCAGCCGCCGCCGGAGAGCATGAAGGCCATCGTGAACTGCTTGACCCCGGTGGCGTTCATGACCGTGGCCGGGTTCGGCGGGTTGCCCCAGCCCTCGTACAGGTACGGCGCACCGGGCAGCTTGCCGCCGCCGCTGGTGCAGCCCGTGGTGGTGCCCGTCACCGAACCGCTCGCCGCGGACTCGCCGTTCGAGTTGTACGCCTTGACCGTGTACGTGTGGGTGGTGCAGGTGCCGAGGCCGGAAACCGTGGCGCTGGTGCCGCTGACGGTCGCCTTGACCGAGGTGCCCTCGTAGACGCGGTAGCCGGTCACCGCGCCGCTCGACGCGGACCACGACAGCGAGATCGACGAGTTCGTGGTGCCGGTGACGGCCGGGTTGCCGGGCTTGCCCGGCGCGCCGGACGGAGGCGTAGGCGACGGGCTCGGGGACGGGTTGCCCCCGCCGCTGACCTGCTTCCAGAGGGCCGGGACGTTCGGCGGCTCCCAGCCCGTCAGGGACGTGTGCGCCTGGATGCACTCGTAGTCGACGCCGTTGTAGGTCACCCGGGCGCCGATGGCGTACCAGGTGTTCGGGGCCCATGCCGGGTAGGCCAGCATGACCACGCTGTTCGGGGCCGCCGAGGCGGACGCGGTCGTTCCCGCGACCAGTCCGGCGACGGCCAGGAGGAGGGAGGCGAGCAGGGCCAGGGCCGCCCTGGCGCGCCGGCCCGTACCGAAGCGAAGCTGCATTCTTCCTCGCAAAGGTGGGGGGTGGGTGGGGGGATCACTTCAGGGCGTCGAGATACGCCCTGTGGGAGCGGGAGAATTCGGAGCCCGTGTACTTGTCCCAGTTGACGGACCAGGCCATGAGGCCGCGCAGGCCGGGGAAGACGCCGTGCGGCCGGTAGGAACCGCAGCCCGTCCCCTTCGCCAGGCAGCCGAAGGCGCTCTGCACCTCGGCCGTGCTCGTGTAGCCGTTGCCGGCGTACGGCGCGGCCGGCAGGCCGATCGCGACCTGCTCGGGACGCAGCGGCGGGAAGGTCGCGCCACCGGCCACGGGGAAGCCGGTGAGCAGCATGTCGGTCATGGCGACGTGGAAGTCGGCCACGCCCATCGTGTGGTACTGGTTGTCGAGGCCCATGATCGGCCCGGAGTTGTAGTCCTGGACGTGCAGCAGCGTGAGGTCGTCACGCAGCGCGTGGATCACGGGCAGGTACGCCCCGGAGCGGGCGTCGGCCGTGCCGTTCTGGCCCGAGCCGTAGAACTGGTAGCCGAGCTGGACGAAGAACGTCTCGGGGGCCATGGTGAGCGTGAACTTCGCGCCATACCTGGCCTTGAGCGTCTTGATCGCGGAGATGAGGTTCACGACCACCGGGGTGGTCGGGTTGCGGAAGTCGGTGTCGCCGGGGTTCAGCGACAGCGAGTGGCCCTCGAAGTCGATGTCGAGGCCGTCCAGGCCGTACCTGTCGATGATCGCGGCGACGGACTGGACGAACTTGTCGCGGGCGGCGGTGGTGGTGAGCTGGACGACCCCGTTCTGGCCGCCGATCGAGATCAGCACCTTCTTGCCGGCCGCCTGCTTGGCGCGGATGGCCGCGACGAAGTCGGCGTCGCTCTCGACGTTCGGGCATTCCGTCACCGGACAGCGGGTGAACCGGATGTCACCCGAGGTGGGCGAGGTCGGCTCGCCGAAGGCCAGGTCGATGATGTCCCACGCGTCGGGGACGTCGGCCATCCGGACGTAGCCGGAGCCGTTGGCGAACGAGGCGTGCAGGTAGCCGGCCATCAGCCGCTTCCCGCTTGGTGGCGGCGGGCTCGGCGAGGTCGACGGTGACGGTGATGGCGACGGGCTCGGGCTCGCCGAAGGTGACGCCGACGGAGAAGGTGAAGGAGAGGGCGAGGTGCCCGGGCCATCGAGGACGACGTCGTCGGCGTAGTAGGCGCCCTGGCCGTACCAGCCGTTGACGTAGATCGTCACGCTCGTCGTGGACGACCCCGTGGTGAACGACGTGGACAACTGCGACCACGACGCCCCCGGCGACCCCCACGTCTGGGCGTTCACCCCCGTGCCGGTCGCCCCGAGGAACACGTAGTTGCCCTGCACCCACGCCGACAGCGCATAGGTCGTGGACGGCTTGACGCTGATCGTCTGCTGGCACCGGGCGTAGTCACCGCCGGCC
Organism: Microbispora sitophila; assembly: GCF_014892245.1. Taxonomy (NCBI): domain Bacteria; kingdom Bacillati; phylum Actinomycetota; class Actinomycetes; order Streptosporangiales; family Streptosporangiaceae; genus Microbispora; species Microbispora sitophila. The sequence goes on along the minus strand of NZ_JADBGC010000034.1, from coordinate 87,862 downwards.
GGAGTCGCCGACAACGCCTTCGACCCGCCGTGCACCGGACTCGACACCACCTGCGCAGAGGACGCGCACGTCCACCCCGACAGGCCCGACTCGAACCCCGGATTCGCCGCGATGTTGGCGGCATGGGCCGGGCCGGTGAACGTCGCCGTGAGCAGCCCGGCGAAGGCGAGGGACGCCGCCGCGCCCAGGCCGATGAGCTTCTTCATGTGCCTCATCCCGTGTACGAAGCGAAGATCTTGGAGAACTCGTAGGGCGACTGGGGGATGTTGGTGCAGGAGTAGAGCGCCCCGGTGCAGGCGTTGCGGTCGCGGGTCGTCTCCCAGAAGGCCAGCAGGCCGAGGTGCTTGTCCTTGGCGAAGGCGACGAGCTGGCGGGCGTCGTCCTGGTTGTAGATCCGGCCGTCGTCGTTTTGGCCCAGCATCGGCGTGACCCCGACCATCCGCCACACCTGGGCGTCGGACAGGCTGGGATACAGGCTCTTGAGCTGCGTGAAGGTGCTGTTGGCCGCCTGGACCGCCGCGTCGCCGTAGTCGACGGACTGGTAGTAGTCCATGGCCATGACGTTGACGGCGTCGAGCCTGACCCCGGCGTCGCGCGCGGACCGGACCACGTTGAGGCCGTCGGCGGTCAGGCCGTTCGGCAGCACGGGCAGCGTGAGGGAGATCTTCAGGTCGGGGTGGGCCTGCTGCAGCCGGGCGAGCGCCTGCGACCGGCGAGCGATGGACGCGGGCTCGGCCGCCGCCGATCCCTCGATGTCGAGGTCGATGTACTTCAGGCCGTAGGCGGTGACGACGGCGTCATATTCGGCGACCAGCGCGTTCACGTCCGTGCACGCCTGGGCGAGCTCGATGCCGGTCGCGCCGCCGAAGGACACCTTGACGTCCCCGCCGCCGGCCCGGATCGCGTCGATCTGGTCCTTCGCCCACTTCTGCCGTGGGTCGTACGCGTTGAACCACATCGCCTTACAGCCCGACGCGGTGACGAACGCGAGGGTGAAGCTCTTCAGGCCGGAGGCCGAGGCCATCGCGCTCAGGCTCGGCGTCGGCCAGGCGCCCATGTCCACGTACGGCGCGGTGCGCAGGGCCCCGGGCGCGGGCGGCGGCGGGCTCGGAGACGTGCTGGGGGACGCGCTCGGTGAGGGGGACGGCGAGGTCGTGACACCGTCGCACGAGCCGCCGTTCAGGCGGCAGTTCGCCGGCTTGCCGGGGCCGCTGTTCACCCAGCCGAACGTCGTGGAGGCTCCGGCAGCCAGGCCGCCGTTGTACTCACGGTTCTTGAAGGTGTAGTGGTCGCCGGAACGCGTCATCAGCGCGTCCCAGTAGGACCCGACCGTCGAGCCCGCGGGGAGGTCGAACTCGACCGTCCAGCCGGAGGTCGCGGCGGTGCCGGTGTTGGTGAGGGTGTACCGGCCCTGGTAGCCGGAGCCCCAGTCGGAGTCGGCGGAGAAGACGGCCTTGACCGTGGCGGCCTCGGCGGGCACCGCGACGAGAGCGAGCGCGAGTGCGGCAATCGCGGCGAGCGCACGCCAGACGTACCTGGTTTGCATAGACACAACCTCTGTGGGGGGGTGAACGGGGAGGTCATGGGAATCCGTACGGCCGGCGCCTGACGGAGGCGGCCGATCGGAACAGCACCGGCCGTACGGCACTCAAGGGCGTCTGGTGACGGGACGCGAGAGGAAGACGCTAGGGGTGAGGAAGGGCCATTGTCGGCTCCCGGTCGTTCTTTTAGGAAAGTTTCCTAAGAGTTGTACGGATCGTAGCTTCGCGGTCGCTGGTTCACAAGACCCAATTCGACAGCGTTCCTAACGAACCTTGTCAGCGCTGGTAGACGCGCGGAACCGGGTTATGCGCGCGTTAAGGGCCGGCTGCTCGTCCGTTAAGCCGGGCACGGTTGAGGCGGCCACGGTCAAGTGCGAGCACGTTGAGGCAGGCACGTTTGAGGCGGGCACGGGCACGGTTGAGGGGCAGGGTGTGGCCGGCTCAGCGCAGGATCGCGCCCTCGCGGACGGCGTGCCGGCCGTCGCGCTGCACGTTGACGAAGTCGACGAGGCCGACCAGCTTCTCCAGGTCGAACCCGGCATCCATGCGATCGTCGTCGGCGGGGATGTAGACCGTGAGCAGGTAGCGGCGGCCGGTGGCCGCGCCGAGCGCGTCGAGTTGCGCGCGGAACTCGGCCAGCAGGGCCGTCAGGTTCCGCCTGTCGTCGACGCCGGTGTGGTTGCCCAGGTGCCCCTCGCCGCCGGGCCACTCCCAGTCGACGTCGATGCCGTCGAAGACGCCCGCCGCGCTGCCCGGACCACCCCTGCCCTCGGCGCCCGGCAGGTCGCCCCTGATGTACGCGTCGAGACACGACTTCACGAACCTCTGCCGGGTGGCGGCGGTCCGCGCCACATCGGAGAAGTACTTGGAGTAGGTCCAGCCGCCGATCGAGATCAGCGCCTTCAGGCCGGGGTGGCGGGCCTTGAGCTTCTTCAGCTGGTTGAAGTTGCCGGCGAGCGGGGCGTCCGGAGGGTCGGCCACGCCGTCCAGCGACTCGGCCGCCGTGAAACCGCGCTGGTAGTCGGCCCAGGCGTCGCCCGCGCCGTCGCCCTGGTCGGGGTCGTTCGGGTCGGGCGCGAGCGGCCGGGTGACCCCGGTGAGACAGGTCAGCGAGCCGGGGTCGATGTTCGCGAAGGCGTAGAGGACGTGGGTCAGCCTGCCCGCCAGGCCGCTCGTGTCGAGGTCGCGCACGGTGGACGTGGCGCCGTACGCGCCGCGCTGCGGGACGTACCCGACCCTGATGCGGCCCGGTGAGGGGGACGGCGACGGCGTGACGGTCACGGTGACCGTCACCTCGGGCACGGGAGCGGCGGCCTGCGCCGACACGGCCCGCGCGGGAGCGACTGCTCGTGCCGGTGCGGCCTGTACGGGAGCGGCTGCCTGTGCGGGAGCGATCGCGGCCCGGGCCGGTGCGGCGGCTGCCCTGGGCACCACGACGCGTGACCTGGCCTGCGCCTGGCTGACGGCCGCCGTGCCGGCATCGGTGGCGCGGGCCGGGCCGTACCAGGCGACGAACAGCGAGGACAGCACGGCGCTCAGGACCACGACGGTGAAGGCGCCACGCGTGATCGCTCCCATGGTGGGCTCCGAACAAGGACGAGCCTCCGCGACGGGACGCGGAGGAGGGAAAGGAATGTCGCGGGAGCGTAGTGGCGGCGCCGCCGGGCGGACAAGGAGCGCAGTCTTAAGCCCGGATTATGCGCGGCTCATGTCGCAGGCGGGCACGTTCCAGCGGCGCCACCTGCGGATATCCATGATGCCTTGCTTTCTTGCAAGTTTCACCCCCATCGGCGTTCGGCGACCCTGCCGGCCCGTGCCAGCTTCGTGCCAGCTTCGTGCCAGCACGGGCGGCGACCGTCGGAGCATGACGTACGCGATTGAGGCCCACGGCCTCGTGAAGAGATACGGCGACAAGGCCGCGCTGGCCGGGATCGACCTCGCCGCGCCGCCGGGCTCGGTGCTCGGCGTGCTCGGTCCCAACGGCGCGGGCAAGACCACCGCGGTCCGCATCCTCGCCACGCTCGTCTCCCCCGACGGCGGCCGGGCGGCGGTCGGCGGGCACGACGTGGTGAAGGCGCCGGCCGAGGTGCGGAAGCTGATCGGGCTGACCGGCCAGTACGCGTCGGTGGACGAGAAGCTGACCGGGCGGCAGAACCTGGTGATGATCGGGCGGCTGCTCGGCATGGGCCGGGCCGAGGCCCGGGGCAGGGCGGCGGCGCTGCTCGCGGAGTTCGGACTGGAGGACGCCGCCGACCGGGCGGCGGGGTCCTACTCGGGCGGCATGCGGCGGCGGCTCGACCTGGCCGTCAGCCTGGTCGGCCGGCCGTCGATCGTCTTCATGGACGAGCCGACGACCGGGCTCGACCCGCGCGCCAGGGCGGACCTGTGGCGGATCGTGCGCGAGCAGGTGGCGGGCGGGGCGACCGTGCTGCTCACGACGCAGTACCTGGAGGAGGCCGACCAGCTCGCCGACGAGATCGTGCTCATCGACCACGGCCTCGTGGCGGCGAGGGGCACGCCACGCGAGCTGAAGGCCAGGGCGGGCGACCGGCGGCTGGAGATACGGCCCGAGCACGACACGGAGAAGGCGGAACTGATCCTCGCCGAGGTCACCGGGCTGACTCCGCACCGCGGGGAGAACGGGCTGCTCAGCGTGCCGCTGCTGGAGTCGGCGGTGAGCCCGGCCATGTTCCGGCGGCTGGAGGAGGCCGGTGTCCCCCTCTCCGAGCACGCGGTCCGCAGGCCCACGCTCGACGAGGCGTTCCTCACCCTCACCGACACCACGACCTCGAGGAGGGCACGATGACCGCGATCCCATCGGCGAGCGGGCGCCGGGGCACGCTCGCGCAGGGTATGACCCTCGCCTGGCGGAGCCTGGTGCCGCTGAGGAACGAGCCCGGCCGGCTCGTCCAGTTCCTGCTTCAGCCGATCTTCATGGTCGTGGTCTTCGTCCTGATGTTCGGGGCCATGTCCGGCGACCCCGAGCACGCCGCGCGCTACCTGATGCCCGGCGTGCTCACGCAGGTGGCCCTCATCTCGACGAACACCACGGGCATGAACCTCGCCGAGGACATCCTGAACGGCGTGTTCGACCGGTTCCGGAGCATGCCGATCGCCCGCTCCGCCCCGCTCGTCGGGCGGGTGACCGCGGACGCCCTGACGACGGCGGTGACCATCCTGGTGGCCCTGCTCGCCGGGATCGCGGCCGGGTTCCGGATCACGGCCTCGCCCCTGGGCGCGCTGGCCGGCCTGGCTCTCCTGCTGCTGTTCACGCTGGCGCTGAGCTGGGTGTCGGCCTGGCTCGGGCTGAAGGCCAAGTCGGTCGCCTCGATGCAGGGCACGGCGACCGCCGTCCTGCTGCCGCTGACGTTCGGCAGCAGCGCGTTCATCCCGCCGGACAACCTGCCGGGCGTGCTGCGCTGGTGGTCGTCGGTCAACCCGGTCTCGCACCTGGCCGACGCCGTCCGCGCCCTGCTCACCGGCGCTCCCGTGGGGGACCACGTCTTGATCACGCTGGTCTGGGCCGCCGCCGTCACCGCGTGTTTCGTCCCGCTCGCCGTACGCGCCTACACCCGGAGGATCCGGTGAACGCCCTGATGAATCGCCCCCCTGGCTCTCCCCGCGCCCGACTGGGCCGCGGGTCTTCCGTCCGGCCGGGACGTGTGGACACCCATGCGTGACGGCGTACGGCTCGCCGCGACCGTCTGGCTTCCCGAGCCTCGCGGGCGGCATCCCGTCCTGCTGGCCCGGACCCCGTACGGCAGGGGACCTTACGGCCCGGGCCTGCGGCTCGACGTCACCCGGCTGCTGTCGGCGGGCTACGCGGTGATGGTGCAGGACGTGCGCGGCACCGGCGAGTCGGAGGGCGACCTGCGGTTCCTCACCGGGGAGGCCGCCGACGGGCACGACACGGTGACCTGGGCCGCGCGCCAGGCGTGGTGCGACGGGCAGGCCGGCAGGTTCGGCGACTCCTACCTCGGGATCGCCCAGCTTCTCGCCGTGAGCGAGCGGCCGGATGGGCCGCGGGCCATCGCGCCCTCCGTCTCCCCCGCCGGGCTGCACGACGTGGTGTACGCCGGCGGCGTCCTCAGGCTGGGCGTCGTCCTGCCGGTCCTGGCGACCGTCATCGCGCCCCTGCAACTGGCACGCCGCGCCCGGCTCGATCCGGGAGAAAAAGGTCTTCCGGCCGCCCCGGCGGCCCGGCTCGGCGAGATGCTCCGGCGCCTTCCGGTCGGGGACCAGCCGGAGATCACGGACCTCTTCCCCTTCTACGCCGACTGGCTCGCGCATCCCGATCCGTCCGACGAGCTGTGGCGGGACGCCGACCTGGAGGCGCGCTACGACAAGATCGAGGTGCCGGCACTGCTGTCCAGCGGGTGGTACGACTACTTCCGCGACAGCACCATCCGCACCTACCGGGCCCTGCGCGGCAGGGCCCGCCTCGTCGTCGGCCACTGGACCCACGCGTTGCGCGAGCGGACGCTGGCCGGGCACGACTACGGCGAACACGCGAGCGGGGAGGCCGTCGACTGGACCGGCCTCCACCTCGACTGGTTCGGCCACTGGATGCGCGGCACCCCGCTGAAGGACGACGCGAAAGTCCGGGTGTTCGTCACCGGCGCCTGCGAATGGCGGGCGATGGCCGGCTGGCCGCCGGAGGACGAGGCCGCCGTCCGCTACCACCTGGGGGGCGCCGGCACGCAGAGGCGGCCCGCACGCTCGTGCCGACGGCAACGCTGCGCGCCTCCCTCCTGTACGACCACGGCGATCCCGTCCCGACCATGGGCGGCGACTGCGCGGCCGGGAAGGGTGCGCGTCCTCCTCGGCAACCTGGCCCACGTCTTCGGGGCGGGACACCGGGTGCGGGTGGAGGTCGCGGGGTCGGACTTCCCCAAGTACGCCCGGCATCCCGACAGCGCGCGGATCACGATCAGCGCGCCGTCCTACCTGCTGCTTCCGGCGACAGGCAGGCCCAGATCCTCGCGCGACGCCGTGCGGCCGCGCTCGTAGGCGGCGTGGAAGTCCGGGCCCGCCGCCTCGCGTGCCGACTCCAGCGCCTCGGCGGCCTCGGCGTCCGCCTTCCAGCCCGGGTGGGCGGCGTCGGCCGCGCCGAAGAGCACCGCGGAACGCTTCGCGTCGCCCCCGGCCAGGGCGATCATGGCCAGCCCGGCCAGCACGGTCGCGAGGACCGGCAGGTCGGGGGTGGTGCCGAGGGCCCGCAGCGCCTCGTGATGACGCGCGAGCGCGCCGTCGAGGTCGCCCTTGGCCAGCAGCGCCCTGCCGTATTCGGCGTACGCCGTTCCGAGTTGCTGCGGGATGGCGGGGTGGGCCTCCAGCACGGTCAGGGCCTCTTCGTGCGCCGCCACCGCGCCGTCGAGGTCTCCCCTGCTCCGCGCCACCTTCGCCTCGCCCACGCTCACCTGCACCAGCGCGTACGGCGAGACTCCGGCGGACACGTGGGAGCGGGCCGCCGCCACGTCCGCCGCCGCACCCTCGGCGTCGCCCGACTGAAGGCGCAGCTCGGCCAGGCGGGTCAGCGTGGAGATCGTGTCGTCCGCGCTGACCCATCCTTCGGTCAGCCCGGCGATCTCGTCGATGAGGTCCGCCGTCGGCGCGCCCCGGCCGGCCCGGAGCGTGGCCAGCGTGAGCAGGGCCTCGCTGAGCCCCCAGCGCTCCCCCAGCGTCCGGAACCTGCGCACGGCCTCCTCGACGTCGCGTTCGCTGTCGCCCGGCAGGCCGAGCGACCCGCCCCTGATCATCAGCGCCGAGCCGGCCAGCCAGGGATCGTCCGAGGCCGCGTACGCGTCGAGCATCTCGGCCGCCTCCTCCCTGCGTCCGGCCATCGCCGTCACGACCGCGCGCAGGATCGGCAGCATCGGATGCACCGGGCCCTCGCGCCGGGCCGCATCGACGAGATCGCCGAGCTCCCGGCGGATCTCCTCCAGCCGGCCGGGCTCCATCCAGAGCGTGCCGAGCCGGGTGACCGTGACCGCGAACCGGCACCCGGCGTAGGCGCGCACCAGCCCGGCGGGCGGGCCCTCGGGGACGAGTTCGAGCACCTGCCCGGCCCAGACGGCCGCCTGGCCGCGATGCCCGCGCAGCCACCAATACCAGCCCAGCGTGCCGCACAGGCGCAGCGCGGTCTCCGCCTCCCGGGAGTCGACGGCCCAGCGCAGGGCGGCGTTCAGGTTGTCCTGCTCGGCGGTCAGCCTGGCCATCCACTCCAGTTGCCCGGCTCCGCGCAGGCGTGGCTCGGCCTCCTCGGCGAGCCGCAGGAAGTGCGCCGCGTGCCGGCGCCGGTAGCGGTCGAGCTCACCGTTGTCCGTCAGCCGCCGCAGCGCGTACGCGCGGATCGTCTCCAGCATCCGGAACCGGCCGTCGCCCGGCGTCTCCAGCAGGGACTTGTCGACCAGGGACGGCAGCACCGCCACCACGTCGAGTCCGTCGTCCCCGCAGACCAGCTCCGCGTCGTCCAGCGCGGCGCCGCCGGCGAACACCGCGAGCCGCTCCGCCAGCGTCCTCTCCTCGGGCGTGAGCAGGTCCCAGCTCCACTCGACCACCGCGCTCAGCGTCCGGTGCCGCGGCAGGGCCGTACGGCTCCCGCCGGTCAGCAGGCGGAACCGGTCGCCGAGGCGGGCCGCGAGCCGCTCCGGGCCGAGCGCCCTGATCCGCGCCGCGGCCAGCTCGATGGCCAGCGGCATCCCGTCGAGGCGGCGGCAGATCGTGACGACGTGCGGGGTCGTGTGCTCGTCGAGAGCGAAGCCGGGGCTGACCGCGCGGGCGCGGTCCACCAGGAGGCGTACGGCGGGATACTCACCCGCCTCGCCAGGGGTGACGCCCTCCGGAGGCAGGCCGAGGGGCGGGATCGGGGCGAGCGTCTCCCCCGGCACGCCGAGCGGCTCGCGGCTGGTCGCCAGCACGCGCACTCCCGGGCAGCGGCGCAGCACGAGCTCCGCCAGGCCCGCCGCGTCGTCGATCACGTGCTCGCAGTTGTCGAGGATGAGCAGCAGCTCGCGCCCGGCGAGGGAGGCGACCAGGCGTTCGGCCGGGTCCTGCGGGTCGCGCCGCCAGTCCTCGCCCACCCGCGGCTCGGCGCCGGCGCCCAGCGCTTCGAGCACGGACCGCACGACGTCCGCGGGGTCCGTCAGGGGGGCCAGCTCGGCCAGCCACGCGCCCTCGCCGTACCCGCCCGCTTCGGAGCCGCCCTCCCCGGCGGCACTGTCTCTGGGGGCACTGTCTCCGGCGGCGCTGTCTCCGGCGACCCGATTCGCGGCGGCGCTGTTGCCTGTGGCACGCAGGGCGGTCTCGACCGCCAGGCGCGTCTTGCCCGCCCCGCCCGGCCCGACGACCGTGACCAGCCGAGAGTCGCGCAACAGGGCCGACAGGTGCGTGACCTCCTCCTCGCGGCCCACGAACGTCGTCGGCGGCGCCCACACCCTCCCCGCGCGTCGTCCTGTGCCGCCGACACCGCCGCCGACGCTGCCCCTGCCACTGGCGGTGTGCTCGGCGCCGCTCGATTGCCGGGGAGGCGCCGCAGGGACCTGCCCGCGGAGCACGTCGAGATGGGCGGCCCGCAACTCCGGACCCGGATCGACGCCGAGTTCGTCCGCGAGCGCCCGCCGGACCCGCTCGTACAGGGCCAGCGCCGCCGCCTGCCTGCCCGACCCCGCCAGCGCGCGCATCGCCAGGGCGGACAGCCGCTCGCGCAGCGGATGGGCGGCCACCTCGGCCGACAGGTCCACCTCACGGCCGAGCACGAGATACGCGGCGGCGCGGGCCTCGACCACGGCCAGCCGCCGCTCCTCCAGCCGGGCCGCCGCGGCCGCCAGGTAGGGCACCGCGCGCAGGTCGGCCAGGGCGGGACCGCGCCACAACGCCAGCGCCTCGTCCAGCACCGCGCACGCCTCATCCAGCACCGGGCGCGCCTCATCCAGTTCCGCGTCGGGGGCTTCGGGGCCCGCCGTCTCGACGGGCACCTTCCCGGTCGCGTACGGCAGGGTCAGTGCGGTGAACACGTGGGCGTCGACCTGCGCCGGCTCGACACCGAGCACGTACCCGCCGTCGCGCCACAGCACCGCACCGGGCCGCCCGAGCGCCGCGCGCAGGCGTTTCACCAGCGTCTGCAGCGCGTTCGCGGCGTTGGCCGGTGGATCGTCCTCCCACAGCGCGTCCACGAGCCGGTCGGCGGGGACGAGGCGGCCGGGACGCAGGGCCAGCACGGCCAGGAGCGCGCGCACGCGCGCGCCCGCGACGGAGACCGGAGCCCCGTCGTCGTCGAGGACCTCGAGCGCGCCGAGGAGACGAACCCGCACGCCGGTCAATCCTGCCAGGCCCCCGGCGGCCCGCGCCGCCCGCCCGCCGCGCGGTCGCTCAGATGGCGCCCACCAACGTGACGACGCCCGCCCCCACCAGGGCGAACGCCCACATCCTGTCGAGATTGAACCAGGCCCGGCGCAGGACGGCGACGCCGAGGAACTCGTACACCACGACGGCGACGACGGTCGCCGCGAGGAACATCGCGAGCGTGTGCACCCCGGCGACGAGCATGCCGCCCGACAGGGCGTGCCCGTGGTGACTCGCCGGCATGCGGGTCAGTACGGGCAGCAGCATCAGGCCCGCGCCGTGCACCGACGACATCAGGAACGACCAAGCGGCGAGTTGCGGCAGCGACAGCCGCATGCCCACCCAGCGGAAGTGCCGCCGGGCGAGCAGGTGCCACAGGCCGAACCCGACGAGCACGACGCCCGCCCCGATCGCGAGCGCCGTGGCCGTCACGAGCGACCCGGTGACCGACACGGCGGCCACCACGAGGGCCACCGACGCGAGGTGGCCCAGCGCGATGACCGGCAGGGACTGCAGCAGCAGGTCGCGGCTGCGCTCCTGCAACCCCCGGGCGACGGCGAACAGCCAGCCCATCGCGGGGTTGATCCCGTGGAAGGCGCCGAGCAGGATGACGGCGGTCAGCGTCACGGGTAGCAGTAGGAGTCGGAGGACGCGTCGCCGCCCTGGAGCCGGGTCTGGTGCGGGCGCAGGCCGCGGAAGTCGTCGCCGTGCGGGAAGAACCGCTCGTCCAGCGTGAACGAGTCGGTGTCGATCTTCGCCATCCAGGCGCCCACGCCGTCGGGGTAGAACTGGTCGTCCCAGGCTCCGTACAGCGAGTTGGTGACGTAGACCCGGCGGCCGTCGCGGCTCACCTCGACCATCTGCGGCCCGCCGGCGAGCCGCTCGTCCGGCGCGGCCGGGTGCGTCTGCCGCCGCACGATGCCGCCGAGGCGGACCGAGCCGATCTCGACCGGCTTGAACGGGTCGGACACGTCGTACTGCTTGAGCTCGCCGGTGCCCCAGCACGACACGTACAGGCGCTGGTCGTCCACCGACAGGTCGATGTCGGTCACCAGCGGCGGCACCGCGCCGAACGGCTTGAGCACGTCGGGCAGGTCGTCGGGCGAGGCGGGCTCGGCCGGGATGGTGATCACCTTCTGCGCCGCCCAGCGGGAGCCGTCCTTGTGCCACAGCCACACGGAGGCCGACAGGTCCTCGACGCTGACGACGACCCCGGCGAAGCCGTACGTCCTGGTGGGGTCGTGGGCGGGGCGCAGCTCCAGCGTCATCTGGTGCTGGTCGCCGAGGTCCACCTCCTGGACGTGCTTACGCTTGCGCAGGTCCCAGAAGTGCAGTTTGTGGCCGTACTTGCGGCCGAGCAGCAGCTCGCCGACGACGCCGTCCTCGATCATGGAGGGCGTGCCCCACTCGGAGGTGATCATCACGTCGTGGTTGATGTGCCACCAGAAGTCGTAGGCGAGGTACTGCGGGCCGCGGTCCACCTCCCACCGGCCGAGCACGTCGAACGAGTTGTGGTCGAGGATGGCGATGCCGCCGGGCCCGTCGTCGCCGTAGCCGCCGAGCGCGCTGACGTACAGCCCCTCCGGGCCGCAGTGCACGGTGTGCGGGCGGGAGTAGCCGGCCCGCTTGCCCAGCTCCTCGGCCTCGATGACCTTCACGAGCTCCGGGCTGACCCGGTCCTTGGTGTCGTACACGTAGATCCGCGACGACCGCAGGCCGGGGACGATCAGGTAGCGCCGCTCGACGTGCGGGTGCGGCGCGTAGGGGCACAGCGCGCTGCTGCAGGCGTTCCAGCCGAAGTGGTGCAGCTCGTCCCCCGTGTACGGCAGGTCGGTCCAGCCGACCACGGTCCCGTACGACGGGGAGCCGGGGTCGGTGTCGAGCACCGCGAGCGCGTCGGGCCGCTGGGCCGACCGGTCGAAGGCGGCCACGTAGGCCAGCTTCTCCGGCGGCGCCTCGGCGGCGTCCCTTGGCGAGGGATAGAAGGTGGGGTCAGGCTTCCACAACGTCATGCACCCCAGGATTCTCCCGCGTTCCCTACCAAGTCAATAGGAATCTACTGACTGTGACCCACGCCTGGATAGGGCTATAACAGGACATGCGGTTTCTTGACGGGAGCGGGCATATGTTCTTCGGCATCACCAACATCTGGACCTACATCGCAGGATCGTTTCTGATCATCCTGCTGCCCGGGCCGAACTCGCTGTTCGTGCTCTCCACCGCCGCCCAGCGCGGCGTGCGGCAGGGCTACCGGGCGGCGGCCGGGGTCTTCGCCGGCGACTCGGTCCTCATGTTCCTGTCGGCCGCGGGGGTCGCGTCGCTGCTGAAGTCCACGCCCGTCCTGTTCTCGATCGTGAAGTACTCGGGCGCGATCTATCTGGCGTGGATCGGCTTCGGCATGCTGCGTGGCGCCTGGCGCTCCCTGCGGGCCTCCCGTGACGGGGCCCCGGCCCAGGTCACCGAGGCGGCCCAGGCCGCGCAGGAGGGGGTCCCCGCGCCGGTGGGCAACCCGTTCCGCAAGGCGTTCACGATCAGCCTGCTCAACCCCAAGGCCATCTTGTTCTTCGTGGCGTTCTTCGTGCAGTTCGTGGACCCGTCGTACGGCGCGCCGGTGCTGTCGTTCCTGATCCTGGCGCTGATCGTGCAGGTCTTCAGCGTGACGTACCTGAGCACGCTGATCTTCGGCGGCACGTTCCTCGCGAGCCACTTCCGGCGCCGCCGGAAGCTGTCCGCCGGACTCACCTCGGGGGTCGGCGCGCTCTTCCTCGGCTTCGGCGCCAAGCTGGCCACCGCGACGCTGAACTGACGCTCACTCGCCGCCGGCCGTGCTCACTCGCCGCCGGCCGTGCTCATTCGCCGCCGGCCGTGCTCATTCGCCGCGCAGATCGGCGAGGGCGTTCTCGAAGGCGTCCATCGCCCGCTCGATCCGGTCGAACCCGGCCGACGGCAGCCAGGCCATGACACGGGCGACTCCCGCCTTCTCGCACTGTTCCAGCGCGCCGGGGTCGGCCGGTGCGGACAGCATCACGACCTCGACGTGCCTGCCCTCCTCTTCGGCCCGCCGGAACAACTCGGGGATGCGCTCCAGAATCCCCGGGCCGTAGTTGGGCAGCCACGCGTCGCCGTAGGTGAGCACGCGGTCGAACACGCGCGGCCCGACGCCGCCCACCAGGATCGGCGGGTACGGCTTCTGCGCCGGCTTGGGCCAGGACCAGATCGGGTCGAAGGACACGAAGTCACCGTGGAACTCGGCCTCGTCACGGGTCCAGATCTCCTGCATCGCCCGCACGCGCTCCCGCAGCACGGCGAAGCGGCGGGCCGGATCGACGCCGTGATGACGCAGTTCCTCGCGGTTCCATCCGGCGCCGACGCCGAACTCGAACCGCCCGCCGGTCAGGTTGTCCACGCTCGCCACCGTCTTCGCCAGGCCGATGGGCTCGTGCTCGGGCACCAGGCAGATGCCCGTCCCCACGCGCAGCCGGGACGTCGCCGCGCCCGCGGCCATCGAGGCGATGAACGGGTCGTAGCTGTGCCAGTAGCGCCGGGGCAGTTCGCCTCCCCACTCGTCCTTCGGCGTCTGGCCGCCGGGCGGCACCGGAATGTGCGTGTGCTCGGTGAACAGCAGGGCCGTGTGGCCGCGCTGCTCGACGAGCCGGGCCAAGGCATCAGGACGAACCGCATCATCCGTTGCGAAGTAGCCGAAACCTGAGTCCATGCCGTCAACGTAACCCGCGTTCACCGCCCGCCGGGGAAAGCGCCCAGCGGTCCCCGGTAAAGCACTGATCAGGGGTTTTCCATCGCCAGGACGCCCGCGAGAGGTATGCCGTACCGTTATGAAGCGCGGGGGCGGTTCGCGCATTCGGCCCCCGCAAGCCTGACGGTCAGGTACGGTAAGCCACCGACGAAGCCGCCCAACTCGGGTGTTTCCATCCGCTATGTCCGGGTAAGCGCGATGCCCAACTACAGCGTCGGTCTCCCCCACCGGCCCGTTGGAGTCACCATGAACCACACGCCCTTCGCATTGCCACGGCTCACCGCGCTGATCAAGCAGGCGGTGCCCCGGCTCCTCGAAGGCGTGGTGGCTCCCCTCGTGGTCTTCTACGCGGCCCTCGCGGTGCTCGGGCTGCGCGGCGCGCTGATGGCCGCGGTGTCGTGGGTCTACCTGGGCGTCCTGTGGCGGCTCATCCGGCGTCAGCCCGTGCCGGGGACGATGATCATGGCGACGATCGCGATCACCTTCCGCACCGTGATCGGGTTGTGGACGGGCAGCCCCGTCCTCTACTTCATCCAGCCGGAGCTCGGCACGATCTGCATCAGCATGGTGCTCCTGGCGTCGGTGCGGATGCGCCGCCCGCTGGTCCAGCGGCTCACACTCGACTACATCCACCTGCCGTCGTTCGTGCTGCGGCACGAGCGCGTCCGCACCTTCTTCGCCAGGATCACCCTGCTGTGGGCGTTCGTCCTCCTGGTCAACTCGGCCATGAGCATCTGGCTGCTGCTGCACGAGTCGATCGGCGACTACCTGATCATCCGCACCGCCGCCGTCGCCGTCGTCACCGGCCTGGCCTTCACGGCGTCCATCTGGGCGTTCCGCCGGGTCCTGCGGCGGCTGCACACCGAGGTCCCGGCGATCACCCGCTAGCCCTCCAGCCTGTGCGTGCGCACCGCCTCGTCGCCGCGGGTGTGCCAGGCGTCGAACGCGAAGGCCACGACCTTCCACCCCTCGGCCTGCCGTACGAGCCGGAGCCGGTAGACCCCCCACACCTCGAACATGCCGCCGCCCAGCGCCGCGTCGAGCAGGTTGTAGGAGTACCCCTTGGTGGTCACGTGCGCCTCGGCGCCGTCCACCGTCACGGCGAAGTTGCTCACGCTGTGGAAGCTCTGCTTGCGGGCGTGCAGGCCGGTGCGCCACCCGCCCACGAGGGCGTCGGCGCTGATCCGGGCGGGCTCTCCGCCGTTGAGGCTGGTGAAGTCGGCGTCCACCTCGTCGTCGAACAGCTCCCGGCACACCGGCCAGTTCTTGGCGTCCACGGTGTCGAAGACGGCCGTGACGACGTCCACGATCTCGGCCCGGTCCACCAGAGCGGCGATCTCATCCATGGGCACCATCCTGCCCCAACATGATCTGTGATAGGCACGGTTCTCATGGGTACCGCACTGGTCACGGGCGCCTCGCGAGGTCTGGGCGCCGTCATCGCCGAACGGCTCGCCGCGGGCGGCTGGCACGTCGCCGTCAACTACGCCAACGACACCGCCGGGGCCTCCGCCGTCGTCGACCGCATCACCGCCGCCGGCGGCTCGGCCCGCCTGGCCCGGTTCGACGTCACCGACGAGGAGTCCGTACGGGAGGGCGTGGCCGCGATCGGGCACGTCGAGGTGGTCGTCAACAACGCCACCGGCCCCCAGCCGCTGATGCCGGTGGAGAAGCAGACCTGGGAGGACCACCTCGGCCAGCTCCGCTTCTTCGTCAAGGCCCCGCTGCTGATTCTGCAGGCCGTGCTGCCCGGCATGCGCGAGGCCGGTTCCGGCCGGATCGTCAACGTGGGCAGCGAGGTCGCCGACCTCGGCAACCCGGAGTTCGGGCACTACGTCGCCGCCAAGGCCGCGATGCACGGGCTCACCCGGTCGTGGGCCAGGGAGCTGGGGCCGTACGGGATCACGGTGAACACCGTCGAGCCGGGCTGGATCCCGGTGGAGCGGCACGCGGACGTCCCCCCGGAGGACTACACCGATTACCTGCGCGACGTCCCGCTGGGTCACATGGGCGTGCCGGCGGACGTGGCCGAGACGGTGGCGTTCCTCGCCTCCCCCGGGGCCCGGTTCGTGACCGGCCAGCGGCTCGCCGTCAACGGCGGCAAGACGATGAGTTGACACGCGGAACGTAAAGAATCATGTGATTCGCGAGCAGTTTCGGCAAAAAATCGGTTAATGTCCGTTCATGTCCGGCGCATATTTTCCCCGAATCCAGACCGTCACGGGCGCCGTCCCCGTCGCCGAGATCGACGGGCCGGTGCTGCCGTACGAGCACCTGCGCACCGACACCCGCTGGGGGATCGGCGTGGACTCCGATCCCCATCGGTGGCTGGACGAGGAGCGATACGTGCTGGCCGAGGTCAAGCACCTCGGCAGGGAGCAGGCGCTGGGCCTCGTCGTGGAGCACAGCTGCATCGGGATGGCCCGCGACCCCGTGGCGCTCGCCCGGATCTCGATGGCCGCGCGGGTCCCGATCGTGGCCGCCACCGGCTTCGCCGCGCAGCCGTTCGCGGGTGAGGCCGTCACGCGGTACGGCGTGGAGGACCTGACCGCCGACCTGCTGCACGAGATCGGCGCCGGACTCGACGGGACGGGCGCACGGCCGGGCGTCATCGTCGCCGCCGCGTGGGACGAGACGCCCACTCCCGCCGAGGAGCGGGCCGTCACCGCCGCCGCCCGCGCCTCGCTGCGCACCGACCTCCCGGTGGCGACGGGCGGCCTGGAACTGCTGGAACTCCTGCTCTCGCAGAACGTCCCCGCCCGGCGGCTCAGCGCCCGCACCGGCGACCCGCTGGTCCAGCGCAAGATCGCCGAGACCGGAGCGTACGTGAGCGTGGACGACGCCGAGGACGTCCTCACCCTCCTCGACGGCGGGCACGCCGAGCGCGTCCTGCTCAGCAGCGGCGTACGCCTGCGGGAGCACCTGGCCGGCTACGGCGGGCAGGGCTACGGCCGGCTGTTCTCGTCGGTCCTCCCGGCCCTGCGGGAGGCCGGCGTGGACGACGACACCCTGCGTCTCATCACCCACGAGAACCCGCTCCGCTGGCTCACCGCCTGACGTCACCGCCCAGATCTCGACTGCGATATCCCGGGGGCGCGGCGGGCAGAGGCATGGTCATGTTCGCCGGATTCGAACTCAGCTACGTCGAGGTCGGAAATGCGCGGCTCCGGGTGCGGCACGGAGGCGAGGGACCGGCGGTGCTGCTGGTCCACGGGCACCCGCGGACCCACACCACATGGCACCTGGTCGCGCCCGCTCTCGCCGCCGCCGGATACACCGTGGTCTGCCCGGACCTGCGGGGCTACGGCCGGTCCACGGCGCCTCCCGACGAGCCCGACCATTCCCAGGCCGGCAAGCGCGCCATGGCCGGCGACCTGATCGCGTTGATGCGGGAACTCGGCCACGAGCGGTTCCACGCCGTGGGCCACGACCGCGGCGGCTATGTCGTCCAGCGCCTCGCCCTGGACCATCCGCATGCCGTGGACCACGTCGTCATCCTCGGCGACGTGCCGATCGGTGAGGCGCTGGCCCGCTGCGACGCCAGATTCGCCCACGCCTGGTATCACTGGTTCTTCATGGGCCAGCCCGCGCCGCTGCCCGAGCGGTTGATCGCCGCCGACCTGGACGCCTGGTACGCGCTCGATCCGGCGCGGATGGGCCGGGAGAACCACGCGGACGTGGCCGAGGCGGTGGCCGACCCCGGGGTGCGGCACGCGATGTGCGAGGACTACCGTGCCGGGCTGGGCGTGGACCGCGCCGCCGACGACGCGGACCGGGCGGCCGGCCGCCGGATCACCAGCCCCCTGCTGGTCCTGTGGGGAGCCGAGGACGACGTGGCGGAACTGTACGACCACGACGTTCTGGGCGTGTGGCGACCGTGGGCCACCGACCTGTCCGGTCACGCCCTCGACACCGGCCATCACATGATGGAGGAAGCACCCGATCTCCTCACCGAGGCCCTGCTGGACTTCCTCCCCCGGCCGTGATCCCCGCGGATGCGACCGGGACGTCAACCGCCGACTCGCCGGTCAGAACCCAGGAGGCCAGGTCGGCGAGGTAGATGTTCGCCAGAGCCCCCTCCAGGGCGGCGCCGAGGACCGCCCGGTAGGTCGGGGTGGCCTCCCCGTGGCGCCGCCGACCGGCGGGTGTGATGCTCGCGGCGACCGAACGTCCGTCACCGGCGGCAGAGGCCCGCTGTGCCAGCCCGAGATGTTCGAGCCGTCCCACCAGGCGGGTGACGCTGCTGTCCTTCAGCCCGATCCGGTCCGCCAGTTCCCCCATGCGCAGGCCGGGACCGGCATCCGGGCGGCTCAACGCGCACATGGCGCGATAGTCCGACAGCGGCAGGCCGTGGTGCCGCCGCAGGGCGTCGTCCAGCTCCTTCTCCACGCGGGCGAGCAGGCGCACGGCCATGCACCAGCGTTCGTCCTGCGCATCGTCGGCGGGGGCGGGTGTCCCGTCGCTGCCCGGCGTTGTGTCCATCACGAGAATCATCTTAGTTGTACAAGCAAGCTTCTGCGGCATAGTGTGCCCACACGCCGATTCGCGGCGACCGCGATCACCCCGCCCGCACTCCGATCGGCCGGTTTCCCGGCACGATCGATCACCTCGAGAGGTTCGATGGACACCGTCTCGCGCCATTACGATCAGCTGCTCGCTCGGCACTACACCTGGATGCTCGGCGGCGACCTGACGGCCCTCGTCGCCGAGCAGACCCGGCTGCTGCGTGACCTCGGCGTCGAACCGCGCGGCCCCGGCGAGACCGCCGTCGATCTCGGTTGCGGGCCGGGGAACCAGACGCTGGCCCTGGCCGCGCTCGGTTACGACACCGTGTTCGCCGTGGACACCAGCAAGGCGCTGCTCGACGAGCTCACCTCGCACGCGGAGGGGAACCCGGCGATCCTGCCCGTCCACGCCGACATCCGCGTCGTCCTCCCGGAGATCACCGAGCCGGCGAGCGCGGCCGCGATCGTCTGCATGGGAGACACGCTGACCCACCTGCCCCGCAAGGCCGGCGTGACCGCCCTTCTCGTCGACTGCGCCGCGGCCCTGGCCCAGGACGGCAGGCTCGTCGTCACCTACCGCGACCTGACCCGGCCACTGCACGGGACCGACCGGTTCCTCCCTGTCCGCAGCACCCCGGATCAGGTCCTCACCTGCTTCCTGGAGTACGTCGACGAGGAGACGGTGATGGTCCATGACGTCCTGCACCGGCGCTCCGGGGCCGCCTGGACGCAGCAGGTCGGCAGCTATCCGAAGCTTCGCATCGGCGCGGACTGGCTGGTCGGGCAGTGCTCGGCTGCCGGGCTGACTGTGGAGCGCGACGAGGCCGGCCCACGCGGCATGCGGCTCCTCACGGCCGTCAAGAAGGGGCGGCAGCCGATCACGAACGACAGGGGCCGCCGGAGAAGGGGCGCGATCCTCGGGGGCGAGGACCCGCGCAGGTTCGGCTTTCCCGCCACCGGAGACGAGCGGGCCATGCTCGTCAACGTCCTGGCGGCGCAGCGGGCGACGCTGGAGTTGAAGTGCGCGGGCCTGACCGTCGAGCAGGCCAGGCGATCCGTCGAGCCCTCCACGCTGTCGCTGCTCGGACTGGTCCGCCACCTCGCCGACGTGGAGCGCCGCTGGTTCCGCCGGGTGCTGGCCGGGCAGGAAGCGCCCGACCGTTTCTCCTCGCAGGAGGACCCCGACGGGGACTTCGACGGGGCCGTGCCCGACCCCGCCGTCGTGGCCGGCGCCTGGGAGGCCTGGCGCGAGGAGGTGGCGTTCGCCGACGCCTATGTCGCCGAGGCGCCCCATCTGGACGTCGAGGGCCACGACGCCTGGCGTGGCAGGGTGTCGCTGCGCTGGGTGCTCATCCACCTGATCGAGGAGTATGCCCGGCACAACGGCCACGCCGACCTCCTCCGCGAACGCATCGACGGAGCACTGGGAGTGTGAGACACCGGGACGGACGGCCCGGTGTCTCACACGTCTAGGAGTCGAAACCGACGCCGAAGGCGTCGAGGGTGCGCAGCCAGGCGTTGCGGCGGCCCTCGTGCTCGTCGGCACGGGCGATGGCCCAGCGGGTGAGCTGGATGACGCCCGACCGCACCGGCTCCGGCGGGAAGGGCATCGGCTTCTGCCGCACCATGCGCAGGTCGGTACGCTCGGTCACCCGGCCCTGCAGCAGGTCGAGCATCACGTTGGCGCCGAACCGGGTGGCGCCCACGCCGAGGCCGGTGTATCCGGCGGCGTAGGCGAGGCGCGAGCCGTACGCGGTGCCGAAGAAG
Organism: Microbispora sitophila; assembly: GCF_014892245.1. NCBI lineage: Bacteria > Bacillati > Actinomycetota > Actinomycetes > Streptosporangiales > Streptosporangiaceae > Microbispora > Microbispora sitophila. Next base: position 67,952 of record NZ_JADBGC010000034.1, on the reverse strand, counting down.
GCGCTGAACCGGCTGCAGGTGTCGATGACCCCGCCCCACCTGTGCGTGAAGCGCAGGCCGTGGAGCTGCGGGAACGTCTCGAAGAAGTGCGTGGCGAGCTTCTCGAAGGTGGCGTCGCGCTGGTCGTACTCCGGCTTGACCAGGCCGCCGTTGTGATAGACGGCGTCGTAACCGCCCCACAGGATCCGGTTGTCGTCGGTCAGCCGGTAGTAGTGGAACTGGTTGGCCGAGTCGCCGATGCCCTGGCGGTTCCGCCATCCGATCTCCGCCAGCAGGTCGTCCGGCACCGGCTCGGTCATCAGCGCGTAGTCGTACACCGGCACGAGGAAGTGCCTGAGCCGGCGCAGCAGCGGAGGGAAGGCGCCGGTGCCGAGCGCCACCCGCCCGGCCCTGACCCGCCCCTTCGGCGTCTCCAGTTCGAGCGCGACGCCGTCGTCGTGCAGGGAGCGCACCGGCGTGTGCTCGAAGACGCGCACGCCGAGCCGCACGCAGACGTCGCGCAGCCCCCACGCCAGCCGCGCGGGGTCGACCATGGCGACGCCTTCGCGGTCCCACACGCCGCCGAGGTACGTCGGGGAGTCCACTTCGGCCCGCACCTGCTCGCGGTCGAGCCGCTCCAGCCGCAGGCCGAGCGAGGCCGCCCCGCTCACGTCCTCGTCGAGCCCGGCGAGCTGCCAGTCCTCGGTGGCCACCCGCAGCTCGCCGGTCCGTTCGAAGGAGCACTCGACGCCATACCGGGCGAGGGTGTGCTCGATCTCGTCGAGGTTCTCCCGGCCGAGCCGTTCCAGCGTCTCGATCTCCGCGGGCCAGCGGTCCTGCCCGTTGCCGAGCCCGTGGGTCAGGCTCGCGGCGCAGAACCCGCCGTTGCGGCCGGAGGCGGCCCACCCGACCGCGCGGCCCTCCAGGAGGACCACGTCGAGCGAGGGGTCGCGCTCCTTGGCCATCAGGGCGGTCCACAGACCGGTGAAGCCGCCGCCGACCACCGCCAGGTCCGCCGTGAGGTCTCCCCTCAGCGGGGGCAGCGGCTCGGGCGCGATCGGCCGGTCCAGCCAGTACGGTTTGCGCTCCGCGTCAGCGAGAGCTTTCAGCGGACTCACACATTTCACTTCCCCTCGAGATCCCCGGGGGGACCTCACAGGTTCTCACAGGGTCCTACATCAATTGCGGCGGCGGGCCACCAGGGCGTTGACCACGGCGATCAGCACACCGGCCGCGAAGATCAGCGTGCCCATGACGTTGACCTGGGGCGGGATGCCCACGCGGGTGGCGCCCCAGATCCACAGCGGGAACGTCACGGTGCCGCCGGAGTTGAAGTTGGTGATGACGAAGTCGTCGATCGACAGCGCGAAGGCCAGCATCGAGCCCGCCAGCACTCCGGGGAAGATCATCGGAAGCGTGACCAGACGGAACGTCGTCCACGGTCCCGCACCGAGGTCGCGCGCGGCCTCCTCCAGCGAGGCGTCCAGCGTCATCACCCGGGCCCGCACGGTCACGGCCACGAACGAGATCGAGAACATGACGTGCGAGATCACGATCGTCCAGAACCCGAGCGGCACGGCGAGCGTGACGAACAGCGACAGCAGCGACGCGCCCATCACGATCTCGGCGCAGGAGATCGCCGCGAACATGACGAGGTTCATCGCCCCGGCCCCGCGGAAGCGGTAGCGGCCCAGCGCCAGCCCGATCAGCGACCCGAGCACCCCGGCGATCAGCATCGTCAGCACGGCGATGACCAGCGAGTTCACCAGCGCCTTGGTGAGGTCGTCGATCTCGAACAGCTTGCCGTACCACTTGAGCGTGAAGCCCTGCCAGGTCGTGTTGAACCGGCCGTGGGTGTCGTTGAAGCCGAACAGGATCATGACGGCGATCGGCAGCACGAGCCAGGCGATCACGAGCCAGGTGTAGATCTGCAGGCCGCGGCCCCGCAGCAGGCCATCCCTCATCGGGCCGCCACCTCCAGCACGTCCTCGGTGCCGAGCGCCCTGGCGTACGCGAAGATGCCCACGAGCAGCAGGGCCATCAGCGTGAACGACAGCGCCGAGGCGGTCGGGTAGTCCTGGTTGATCAGGAACTGGTTCTGGATGACGTTGCCGATCATGGTGTTGCTGGTGCCGCCGAGCACCGAGGCGTTGACGTAGTCGGACGTGGCCGGGACGAACGTCATCAGCACGCCGGCGAACACCCCGGGCAGCGACAGCGGCAGCACGACGCGCAGGAAGGTCTGCGTCTTGCTGGCGTACAGGTCCTGCGCCGCCTCCAGGACGCGCGGGTCGATACGCTCCAGCGCCACGTACATCGGCAGGATCATGAACGGCAGGAAGTTGTAGGCCAGACCGCCGATCACCGCCGCGCTCGTGGCCAGGATGTGGAAGTCCTGCGGCACCAGGCCCATCGACTTCAGCGGCCCGAGCAGCATGCCGTTGTCGGACAGGAAGAACTGCCAGGAGATGGTGCGCAGCACGAACGACACGAGGAAGGGCAGCAGCAGCAGGAAGAGGTAGAACGACTTGCGGTTGCCGCCCTTGAAGGCGATCCAGTAGGCCACGGGGAACCCGATGACGATCTGGATCAGCGTCGAGGCCAGGCCGTACACGAGCGACCGGACGATCTGGTCGTGGTAAGTGCTGATCCCGTCGACGTAGCTGTGCCAGTTGAACGTGAACGCGTAACCGTTGACGACGTCGCCGGACTGCAGCGACAGCGACAGCATGACGACCGTCGGGATGACGAAGAAGATCGCCAGCCAGAGTGTGCCGGGGAACAGCAGCGCGTACGGCGTCAGCGAAGCCCTGAGCCTGCTCATGCCGTCGTGATCGCCTGGAAGATGGACTCGAACTTCTTCTGCTCCTGCGGCGTCTTGAAGTTCTTGTAGCTGCGGAGCTTGGCGTAGTCCTCTTCGGTCGGGAACACCAGCTCGCTGCCCGCCACCATGTCGAGGAGCTTCTTGTCCTCACCGGTGGCCTTGGCGGCGTCGGCGGCGATGATCTCCTTGGCGGCGGGGACCGGGGTGACGTAGTTGATGTACTCCGCGAGGTGCGCCGCCACGTTCACGTCGTAGAAGAAGTCCATCAGCATGATCGCGTCGACCGGGTTCGTCGCGGTCTTCGGGATCATCATGTTGTCCGTCCAGATGGTCGCGCCCTCCTGCGGGATCACGAACTTCAGGTCCGTGCCGTCGGAGACGTTCTTCTGGAAGACGTCGCCCGACCACGCCATCGTGAGCCAGATGTCACCCTTGGCCAGCGGATCGATGTACGCCTGGTCGTAGTACTTGCGCACGATGCCGGCGTCGCGCTGCTCCTGGAGCTTGGCCGCGGCCTTCTCCCAGTCCGCCTCGGTCGACTTGTCCGGATCGATGCCGAGCGCGAACAAGCCGAAGTTGGCGATCTCCTGGGAGTCGGACATCATGCCGACCTTGCCCTTGTACTTGGGGTTCCACAGGTCGGCCATGCTGGTCGGCGGGGTGTCGACGTACTTCGGGTTGTAGGCGATGCCGGTCATGCCGGAGGCCCACGGAATGCTGTAGACGTTGCCGGGGTCGAACGACTCGTTCTTGTACCGTGCGCCCGCGTTGGCCGCGAAGTTCGGCAGCTTCGAGTGGTCGAGCGGGACGAGGTAGCCGAGCTGGACCAGCTGAGTGAAGTGCAGGCCGTTGGTGACGACCATCAGGTCGTAACCGATCGACTGCCCGGCCGCGAGCTGCGGCTGGATCTTGGCGAACCAGCTCGGATTGTCCTGGATGACCTCCTTGTAGGTCACCGTGATCCCGGTCTGCTTGGTGAACTGCTTGAGCTCGGGCTGCTTGGGATCCATGTAGAGCGGCCAGTTGGCGAAGTCCACGTGGCCGTTCTTCGTCTTGCCCGACCAGTACTTCTCCACCTCGGACTGGGCCTGTGCGGAGGAGGTGGGCCTGGCCGTGCCCTTGCCCTGCACGCCGCAGGCCGCGAGGGCGAGCCCGGCGGCCGACAGGCCCGCGAGCCGGAAGGCGTCGCGTCTGCCGAGCCGGCGCTGGGTCATGCCGCGGAGGAGGGCGGCGTCCTGCCTGTATGGGTCGTTCATAGGGGTTCGTGCTCCGGGTTCGCTGTACCGGGGTTCGGGGATTCGTCGCGGGAAATTCGACGTGGGATTCGACGCCGGGATTTACCGCAGCGCGTAGGAGTGCCAGGGCTGCCAGGAGAGCCAGACCGTGTCGCCTCGCTCGGCGGTGATCGTGCTGTCGTGGGCGTTCTGCTCGAACACCGTGATCTCGGCGCCGTCGCCGAGCACCACGACGTAGCTGTTGTAGGTGCCGAGGTAGACGACCTCGGACACGGTTCCCCGTACGACGCTGAGGTCGCCTTCCGGCTGGTCCTTCGCGATCTTGATCTTCTCGGGGCGGACCGTGAGGTCGACCGTGGCACCGGCCGAGAGCTCGCCGTCGGCGGGGACGAGGATCCGGTCGCTCGCGCCGAGCGCGAGCACGGCCGTGTCGCCGGCGACCTGCTGGACGGTGCCGCTCAGCAGGTTGGAGGTGCCGATGAACCCGGCCACGAACTTGCTGGCGGGCCGCTCGTAGATCTCGCGGGGGTCCGCGAGCTGCTCCACGAGGCCGTCGTTCATGACCGCGATGCGGTCGCTCATCGTCAGCGCCTCGCTCTGGTCGTGCGTCACGTAGACGAACGTGATGCCGACCTCGCGCTGGATGCGCTTGAGCTCGATCTGCATGGCCTGGCGGAGCTTGAGGTCGAGCGCGCCGAGCGGCTCGTCGAGCAGGAGCGCGCGGGGCCGGTTGACCAGGGCGCGGGCGAGCGCGACGCGCTGCTGCTGGCCTCCCGACATCTCCTTCGGCCGGCGCTTCTCGCGGCCGACCAGGTCCACGACCTCCAGGATCTCGCCGACACGGCGCTTGATCTCCGCGTCGGGGACCTTCTTGCGCTTGAGCCCGAACGCGACGTTGTCCCAGACGTTCATGTGCGGGAACAGCGCGTAGGACTGGAACACCATGTTGATGTCACGCTTGTTCGGCGGGACGTTCGTGACGTCGTCACCGTGGAGCCTGACGACCCCCTGTGTGGGGTCCTCGAACCCGGCGATCATTCGCATGCTGGTGGTCTTGCCGCAGCCTGAGGGGCCGAGGAGGGAGAAGAACTCCCCCTCCGCGATGGCGAGGCTCACGCCCTTGACCGCCCGTACGACCTCGCCGTGCGAGACGTACTCCTTGACCACGTTGTCGAGTTCGATGGCGGGCACGTCTCCTGATACGGGGGCAGCCGCGACGGCTGCCCCCGGGCCCGCCTGGATCTCTGTCATTCCAGGCTTATCCCTCTTTTTCGATAGGTGTCCGGCCGGAGCCGGGCGTACCTATTCGCCGATGTAGTGCATGACGTGCTTGACGCGGGTGTAGTCGTGCAGGCCGAAGACGGACAGGTCCTTGCCGTAGCCCGAGTGCTTGAAGCCGCCGTGCGGCATCTCGGACACGAACGGGATGTGGGTGTTGACCCAGACCACGCCGAAGTCGAGCCGCTTGGACATCCGCATCGCGCGGCCGTGGTCGGAGGTCCACACCGAGCCGGACAGGCCGTAGCGGACCCCGTTGGCCTTGGCCAGCGCGTCGGCCTCGTCGGTGAACGTCTGGATGGTCATGACGGGGCCGAAGATCTCGTCCTGCACCATCTCGTCGTCCTGCTTCAGCCCGTCCACGACGGTCGGGGCGAAGAAGAAGCCCTTGTCGCCGACGCGGGTGCCGCCGGTGAGGACCTTCGCGTGCTCGGGGAGCCGCTGGAAGAAGCCCTCGACCCGGGCGAGCTGGTTGGCGTTGTTCACCGGCCCGAAGTAGGCGTCCTCCACGTCGAGGCCGCCCAGCTTGGTGGCGGCCGCGGCCTCGGCCAGCGCCGCGGCGAACTCGTCGTGGATGCTCTCCTGCACGAGCACGCGGCAGGCGGCGGTGCAGTCCTGGCCGGCGTTGTAGAGGCCCGCCCCGGCGATCGCCTCGGCGACGGCCTTGATGTCCTTGACGTCCTCGAAGACCACGACCGGGGCCTTGCCGCCCAGCTCCAGGTGGACGCGCTTGAGGTCCTCGGCGGCGGTCCTGGCGACCGACATGCCCGCGCCAACCGAGCCGGTGATCGCGACCATGCTCGCGGCCGGGTGGCCGACGACCAGCGAGCCGGTCTCCCGGTCGCCGGTCACGACGTTGAACACGCCGGCAGGCAGGACGTCACCGAGGATCTCGGCCAGCTTCAGCGTGGAGACCGGGGTGGTGTCGGACGGCTTGAGCACGATCGTGTTGCCGGCCGCGAGAGCGGGGGCGATCTTCCACACCGCCATCATCATCGGGTAGTTCCACGGCGTGACCTGGCCGATGACGCCGATCGGCTCGTGCCGGATCACCGAGGTGTGGTCGGCGAGGAACTCCCCGGCGGTGGGACCCTCAAGGGTGCGGGCCGCGCCGGCGAAGAACCGGAAGTGGTCGGCGGCGACCGGGGTCTCGTCCTCGGCCATGCGCGCGCGGGGCTTGCCGGTGTTGCGGCACTCGGCCTCGTTGATCTCGTCGGCGCGGGCCTCGATCGCGTCGGCGACCTTCAGCAGCAGCGCCGCGCGCTCGCCCGGCGTCGTCTGGCCCCACGTCTCGAAGGCGGCCGTCGCGGCGGCGTACGCGGCGTCGACGTCCTCCTGACCCGACACCGGTGCCTGGGCGTATACCTCCCCCGTCGTAGGGTCTACGACGTCGGAGAAACGGCCGCTCGCGGCGTCGACGAACTTCCCGTTCACGAAGTTCTGGAGACGGGTGGTCACCGTTGACCTCCTGGTGGTGGCTGAGTTGTCGCGACTCTGGCAGAGGAAAGAGCCTACGACAAGGGATTTCGTCGCTAAGATACCAAATTGCTACGAAATCGCTTGACGTGAGCGATGGAGCTGACAACATGTCAGACCACGATCGCAACATGTCAAAAACGGTGCTGTAACACCAGGTCGCTACGGCGGCCCAAGCCCGCCAAGAGAGGACACCCCCCGAGGATGACGACTCCGCCAAAGGCTCGCGCGGCTGCCGCGAAGGGTGGGCCGGTGGTGCTCGACGAGATCTCCAAGCAGATCATCGAGCAGCTTCAGATGGACGGGCGAAAGCCGTACGCCGCCATCGGCAAGGCGGTGGGGCTGTCGGAGGCCGCGGTGCGCCAGCGCGTGCAGCGCCTGCTCGACCTCGGCGTCATGCAGATCGTCGCCGTCACCGACCCGCTCACCCTGGGTTTCCCCCGCCAGGCCATGATCGGCATCAAGTGCGAGGGCGACCTGGAGCAGGTCGCCGACGAACTGTCGCAGATCCCCGAGATCGACTACGTGGTGCTCACGGCCGGCTCGGTCGACATCATGGTCGAGGTGGTCTGCGAGGGCGACACCCATCTTCTGGAGATCCTGGGGAAGATCCGGGCGATCTCCAGCGTCCGCGCGACCGAGACGTTCGTCTACCTCAAGCTGCACAAGCAGACCTACTCCTGGGGCACCCACTGACGACGGGCCCCGGCCTCCCTCAGCCGATCCGGGCGACGGCGCGTACGGGGGACCCGTCGGCGGCGTGGAGACGCAGCGGCAGCAGGGAGACCTCGATCGGACGGCCGGCTGCCTGGGCCTCCAGGAGCGGGCCGAGGCCGCGCAGGTTCTCGGCGATGACGGCGTGCGCGCCGCACAACACGCGATGCGCCGGCAGGTCGGCGGGAGCCGGGGTGGGGTCCACGCTGAGCGCGTCGACGCCCACGGTCCGCACGCCTGCGGCGACGATCCGGCGGGCGGTCTCCGCTTCCATGGAGGGGTGGGCCAGATAGTCGGGCGTGCCCCAGTGCTCGTCCCAGCCCGTCGCGACCAGCAGGACGGTCCCCGGGCCCAGCCGCCCGGTCAGCGGGGCGAGCATCCCAGGGGTGATCGGCGCGCGCGGGGGCAGGCCCCGGGCGTCGAGGACCGCCGCCGGGCCGAGGAACCGCTCGAGCGGCACGGCGTCGAGCGTGGGCAGCGCGTCGTCGATGTGGTAGGGCGCGTCCACGTGCGTGCCGGACTGCGACCCCAAGTGCAGGCCGAGGACGTTCACGCCCTCGGCCGCCACGGTCAGCGCGGGGGCGATCTCCACCTCCGGGTCTCCGGGGTAGACGGGCATGCCGCTCACGACGGGCACCGACAGGTCGACGATCATCGCTTCTCCCCTGGTGTCAGGCCTTTCCGAGTGCGAGCGGCCGATCAGATCGTAGGCCACGAGGAAAGCGAGCCCCAGTCTGTCGAGGCCCCAGTCTGTCGAGAAGGGTTCAGCGCGTCCGCGAGATCTCGTACAGATCCGTCCGCCGGTCGCGGTGGACGTCGTTGCGCGGGCCGGTGGCCTTGTCCCTGGCCGCGGCCAGGTCGCAGTCGGCCACCAGCACGACGGGCCCGTCCCTGAGCACGGGTCCCGCCAGCGGATAACCGTCCGGCCCGATGACCGAAGTGCCGCATACCCAGCCCACCTCGCGCTCGGCGGCGCAGCGGTCGGCCACGGCGACGAACATCCGGTTGGCGGCGGCGGCCACCTGGGCGTAGGCGACCAGCACAGGCCGCTCCCCGGCCGGGACGGGCGAGACGGGCCAGTTGGTGGAGACGGCGAGCAGGTCGGCCCCGGCCAGGCCCACCGCCCGCACCCACTCGGGGAACTCCAGGTCGTAGCAGACCATCATGCCGATCCGGCCGAGCGCGGTGTCCACCACGGGAGCGGCGGCGTCGCCGGGCGCGAACACGTCCTGCTCGTCGTGCCACAGGTGGGCCTTGCGGTAGACGGCCCTGGTCCCGGTGGGGTCGACCATGACCTGGCTGTTGCGCACGAGGCCGTCCGCCAGTTCGCAGAACCCTCCCACGACGACCAGGTCGTGGTCCTTGGCCAGCCGCCCCCACTCCGTGACGGTCGGGCCTTCGGCCGGCTCGGCCAGGCCCCTGGCCTCCTCGGCGTCGGCGAAGACGTATCCGCTGTTGACCAGCTCGGGCAGCACGACCAGGCGGGCCCCGGCCGCGGCGGCCTCGGCGACGGCCTGCGCGGCGGCGGCGCGGTTCGCCTCCGGCTCGCCCACGCGCAGCGGAAGCTGCGCAACGGCGACCCGCGTCACAGCCACGCCATCGCCCGGCCCGGCGCTCGGACTCATACGTTCCTCCAGGTGAGGGGGAGATCGCTCGAGTGTGCCCGACCTCCCGAATCAGGACAAGTAGCGCTATCAGGGGAAATACGCTGGCCGTCGTGGACGCGCACAACACCGTGGAGGACCTGCTGCGCTCCCCTGCGCTGCAACTGAGGGTGCTGGCGGGCGAGCGCGGCCTCGGCAGATCGGTCTCCTGGGCCCACGTGAGCGAGCTGGAGGACCCCACACCCTGGCTGCTCGGGGCCGAAGTGATCATGACGACCGGCATCGGGGTGCCGAAGAGCGCGGCCGCCCAGCGCGCGTACCTGGAGCGGCTCGACGACGCGGGGGTGGCCGCGCTCGCGCTCAGCGCGGGGCTGCACGTCCCCCCGCTGCGCCGGGCCTTCCTCGACGCCGCCGAGGAGCGGGGGTTTCCCGTGCTTGAGGTGCCGCTGGCCGTGCCGTTCATCGCGATCGCGCAGGAGGTCGCGGCGGCCGTCCAGGAGGACGCCCGCCAGCGGCTGGGGGCGCAGCTCCAGGTGTTCGGCGCGCTGCGCTGGCTCGCCTCCGAGGGACTGGACACGGCCGGGCTGTTCCGGCGGCTCGAACGGCTGTCGGGCTACGAGATCTACCTGAGCACGCCGCAGGGCCGCCCGCTGCTGCCGGGCGTGCCGGCGCCCCCGCCGTCCGTACGGCTGCCCGCCTCGGCGGACGCCCCGCCGACGATCCCGGGCGGGTTCGCGCTCCCGGTTCCCGCGCCGGGCGGGCCGGCCGGGTTCCTGGTCGCCTTCGAGCGGGAGGGCGCCCGCCCGGCCGGGCTCGCCGTGGTCCAGCACATCGCGACGGTCGCCGCCCTGCGAGTGGCGATGGTGCGCAGCGAGCGCGAGACGCTGCGCCGCCAGGGCGCGGAGACGCTCGCCGAACTGCTGCAGGACGTGCTCGACCCGGAGACCGCCCGGCGCAGGCTCGCCCTGATGGGCCTGCCGCCCGAGCGCGACGTCGTGCTGCTCGTGGTGCGCGACGCCGCCGACGACGCCGTCGTGCAGGCCCTCGGCGAGCACCCGCACCTCATGCTCCGCCGCCACCGGGACCTCTACGTGCTGACGGCGGCGGCCGCCGCCTCCGCGGAGCTGGAGGCGGTGCCCGGCATCGCGGCCGGCGTCAGCCGTCCCCTGCCGCCCGGATCGTCGCTGCGCGTCGCCCAGCGCGAGGCGCTGTGGGCGGCCTCCCGCGCCGCCGAGGCGGGCAGGCCGCTGGTCGCCTACGGCGAGGACACCACGGGCCGGTGGCTGCCTGACGACGTGGGCGTGCTGGCCGCCCTGGTCGAACATGTGCTCGGCGACGTCCTGCGCTACGACGCCGAACACGGATCGGACCTGATCGCATCGGTGCGGACGTGGATGGAGCGCGACCGCCGCGTCGACGACGCCGCGCGGGCCCTGCACGTGCACCCCAACACGCTGTCGTATCGGCTGCGCCGCTTCGGCGCCCTGACCGGGCGCGACCTGTCGGCGACCGGCGACTTCGCCGAGGTGTGGCTCGCCATCCGCGCGGCGGCGCAGCTCGGCGGCCTGTGAGTCGGCGGGAGCGTCGTTCACAGGCCGAAGGTGATGTCGTCTTCGTCGCCGTGTTGAGGGAGTAGTCGCCGTAAGGTCGCGCGGTTGTCGATGTAGGCCTGCCGGAACAGTACGGGATCGTGGGCGGCGAGTTCCCGGTACAACGCGACCGCTTCCCGCGCCACCTCCATCTCCTCGCGGTGCTCGCCCACCCGGCCCAACGCCGCCAAGAGATTGCGGGCCGCGGCGGTCTCAACGGGTCGAGAAACGCGTGCAGTGCGTCGATCGCCGCCGCCGCGCTCTCGGCCCGGGTCAGGACCACGCCGAAATAGGATCCGCTGGCCCCAGCCAGAGCGGCTACCACTGCCGCGATCAGCGCCCGCCACACCAGCGGCCACCCCGCCGGAACCACCAGGGGCGGCACCCCCGCGCCGATGCCGGCCCCCACGCCCAGCACCCACGGGCTCTTCAGCCTTCTGAGCGCCTTCGACCTCGCGAGGTTCTTGAACCGGTGCGCCACGGCACCAGCATCGCCGTCAGATCAGGCGATATCAGCGGGCGACCGGAAACTGGTCTCAACCTGTTGCCGGCCACGGGTTCACAAGCGGCTCCCCGGTCGGTGACCGCGACCGACGGACCCCGCCGGTGCCCTCGCCCGGTTCAGCGGATGCCGACGTAGAAGCGCGTCTGGTCGCTGCGGTGGAGGGCGTAGTACGCCTCGAACCTGGTGTTGTCCTCCAGCCACGCGACCGACTCGATGCCGAGCAGCGGCGTCGAGGTGGACACCTCCAGCAGGGCCGCGTCCTCCCGGTTGGGGAAGACCGCCTCGATCCAGCGGTCGGCCGCCGCGGGCTCGATGCCGTACCGGCGGCGCAGCACGTCGTACAGCGACTGGTTCTCCAGGATGGCGCGTTCGAGCCCGGGGACGAGCCGGGCGGGCAGGGCGGTGTCGACGAGCAGCCACGGCTGGCCGTCGACCCGGCGGAGCCTGCGCAGCCGGACGACCTGCTCTCCCAGCGGTATCCGCAGGAGCGCGGCCTCCCGCTCGTCGGCCTCACCGAGCGCCTGACGGACGGTCTGCGTGGTCACCCGGCGCCCCGACTCCCGCAGGTCGTCGGCGGACCCGGACATCGACCCGACGAACCTCAGCTCGGTCTTACGGGGTGCGACGAAGGCTCCCTTGCCCTTTACCTTGTAGATCAGGCGTTGCTGGACCAGCTCGCGCAGCGCCTCCCTGACGACCGTGCGGGAGACCCCGAAAAGGTCGCTCAGCTCGGCCTCGGACGGCAGCGGCTGGTCCGGCCCGCGCACACCGCTCTCGATCTCCGCGCGCAACGCCCGCATGAGCTGCATCCACAGCGGTTCCGCCCCGTCGCGGTTGAGAGGCGGATAGGTCATCGTCACGGGAACCTCCTCGGCGGCACCGCAGCAGGATGCCCCACTCATACCTGTAACTACAAGTGGGCCCGGCTGTAACCAAGATTATCCGTCGGCGGCAGTCCGAGATGACCGAAAACAGGCTCTTGACACGCTCGTAACGCCCGCTTAGTTTGCTTGTCACTACAGGCCTGTAATGACAGGTCGATTCGGGCGAAGCCTTCACGCCGACTCTCCCCCTCGCGAACCCGCTCTGTCTGGAGACACCATGCACATGCGTCCCACACGCCGGTCCTGGCGCGCCGCCTCCGCCGCGGCGATCTCCGCTCTCGCCGTACTGGCCGCGGGCTGCGGCTCCGGCGGCTCCGGTAGTGCCACCGCGGACGCCGCCGGCGGCTCCGCGGGCGGCGGCGGTGACAAGCCCTTCATCGCGCTGAGCAACGGCTTCATCGGCAACGGCTGGCGCCAGACGATGATCGCCAAGTTCGAGGCCGCCGCCGAGCAGGCCAAGACCGACGGGCTGATCGGCAAGTACAAGGTCGTGAACGCGCCGGGCGAGAACTCGGCGACCGAGCAGGTCGCCCAGATCAAGAGCCTGCTGCTGCAGAAGCCCGACGCGCTGCTCATCGACCCCGCCTCGCCGACCGCGCTGCGGCCGGTGATCCAGCAGGCCTGTACGGCCGGCGTCAAGGTCGTGGTCTTCGACTCCGCCATCGACGCGCCCTGCGCCCACGTGCTGCAGAACAGCTTCGTCGACTGGGCGACGTACGCCGCCAAGCCGCTGCTGGAGGGCATCGGCGGCAAGGGCTCGGTCATCGTGAGCCGGGGCGTGGTCGGCTCCCAGCCCGAGGCCGAGATGCTCGACACCACCAAGAAGATCCTCGCGGACTACCCCGGGGTGAAGACCGTGGCGACGGTCACCGGCATGTGCGACGGCGCCACCGCGCAGAAGGCCGTGCTCGGCGTGCTGTCCAGCGTGCCGAAGGTGGACGGCGTCATCGGCTGCGGGGACGGCTACGGCGTGGCCCAGGCCTTCGCCACGGCGGGCAAGCCCGTGCCGGCGGTCGACTTCGAGACCAACGGCCGCGCGCTGAGCTACTGGCGGGACAACAAGATCGACAACGGCTCCGTCGCGGTCATGTCCGACCCCGGCCAGTCGGTCGCCGCCCTCTGGGAGGCCCTGGACCTGCTCGACGGCAAGGACGTGCCCAAGCAGATGACCTTCCCGATCGTCCTGATCGAGCAGAAGGACCGCGACGCCTGGGCCTCGGTGCTCAAGCCCGACGAGTACGCCGCCTGGCCGTGGACCCAGGAGCTGTTCCGCCAGCAGGTCGAGGCCGTCAAGACCGGCGGCAAGCCGGTCCAGCCGCCGATCCCGTCGGCCGCGAGCTGACTCGGCTTCACATCGATCACGGCACGGAGGAGACGGAGGAGACCGGGCATGCACGTCGACAATCTCCCGGCCGGCGGCACGGCGCCGCCGGAGAGGGACACCGGACCGGCCGCCCGGCCGCCCGTCGTCACCGCCAGGGGCGTGACCAAGGCGTACGGGCGCACCCGGGCCCTGACGGGCGTGGACCTGGAGGTCCGCGCGGGCGAGGTGCTCGGGCTGGTCGGTCACAACGGCGCGGGCAAGAGCACGCTCATGCGCGTGCTCGCCGGGCTTGAGGCCTGCGACACGGGCACGGTCCTCGTGCACGGGAGCAAGGCGTCCGCCGAGGACTTCCGGTCGGTGCGGATGGCCTACCAGGAGACGTCGCTGTGCCCCGACCTCACCGTGGCGGAGAACATGTGGGTGTCCTCGCGGCACTGCCTGCCCCGCCTGGGGTGGCGGCGGGCGGCGAGCGACGCGGTGCGCCGCCGCCTCGACGAGATGTTCCCCGGCCACGGCGTCTCCCCGCGCGACCGGGTGGAGGACCTGTCGCTCGCCCGCCGTCAGATGGTGGAGATCGCCCGGGCCTGCCTCGTGGACCGGCTCGACCTGCTGATCCTCGACGAGCCCACCGAGTCGCTCGGCCCGGACGCCGCCCGGTCGCTGTACGCCTACGTGCGCAGGCTGACCGAGACCGGCACCGCCGTGCTGCTCATCTCGCACCGCATCCGCGAGGTCCTCTCGGTTGCCGACCGGGTGGCCGTGCTGCGCGACGGCGCGGTCACCGCCGAACGGCCCGCCGCCGGACTCGGCGAGCCGGACGTCCTGGAGCTGATGGGAGCCCACGTCGCCGCTCCGGCGGCGACCGGAACGCGGACGGCCGCCGGCGGGGCCGCCGCGCGGGAGACGGTGGCCGAGCTGCGCGGCGCCACCGGCCCCGGCCTGCGCGAGGTCACCCTGCGGGTCGGCAAGGGCGAGGTCGTGGGCCTCGCCGGGCTGGCCGGCCAGGGCCAGCAGGAGGTGCTCGAACGTCTGTGGCGGCCCGTCCGGCGCGACACCACGGTGAAAGTGACGCGGGCGTACGTGCCGGGCGACCGGCAGCGCTCTGGCGTCCTGCCCCTGTGGAGCGTGGGCGACAACCTGATCGTGACCGCGCTGCGCGGCATCGCCCGCCGCGGGCTGCGCCGCCCGGCCGAGGAGCGCGCGATCGTCGGCGACTGGGTGAAGCGCCTGGCCATCAGGGGTGGCGCGGAGGCCGGGATCACCGAGCTGAGCGGCGGCAACCAGCAGAAGGTCATCGTCGCCCGCGCGTTCGCCTCCCCCGCCGGGCTCGTGCTGCTCGACGACCCCTTCCGGGGCGTGGACGTGCACACCAAGACCGATCTGTACCGCCTCATCAGGGAGGAGGCGGCGAAGGGCCGGAGCATCGTCTGGTACTCCAGCGAGAACGCCGAGATGGCCCACTGCGACCGGGTCTACGTCTTCCGTGCCGGCCGGATCGTGGCCGAACTGACCGGCGAGGAGATCTCCGAGGAACGCATCATCGCCGTCTCCTTCAACGAGGACGGAGGAAACGACTGATGGCCCAGCTTCTCGCCCCGGCACTGCCCGACCGCGCGCGGATGCGCCGCTCCGCCCCGGCCGCGGTCAGCGCCGTCGCCCTGATCGCGATGATCGGCGTCTGCTCGTCGCTCCAGCCGGGCGTGCTGACCGTGGAGGGCCTCACGCTGGTCCTGTCCGCCACCGTGCCGCTGGTGATCGCCGCGCAGGCGCAGATGACGCTCATGGCCGTCGGCGACATCGACCTCGGGATCGGCAACTTCGTCGGCCTGGTCACGGTGGTCTCCGCGACCCTGCTGGTGTCGTCCCCCCTCGTCGGCGCGCTCGTCCTGGCCGGGCTGGTCGCGGCGTACGCCGTGCTCGGCCTGCTCATCCACCTGCGCGAGGTGCCGGCGCTGATCGCGACCCTCGGCGCCTCGTTCGTCTGGCTCGGGCTCGGCCTGTTCCTGCTGCCGACGCCGGGCGGCACGACCCCCGGGTGGCTGGCGTCGTTCGGCGCGTGGCAGCCCGCGGGCTTCCCGGCGCCGCTGCTGCCCATCCTGGTCGTCGCGCTGGTGGTCTACCTGCTCACCGCGCGCGGCGCCGCAGGCGTGCGGATGCGGGGTCTGGGCAGCAACCCGGTCGCGCTGCGGCGGGCCGGCCTGCGGCCGCTCACGTCCCGCGTCATCGCCTACGCGACGGCGGGCTCGCTCGGCGTGCTGTCCGGCCTCGTCCTGGCCTCCCAGACCGGCGGCGGAGACGTGTCGTCGGCCTCCAGCTACACGCTCATGACCGTGGCCGCGGTGATCCTCGGCGGGGGCTCCTTCTCCGGCGGCAACGCCGTGCCGTGGGGCACCGCGATCGGCGGGGTGACGCTGGGGCTGGTCAGCGTGGTTCTCAGCCTGCTCGACGTGCGGTCCGACATGCAGTCGGCCGTGCAAGGCGTGATCGTCCTGGCCGTGCTCGCCGGCCGCGTCGTCGTGGGGAAGGTGCTGCGATGAACATCCGCGTGACCGGTTCACGTCGCTGGAGCGGCCCCTGGAGCGGCCCCTGGATTTGGGGTTTCGCCGCCGCCGCGCTCGTGTGGCTGGTGATCCTGGCAATCTCGGGCCAGGGCGGCGGGCAGACCGTCTCCCTCGCCCTGTCGCTCGCGCCGTACCTCGTCATCGTCGGGCTCGGGCAGATGCTGGTGATCACCGCGGGCCCCGGCAACATCGACGTGTCGGTCGGGTCGGTCATCTCGCTCGCCGGGTTCGTCTCGGTGGCGGCGGCCTCCGCGACCGGCTCGGCGGCCGTGGGGATCCTCGCGGGGATCGGCGTCGGCGTCCTCGTCGCGGCGGTCAGCGCCGTGGCCATCCTCGGTCTGTCCGTCCCCCCGATCATCGCCACGCTGGCCGCGGGGCTCGTCGCCTCGTCGATCACGCTGTCGATGGCCAACGGCTTCACCGCCGTACCCGACCCCGGCCTGCGCTCGGCGCTCAACCTGCGCCCGGCCGGCGTGCCGCTCCTCGCGCTGGCGATCGCGGTGCTGACCGTGCTCGTCGTCGCGCTGCTGCGCCGTACGGTCTACGGCCGGTCGCTGATCGCGGTGGGCCAGAGCCGCCGGGCCGCCGAGCGGGCCGGCATCCCGGTCGCCCGGATCATCGGGTCGACGTACCTGCTGAGCGGGGCGCTGGCCGGCCTGACCGGCGCGCTGCTCGCCGCCTACATCGCGCCCTCGGCCGATCTCGGCACCCGCTACCTGCTCGACTCCGTGGCCGTCGTGGTCATCGGCGGCACGCTCATCTCCGGCGGCCGCGCGGTCCCGGTGGGCGTGTGGGGCGCGGCTCTCTTCTTCATCCTGCTCGACGGACTGGTCAACCTCGTCGGCTGGAGCACCGCGGCGCAGAACCTGCTCAAGGGCGGCCTGGTGCTCTTCGTCCTCTTCCTCGCCGGCGGAGGCGACCGTACGGCATCTCTGTTCAGACGGCGATCGCGCACCGCGACCGCCACCACCACTAGCACAGGAGACGACACTGATGGCTGACACCGACGGCCTGCTCGACGCCCGCGACTTCGGGACGTCCGCCGGGCCCGCGGCGAGCGGCTTCCACGTCAAGGGCGCGCACGGGCAGGACTGGGGCCTGCGCAACCGTCTGTCGCGCATCTTCCGGCCGGACACCGGACGCACGGTCATGCTGGCGTTCGACCACGGCTACTTCGTCGGCCCGATGGCCGGCCTGGAGCGCCTCGACACCCGGATCGCCCCGCTCGTCCCGGACGCCGACGCGATCATGATGACCCGCGGCGCGCTGCGCACCAGCATCCCCGCGACCACCGACGCCGGCATCGTGCTGCGCGCCAGCGGCGGCCCGAGCATCCTGCGCGAGCTGTCCGACGAGCACATCGCGCTCGACATGGAGGACGCGCTGCGCCTCAACGCCGCGGCCGTGGCCATCCAGGTGTTCATCGGCGGCGAGCACGAGTCTCGGTCGGTGGCCAACCTGGCCACGCTCGTGGACGCCGGCCAGCGGCACGGCGTCGCCGTGCTCGGCGTCACCGCGGTCGGCAAGGACATGGTCCGCGACGCCCGCTACTTCCGCCTCGCCACCCGGATCAGCGCCGAGATGGGCGCCCACATCGTCAAGACGTACTACGTCGAGGAGGGCTTCGAGACCGTCACCGCGAGCTGCCCGGTGCCGATCATCGTCGCGGGCGGCAAGAAGCTGCCCGAGATCGACGCCCTGACGATGGCCTACCGGTCGATCCAGGAGGGCGCCGCCGGCGTCGACATGGGCCGCAACATCTTCCAGAGCGACAGCCCCGCCGGCATGCTCGCCGCGGTCCGCGCGGTCGTGCACGACGGGCTCAAGCCCGAGGAGGCGTACGAGATCTACAAGGAGAAGGCGGCGGGCTCCGCAGCCTAGTCCAGTTCTTCTCCGGCGCGGGTCCGCCGCCCGCGGACCCGCGCCCGTCACCCTCCGGGAGCCTCCCATGTCGCATCACGTCCCCTTCGGCGAGAACGACGTCGTCGACCTCGCCGTCATCGGAGCCGGTATCAACGGGCTCGCCATCGCCCGGGACGCCGCCGCCCGCGGCCTGCGCGTCGTCGTCGTCGACCGCGCCGACGTGGGCTCGGGCACGTCGAGCACCTCCAGCCGGCTGATCCACGGCGGCCTCAAGTACCTCGAGCGCTACGACTTCACGCTCGTGCACGAATCCATCCGGGAGCGGCATCTGCTGTTCCGCACCGCTCCTCACCTCATCCGCGACTACCCGATGCTGATCCCCTTCTACAAGGGGAACACCCGGCCGGGAGCGCTCATCCGGCTCGGCCTGCTGGCGTTCGACACGATGGCCCTGGGCCGGGGACGCGGGCTCAGCCGGGGCGTGCCGGTCCGCACGGTGGCCCGGCGGTGGCCCACGCTGTCGCGCGAGGGCCTGCGCGGGGCGGCGCTGTTCCACGACGCGCAGGTGCCGTGGGCGGAGCGGCTCTGCGTCGAACTGCTCCTCGACGCCCGCCGTCTGGGCGCGCGCGTCCTCACCTACACCTCCGTCACCGGCCTGATCGTCGAGGGCGACCGGGTCGCCGGTCTTCACACCGAGGACGTACGGACCCGGGAGCGCGGGGAGATCCGGGCCGCCGTCACCGTCAACGCCGCGGGGCCGTGGATCGACCGGATCCTCGACGGCCAGGTCGAGAGCCGGCGGCTCAACGGGGGCACCAAGGGCAGCCACGTCGTCCTCGACCCGTTCCCCGGAGCCCCCGACACCTGCATCTTCTTCGAGGCGGCGGCCGACGGCCGGCCCATCTTCGTCTTCCCCTGGCAGGGCCGCTACGTGCTCGGCAGCACCGACCTCACCTACGAGGGCGACCTGGACGAGGTCGTGGCCAGCGACGCCGAGATCGACTACCTGCTCACGGAGACCAACCGGATCTTCCCCCAGGCGCGGTTGACGCGCGACGACGTGCTGTGGAGCGTCGCCGGAATCCGGCCCCTGCCGTACACGGCCGGGGTGTCGAACAACGCCAAGATCAGCCGTGGACACACCGTGCTCAACCACGCGCCCGCCTACCGGGGCCTGCTGACGGTCATCGGCGGCAAGCTCACGACCCACCGGGCCCTCGCGGAGGACGTGACCGACGAGGCGCTGCGCGTGCTCGGCAGGCGGCCCCGCCCGTGCGTCACCCGGACCCGGCCGTTCCCCGGCGCGGACACCTCGGACTGGCCGGAGTTCGTGCGCGACTTCCTGCGTGAGTCGCCGCTGGACGGCGCGTCCTCCCGCCGGCTGCTGCAGCTGTACGGCGTGCGCGCCCGCCGGGTGCTCGACCTCGCCGCCGGGGACCCCTCGCTCGCCGAGGTCGTCGACAAGGAAACCGGCGCCCTGGCCGCCGAGGTCGTCATGGCCGTACGCGAGGAGGGCGCGGTCACGCTGGCCGACGTCATGCTGCGGCGTATCCTTGTCGGGCTCAACGGCGACATGGGCCTTTCCAGCGCCGCGACCTGCGCGGACGTCGCCGTACGACACCTCGGCTGGGACGAGGGGCGCGCCCGCGCCGAGGTGGCCGCCTATGAGAACG
Organism: Microbispora sitophila; assembly: GCF_014892245.1. Lineage (NCBI taxonomy): Bacteria > Bacillati > Actinomycetota > Actinomycetes > Streptosporangiales > Streptosporangiaceae > Microbispora > Microbispora sitophila. Next base: position 48,443 of record NZ_JADBGC010000034.1, on the reverse strand, counting down.
AGCTGCGGCGCCACCGTCCCCGGGCGCTGGCCGCGGCGGCGAGCCGGGGCAGCGACGGGAGGACAGCATGACGAACCTGGCCACGTGTTACATCGGGGTCGACGTCGGCCTGACCGCGTCGAAGGCCGCGGCCTTCGACGCGGAGGGACGCGAGGTGGGTGTGGTGCACGCCCGCACCCCGCGGACCAGCGTGACCGCCCACCGGCACGACGTGGACATGACCGGGCTGGCCGGCACCGTCGTGTCGCTGCTCGGCGACCTCGCGGGCAAGCTCGCGGCCGACGGCTACACGCCGGCCGGCATCGGCGTGGCCGCCCACGGCAACGGGCTCTACCCCGTCGACGCGTCGCTGCGGCCGGTCGGGCCGGCCATCGCGTCGTCGGACAGCCGGGCCCAGCACATCGTGGACGCGATCGAGCCGGAGGCGGCCCGCCGCCTGGGCGCCGAGACCGGCTCCATCCCGTGGGCGGCCCAGCCGTCGGTGCTCCTGCGCTGGCTGCACGACGCCGAGCCCGAGGCGTACGCCGCGACTCGGTGGGCGCTGTCGTGCAAGGACTGGGTGACCTCGCAGCTCACCGGCGTGCCAAGCGCCGACTACAGCGACGCGAGCGCGTTCGGCATGGTGGCGCTGGACACCCGCGAGTACACCCCGACGGCGCTCGAACTGGTGGGGCTTCCGGCCGGCGACCTCGACCGCTTCCCGCCGCTGCGCGAGTCCGGGCAAGTCGTGGCCGGGCTCGGCGCGCGGGTCGCGGAGCTGACCGGGCTGCCGGAGGGGCTGCCCGTGATCGCGGGCTGCATGGACTGCGTGGCCGCCACGCTGGGTGCGGGCGGCCGAGCGCCGGGCGACGTGACGATCATCGTGGGCACCTGGGCCATCAACGGCGTCGTCGTCCCCGCCGCCACTCCCGCGCCCGAGGTCACGCTCAGCGCGCTGATGCCGGACTCGGGGACGATGCTCGCCATGGAGGTCGCCCCCACGTCGGCCGCCAACCTCGACTGGCTGAGCACCGCGTCGGTGCCGCACCGGGCGACCGCCGGCGTTCCGGCGGCGGACCTGCTGGCCGAGGCGGCGGCGGTGGCGCCGGGCGCGGACGGGCTGCTGTTCCTGCCGTTCGTCAACGGCGCCCCCGAGCATCCGGCGGCCTCCGGGACCTTCCTCGGCATCTCCGCCGTGCACCGTCGCGGGCATCTCACCCGTGCGGTCATCGAGGGGGTCGCCCAGTATCACCGGGTGCAGCTCGACCGGGTCCTGGCCAGCGGTGCCGACGTGGGCGACCGCCCCTGGCGGCTGGCCGGGGGCGGCGCGCGGTCGGAGGTGTGGGCACAGATCTTCGCCGACGTGCTCGGCCGCCCCGTCCGCCGTCAGCTCACCAGCGAACTCGGCGCACGCGGGGTCGCCTCGCTGCTGCCCGCCGCGCTCGGGCACAGCGACGTGCCGTGGTCGGTCAGCGACACCGACGACCTGTGCGTCCGCCCCGGCCCCGCCCGCGAGGCGTACGTCCGGCAGGCGGAGGTGTTCGACCGATGCCTGACCGGGATGTCCGCCGCGTGGTCGGAGGTCGAGCGCTATCGCACGGCGGGGTTCGAACCGGCTCCCGCGCCGGACGGCCGCTGACAGGCTGCGGCGGCACCGTGCGGCGGCGGTGCGGCGGCGGTGCGGCGGCAGTGCGGCGGCACCGGTGCGGCGGTGCCGGAGGGCGGGCGGCCGTGTCATCGGCCGCCCGTCTCGCCGCCGGCCGCGACCTGGCCGGTCAGAGCTTCGGCTTGGCCGCCTTGTACAGCCACGCGTCGAACAGGTCGTCCAGGTTCTGACCGGACAGCCGTTCCGCCAGGGCGATGAGGTCCTCGGTGGTGACGGTGGAGTGCCGGTTCTCCTTCGTCCACGTGCGCAGCAACGTGAAGAACGTCTCATCGCCGATCTTCTGGCGCAGCGCGTGCACGGTCATGGCGCCGCGGACGTAGATCGCGTTCCAGTCGAAGAGCCCGTTGCGGCCCGGGTCACCGGTCTTGAGCTTCCAGAAGGCGCTGCCTGCCTTGTGCTTGTAGTGCTCGGCGAAGGTCTTCTCGGCGGAGGGGCCGCCGTGCTGCTCCTGGTACAGCCACTCGGCGTACGACGCGAAGCCCTCGTTCAGCCAGATGTCCTTCCAGCTGCGCAGGCCGACGCTGTCGCCGAACCACTGGTGGGCCAGTTCGTGCACGATCGTCGGCTCGTCCGACATGCCCGTGTCGTACACCGGCCTGCCCTGCGTCTCCAGCGCATAGTAGACGCCGAGCCGGTCGGCGATGCCGCCCGTGGAGGAGAACGGGTAGTCGCCGAAGATCTTCGACTCCCAGGCGATCGCCTTGGCGGTGGTGCCGTGCAGGCGCTTGAACTCCTTGGCCAGTGAGGGGTCGTACGCCGTGATGTTGGGCATGCCGTCGACGACGCCCTGGGTGACCTTGAACTTCCCGATCGCGACCATGGCGAGGTACGACGCCATGGGATGCCGCATCTCCCACTTCGAGGTCCTGTAGCCGCCGCGCGGGCCGGCGACGCCGGAGTTCCCCGGCTCGCCGTTGGCCAGGGCCGTCAGCCCCTCGGGCACGGTGACCTCGAAGGTGTAGGTGGCCTTGTCCCGCGGGTTGTCGTTGACCGGGAACCAGCTGCGGGCGCCGTCCGGCTCGGCCAGCACGACGGCGCCGTCCTTGGTGTCGATCCAGCCGGTGACGCCCAGCACCTTGTCCTTGATCGCCTTCGGCCGGCCGGCGTAGGACACCTCGACGGTGAACGTCTTCCCCGACGGCAGCCCGTGCCGGGGCGTGACGACGAGCTCCTGGCCCTTCCGGGCGTACGAGGCCCGCTCGCCGTTCACGACCACCTTGCTGATCTTCGGCCCGGAGAAGTCGAGGTCGAACCGGGAAAGGTTCTTCTTCGCCGTCGCCGTGATCGTCGTCGTGGCGCTGAGGTGCCGGGTCTTCGGCGTGAACCGCAGCCGGATCGTGTAGTGGCCGGCGTCGTATCCGCCGTTGCCCGCATGGGGGAAGTACGGGTCGCCGAGACCGGCCGAGCCGGGGACGTAGGCGCCGGAGCCGGTGCTCGCCTGGGCCGCCGGCACGGCCTGCAGGGGGACGGCCAATGTGAGACCGGCGGCGACGAGCGCCGCCAGGGGGGATGATCTGCGCAGCATGACCCCTATCGTGGTGCATTGCTCCACGAAAATTGCAATTTATGAGTTTTGCGGATCGCCGCAGGGGAAGCGCTCCAGCACGCCCGCCATCTCTGCCAGGAAGCCGTCCACCTCATGGATCGCGTAGCCGGGCCGGAACACGACAGTCGCGAACGTCGCCTTCCTGACCTGCTCCGGCGTCAACGGCTCGGCCGCCGTCCCGCGCAGCGTCGCCACCACCCGGTCGAGGAACGCGTCGACCTCCTCCTCGCGGTAGCCCATCCCGAGCCGCCCAGGGCGGAAGGCCACGCGCTCCACCCGGGCCGCCTGCGTCTCCAGCCAGGACGGCGTGCCCGGCTCAGGAGGGGGCGTGCCGGTCTTCTCCCCACGTCCGGAGGCCTGCGCGGGGACCGTTTGCGGACGCGTGCGCTTCTCGGCACGCGTACGGCGGGACGGAGCCGCCGGGGCCTGTTCGGCGGCGGACTGTTCGGCGGCGGGCTCCGAGACGGCGGGCTGGGGCTCTTCGGCAACGGGCTGTTCGACGGCGGGCTGTTCGGCGACGGACTCCGAGGCGGGCGGCGGCGGCGACGCGGCGTCCTGACCGCCTCTGGCCTCGACCGCGACGATGAACGCGTCGAGCGCGAAGTCCACCGCCGTCTCGTTGTAGCCCCCGAGCTTGACGGCGAACTTCGCGTTCCTGATCTCGTCGGCGGTCACCGGCGGCCCGTCGAGCGGGCCGAGCCCGAGCGTCCGCTCGATCCTGCGCACGAAGTCGTCGACCTGTTCGGGGTCATAGCCCAGGCGCACCGCCATGACGCGGGGAAAGCGGTTCACACCACACCTCCCTGCCCGTTGCTGACGCCCGTCCATTTTGACGGGAGTCCCAACAGAAAGGCGAGACCCAAAGATCGCCCGATGTTCGTACGCCGGGAGGAACATCCCGATAGGCTCGGAAAACTATGCGGATCGCCAGCCTCTCCTTCCGGTACGGACGGCGAGACCCCTGGGTCCTGTCCGACGCCGGCCTGGTCCTCGATCCGGGGGACGTGATCGAGGTCACCGGACCCAACGGCACCGGCAAGTCGACCCTCCTGCGATTGGTCGCCGGGCTGCTCAGGCCCGTACGCGGAAGCGTCGAGGACCGCCCCCGGGTCGTCGGGTACGCCCCCGAGCGATTCCCCGCCGACCAGCCGTTCACCGTGGCGTCCTACCTGCGGCACATGGCGGCGGTCCGGAGGGTGAGCACGGAGTCGATCGGCCGGTGGAGCGAGCGGCTCGGCATGGACCACCTGCTCGGGCAGCGCCTGCCCGATCTGTCCAAGGGCAGCGCGCACAAGGTGGGCCTCGCGCAGGCGCTGCTCGCCGAGCCGGGGCTGCTCGTGCTCGACGAGCCCTTCGCCGGTCTCGACGCCGCCACCCGCGCCGAACTCCCCAGGATCATCGGGGAGATCAGCGCGCGCGGCGGGATCGTGGTGGTGAGCGACCACCAGGGTGATCTGCGCGCCTTTCCCGGCCTGCGCCGCTGCGAGGTCCGCGACCGGGCCGTACGCGAACTCGAGCCGGTCGAGGAGGCCGGTGAGACGGCCCTGACCGTGCTGGAGGTGGCGGTGGCCGCGTCGAGGGCGTCGGACCTGGCCGACCGCCTGCGTGCCGAGGGCTGCACCGTGAACATCACGGGCCGCGTCGCCCGGGAGGCCGCCGGATGACAGTCGTGCTCGCGCTGGCGAGGTTCCGCCTCACCGGATACGTCGCCTCACACCGGGCGCTGCAACCGCTGATCGCGCTGCTGGCGCTGCTGGCGGTCCTCTACGCCGGCCCCGTCCCCGCCGGTCAGGAGATCGGGGCCACCGCGGACTCGGCCGCCATGCTCGTGCCGGTGCTCGCCTGGGCCGCGCGCGGCCTGCTCGACACCGAACCCGACGAGCAGCGCAGCGTCGCCCTGTCCGCGGTGGGGCCGAGGGAGCTGGTGAGCGGCCTCCTCGCGGCGTTCGCGTCGCTGCTCGCGCTGGCCGCGATCGCCGAGGCCGCGCTGCTCTTCCGCCTCGCCGCCTCCCCCACCCCCACCGTGCTCCTGACCGGGGTGTGGCTGCACCTGCTGTCCGCGACGGCGGGGCTCGCGCTCGGGGCGCTGACGAGCCGCCCGATCCTGCCCTCCCCGGCGGTCTCCACGATCGCCCTGATCCTCGGCTACCTGTCGATGCTGGTGATCAGCATGGCCGGGGCCCGCTGGCTCACCGTGCCGGTCATGGCCTGGATGCGGGACGCCCACCACAATGTGCTGCTGTCCGGGCTGCCCCTGATCACAGTGCAGTCCCTGCTGTGGCCCGCGATCGGCCTGGCGGCCTACGCGTGGCTGCGCCGCACGCGACCCTAGGTCACTACTGCGCTGGGTTATGGAGGCGCGGGTGATTGGGCCGCCGGTTATTGGGGCCGCGGGTTATTGGGGCGCGGCGGCGAGCTGTCCGCACGCCCCGTCGATCTCCCGCCCCCGGGTGTCCCGTACGGTCACGGCGACGCCGTGGGACTCCAGGCGGCGTACGAACGCCCGCTCGTCCTCGGGGCGGGAGGCGGTCCACTTCGAGCCGGGCGTGGGGTTGAGCGGGATCAGGTTGACGTGCACGAGCTTGCCCTTGAGCAGGCGGCCGAGCAGGTCGGCCCGCCACTCCTGGTCGTTGATGTCCTTGATCAGGGCGTACTCGATGGACACGCGCCGCTTGGTCTTGGCCGCGTAGCTCCAGGCCGCGTCGAGCACCTCGGCGACCTTCCACCGCGTGTTGATCGGCACGAGCGTGTCCCTGAGCTCGTCGTCCGGCGCGTGCAGGGAGACGGCGAGCGTCACCGGCAGGCCCTCGTCGGCGAGCTTGCCGATCGCCGGCACCAGGCCGACCGTCGAGACCGTGACGCCGCGCGCCGAGATGCCGAGGCCCTCCGGCGCGGGGTCGACCAGGCGGCGTACGGCGCCGATGACGGCCTTGTAGTTGGCCATCGGCTCGCCCATGCCCATGAAGACCACGTTGGTCACCCGGCCAGGCCCGCCCGGGACCTCGCCGCGCGCCAGCGCCCGCGCCCCCGCGACGACCTGCTCGACGATCTCTGCCGTGGACATGTTGCGGGTGAGCCCGGCCTGGCCTGTCGCGCAGAACGGGCAGTTCATGCCGCATCCGGCCTGGGAGGAGACGCACATGGTGACGCGGTCGGGGTAGCGCATCAGAACCGACTCGACCAGCGAGCCGTCGAACAGCTTCCACAGCGTCTTGCGCGTCATGCCGCCGTCACAGGTGATCTCGCGTACGGACGTCAGCAGCGGAGGCATGAGCTGCTCGATCAGCCGCTCGCGCAGCGCGCCCGGCAGGTCGGTCATCTGCTCGGGAGAGCCGGTCAGCCGGGTGAAGTAGTGGCGGGAGAGCTGGTCGGCGCGGAACGGCTTCTCCCCCAGCTCCGCCACCGCGGCCCTGCGTTCCGCCATGGTCAGGTCGGCGAGGTGGCGCTGCGGCTTGGCCCTGCGGGGCGCCACGAAGGTCAGCTGCCCGGTCTTCGGCTGCTCGCTCACGCAAAACCCTTTCCATCATCCGCGGCCGTGGTCTTAACGACTGACGCACGCGGCTTTACATTCTGTCTGGCGGTCGAATCCCGGAGGCGTACGAGAGGTGAGGTGTGGACACCACTGTCGTGCTCACCAGCACCAACCCCTACGGGAGCCGCACACTGACGATCGAAGCCGACCGGACCTCCTCCGTAGCTTACCTTCGTGACGCGAAGGGGATCGTCCACGGAGCGGTCTGGCTGGCCAACCACGTCCCCGCGCCCGCCGAGGCCGATCTCGGCCGGGCCGACGCCGGGCTGCCGCCGCTGATGCCCGAGGCGCACACCGCGCATCCCTCCAGCCGGCCGCCCCTGGACGCGGAGTCGCTGTCGGTGCTGTGGTTCGAGGAGGGCGACGGCGTCGCCCTGTACGAGAACGACACGCTCCTGGCGGTCATTCCGGCGTGGGCCGACATGGAGCGCGGCATGCCCGGGTACGCGCGGGACGCCGTCGGGGAGTCGCCGTTCGCCTGGCCGCTCGGCGAGGCGCTGGAGGGGCTGTCCCCCCGGGTGGCCAAGGCCCGCGCGTACTGGCAGTGGCGGCAGGCGGAGGGCAGCTGGGCCACCTACCAGCAGTTCGTGCTGGGCCACCTCGACGGCAGGCTCGGGCCGCCCGGCCGTTACTGGGACGTCGGCGGCGACCGGTTCCCCCTGGTGGGCGTCAGCGAGCGCCCGCCCACGTTCACGCGGGACTACACGGTGCTGTCCACGGTCGGCATGAGCTGCCAGCGGATGCCCGCCGCGGAGATGTACGACACGGCGTGCCGGGTGGAACTCGCGCTGGCGACCAGGAAGGATCCGAAGGTCGCCGCACGGCTGTTCGCCTGGCTCGGGCAGTATCCGTGGCGGTCGGTGACGTGGCTGGGGCACGGGCACACGGCCCGCTGGTTCCAGAACCCTGTCACGTTCCCGTTGGACGGCGGGCACCAGGGGGTGCTCATGCTGATGGACCCGCCCGGACTACCGGACATGTCTGGATTCGTGTTTGGCGGCGACGCCGTACGGTGGCTGTGGTTACTCCCGCTCACCGAGTCAGAACTGCGCCTCGTGGCCGATCACGGCCATCGGGCGATCAGCGAGCGGCTGGCGATGACCAGCCGGATCTGACGCGTGCCGGGCCGGGACTCGACGTGGGCTGTTCAGGCGACCGGGACCAGGATCGTGAGCAGCAGCCACACGGGAACGAGCGTGAACAGCAGCGAGTCGAGGCGGTCCATGGCCCCGCCGTGGCCCGGCAGCAGCGTGCCCATGTCCTTGATGCCGATGTCACGCTTGATCACCGACTCGACGAGGTCGCCGAGCGTCGCGCACACGACTCCCGCCAGGCCGACGACGGCGCCTTCCCAGTACTCGCCCTGCAGCAGGAAGTGGACCAGTAACGCGCCGCCCACGACACAGGCGAGGGTGGACCCGGCGAAGCCCTCCCAGGTCTTCTTCGGGCTGATGAGCGGCGACATCCGGTGCTTGCCGAAGAAGATCCCGGCGAAGTATCCCCCGATGTCGCTGCACACGGTGACCGCGACGAACACGATCACGCGGTCCGGCCCGTCCTCGGGAGCCAGCAGCAACGGCACGAACCCCGCGAGCAGCGCCGGGTAGACGGCGACGAACACCGCGGCGGTCGCGTCCTTGACGAAGCCTTCCGCGCCCTGGAGCATGCGCCAGGCCAGCAGCACCATCACGGTCACGGCGAACGCGCCGACCAGGAACGTCGTGCCGCCCCAATAAGGTCCGAGCACCATGGCCGCCATGCCGGCCAGCAGGGGCGGCAGCGGCACCCGGATGCCGAATCCGCCGAACGCCTTGACGATCTCGTGTATCCCGACGCCGATGGCCACCAGGACGACGACGAGGAAGGCGACCTTGACAAAGTAGAGCGAGCCGATGACCACCGCGCCCAGCGCGACGCCGACGCCCACCGCGGCCGGGAGGTTGCGGCCCGTACGGCCGGAGGGCTGCTTGGCGGCGTCGCCGGACGTGCCGTTCGGGACGCCGGTGTCCGCCGGGTCCGCGAGGTTGTCCGGTGTGGCGGCGCGGCCGGCGCCGGAATCGGTGACGCCGTTCTGCGCAGCGCCGGAAGCCGCGCCGACGCCCGCGAGACCGCTCGACGCGGAAGCCTGGCCGGCACCAGGACCGGCACCGGTGCGACCACCCGCCTCGGGACCGTGTCCGGCGCCGGAGGGGCCCGCAGGGCCCCCCGCCGGGTTCCGGTCGCCTGCGGCAGCAGTTCCGTCCACAGCGTCCCACTCTCTATATACGCGTGATCCTTGTGCCGCCCCGCTCTCGCGGTGCGGCACAAGGATCACGGTCGTGCCGTACGGCCCACGTGCGGGGCCGCGACGTCAGACCTCGAGCAGCTCGGCTTCCTTGTGCTTCAGCAGCTCGTCGATCTTCGCGACGTGCTTCTGGGTGAGGTCGTCGAGCTCCTTGACCGCGCGATGGACCTCGTCCTCGCCGGCCTCGCCGTCCTTGACGAGCTTGTCGAGGATCTCCTTGGCGTGCCGGCGGATGTTCCGTACGGACACCCGGCCGTGCTCCGCCTTGTTGCGGGCGACCTTGATGTACTCCTTGCGGCGCTCCTCCGACAGCTCGGGGAACACCACGCGGATCACGGTGCCGTCGTTGCTCGGGTTGACGCCGAGGTCGCTGTCGCGGATGGCCCTCTCGACCGCGTTCAGCGAGCCCTTGTCGTACGGCTGCACGAGCACCATGCGCGCCTCGGGGACGTGGAACGACGCGAGCTGCTGGATCGGTGTCGGCGACCCGTAGTAGTCAACATTGATCTTGTTGAACATCGAGGGCGTCACACGACCGGTGCGGATGCTCGCGAAGTCGTCCTTGGCGACCGTCACCGCCTTGTCCATCTTCTCCTCGGCCTCGAGGAGGGTTTCGTCGATCACTGCGGCTCCCTACTTCCCTGCCGGACTCACCAGCGTGCCGATCTTCTCACCACGGACCGCCCGGAGGATGTTGCCCTCGCCCATGAGATCGAAGACCACGATGGGCAGGCCGTTGTCCATGCACAGGCTGATCGCGGTGGCATCCATGACCCCGAGGCCCCGCGTCAGCACCTCACCGTAATCAAGCTGGTCGAACCGGACCGCGTCGGGGTTCTTGCGCGGGTCCGAGTCGTACACGCCGTCGACCTGGGTGCCCTTGAGCAACGCCTCGGCCCCGATCTCCAGCGCGCGCTGCGCCGCGCAGGTGTCGGTGGAGAAGAACGGCGAGCCGAGCCCGGCGCCGAAGATGACCACGCGGCCCTTCTCCAGGTGACGGATCGCGCGGCGCGGCAGGAACGGCTCGGCCACCTGCTGCATCGTGATCGCGGTCTGCACGCGGGTGTCGATGCCGCGCTTCTCCAGGAAGTCCTGCAGGGCGAGACAGTTGATGACGGTCCCGAGCATGCCCATGTAGTCGGCCCGGGCGCGGTCCATGCCGCCCTGCGACAGGGCGGCGCCGCGGAACATGTTGCCGCCGCCGACGACGACCGCCACCTGCACGCCCTCACGGACCGCTTCGGCGACCGAGTCCGCCAGCTGGGCGACGACGCGCGGGTCGATCCCGAGGGACTCGCCCCCCGCGAACGCCTCACCCGACAGCTTCAGCATCACCCGCTTCCAGCGCAGCGGCCCGTCGTACGACGAAGCCGCCGGCGTGGCGGGTCTGGTGTTCTCCTGCACGGCGGCGGCCTCCTCGGATGTAGCGCGGGTCGAAAAGCTCCTGGCAGTAAGCCTAAGCCTGGCCGACCTTGTAGCGGGTGAAGGCCAGGACCTTGACGCCGGCCTCGTCCGCGAACTTCGCGATCGTCTTCTTGTTGTCCTTCACGAACGCCTGCTCCAGCAGGGTGAAGTCCTTGTACCAGCCGTTGACCCGGCCGTCGACGATCTTCGGGATGGCGGCCTCGGGCTTGCCCTCCTCGCGGGTCATCTGCTCGAACAGCGACCGCTCCTTCTCGATGACCTCGGCGGGCACCTCGGCGGGGCTGAGGTACTTCGGCGCCATCGCGGCGGTGTGCTGGGCGATGTCCTTGGCCACCTCGGCGTTCGGCGTGTCGAGCTGCACGAGCACGCCCACGGCCGGCGGGAGCTGCGGGTCGGTCTTGTGCATGTAGGAGGTGATGAAACCACCCTCCAGCAGCGCGAACCGGCGAATCTCGATCTTCTCGCCGAGCGCCGCGTTGGCCTCGTCGAGCAGCTCCTTGACGGTCTTGCCGTTCAGCTCGGACTCGAGCAGGGTCGGCACGTCGGCGGGCTTGGTCGCGACGATGTGCGCGACGATGTCGGCGGCGAGCTCCTGGAAACGCTCGTTCTTGGCGACGAAGTCGGTCTCGCAGTTGAGCTCAAGCAGCGCCGCGAGGGAGTCGCCCTCGTGCTTGACGGCGACCAGACCGTTCGACGCGGTGCGGGCCTCGCGCTTGCCGACGTCCTTGGCGCCCTTCAGGCGCAGGATGTCGACGGCCTTGTCGAAGTCGCCCTCGGACTCCTCGAGCGCCTTCTTGCAGTCCATCATGCCGGCGGCGGTCAGCTCGCGAAGCCGCTTGACGTCGGCCATGTTTACGGAAGCCATTGTCCAATTTCCTCTTCGGGACCCGGATGCGAATCGTCTGGGGGGTGGGCACCCGTGCCGGGCGCCCACCCGGTGAAGCCCTCAGCGCGGCGGGCGTCGCCCTACCGCACCGGAACCAGGTCGTTCCCTGGGAGATCCCCGCCGCCGCGGCCGGCCGGAGGCGTCGCGCCCGGCGGGGACCCGTGGTGGTTCGTCAGGCCTGCTCGCCCTGCGCGGGCTGCTCGGCGGCCGGAGCCTCGGCGGTCTCGGCAGCCGGAGCCTCCGCGGCCGGGGCGGCCTCGCCGCCCTCGAGGAGCTCGCGCTCCCACTCGGCCAGCGGCTCGGCGGCGGCGACGCCCGCGGGCTTCTCGTCACCGCGGCCGGCGCCCGCACGGGTCATGAGGCCGTCGGCGACGGCGTCGGCGATCACGCGAGTGAGGAGGCTGACGGCGCGGATGGCGTCGTCGTTGCCCGGGATCGGGTAGTCGACCTCGTCCGGGTCGCAGTTGGTGTCCAGGATCGCGACGACCGGGATGCCGAGCTTCTTGGCCTCGTTGATCGCGATGTGCTCCTTCTTGGTGTCCACGACCCAGACCGCGCTCGGGACGCGGGCCATGTCACGGATACCGCCGAGGGTGCGCTCCAGCTTCTCCTTCTCGCGGCGGCGCATCAGGAGCTCCTTCTTGGTGAGCCCGGAGCCGGCCACGTTGTCGAAGTCGAGCTCCTCGAGCTCCTTCAGCCGCTGGAGCCTCTTGTGCACGGTGGAGAAGTTGGTGAGCATGCCGCCCAGCCAGCGCTGGTTCACGTACGGCATGCCGACGCGCGACGCCTGCTCGACGATCGACTCCTGCGCCTGCTTCTTGGTGCCGATGAACATGATGGTGCCGCCGTGCGCGACGGTCTCCTTCACGAAGTCGTAGGCACGGTCGATGAACGACAGCGACTTCTGCAGGTCGATGATGTAGATGCCGTTGCGCTCGGTGAAGATGAAGCGCTTCATCTTCGGGTTCCACCGGCGGGTCTGGTGGCCGAAGTGGACGCCGCTCTCCAGCAGCTGCCGCATGGTGACGACAGGGGCCATGGTGATGGTCCTCCATGGTCGTGTGCCCTTGGGCACGGTCTCGGTTGGTCACGCGGGCGTCTTGCCCGCGCCCTGACGCCCCGGGCCGCTTTCACCGGACGCGGTCCGGACCGAGAAGGCGGCTCGTGAGTGGGCGTGCGAATTCGGCCCGCCTAGCAGGCCGTCGAACAGTCTACCCGGATCCGCCCCTTCAGTTGACCCTTGCGAGATCAGCACGCCCCCAGACCACCACACGCCTCGCCGGCCACGCCACGGTCTCCCAGGACCACCTCGCACATGGCTCGCCGGCCGTGCCCATTCGAAGCGAGCGTCGGCCAGGGATGGGCGCGGGGCCTGGCGGGCATCGGCTGTCGCGAGGAGGGCATCGGCTGTCGTCAGGAGGCCGGAGGCCACCACGCCGCGGGGTGCTCTCCCTCGCGGGGCGGTGGGCTCGTCCAGTGCGGACGCACCCCGTCGATGGCGCCGGGTGGGGTCACATAGGTGAGCGTGCCGAAGGGGCTGTCCATCGTCGCCAGCAGATGTTCCACCCGGGGCCGCCGCGTCCCCGCCGTGTCGATCCTGCCGAGATCGTCGAGCCACGCCGCGGTCCTCGCCAACGACACCTCGACCTGCCAGGAGCCGCCCTCGGTCGCCCGCCGGAGCAGTGCGGCGACCGCGCCGAACGCGGCCAGGTGGCCGGCGCCGTGATCGAGAGCCTGCGCGGGCAGCGGGCTCGGCCGCAGGCCGTCGCCGTTCTCGTGGGCGATCCCGCATGCCATCTGGACGAGGCTGTCGAACCCCCTTCTTGAAGCCCACGGCCCGCGCGTGCCGTACGCGGAGATGTCGACGCAGACGATGCCGGGCCTCAGGGCGGCGAGATCGTCCGGCCCGAAGCCCCTGGCCCGCAAGGCCCCGGGCCGGTAGGCCTGGATGATCACGTCGGCCTGACGAACCAACTCCCGCAGCTTGTCCGCCTCGGAACGCAGGTCGATGTGGCACGACCGCTTGCCGAACGCCGTCTCCACCACGAGCCCCGGCACCTCTGGCAGGTGCGCGGCACCCACACGCAGCACGTCCGCGCCGTATGCCGCGAGCGCCCGCGCGGCCACCGGCCCGGCGATCACGCGGGTCAGGTCGAGCACCCGCACACCGCCGAGCGGCCGCTCCGTCCCGGCCGGGAGCCCGTTGCCGCTCGCCTGACCGGCCCCGTCAGGCAGCCGGGACACGCCGACGAGAGGAAGGTCGGCCAGCGCCCGCGCCTGGGGGTGCGCGAGCCACTCGGCCCTGCTCCGCATCGCCGCCGCACAGCCGCCCTCGCGGATCACCGCCTCCTCGATTTCCACCGCCGTACGGTCGGCACACGCCCTGCCGACGTCCTCTTTGCAGGTCGCGGCGCTGCTCGAGCCGGGCGGCAGTCCAAGCGCGCGTAGGGCGGCATCACGGTGGTGGTCGAAATTGCAATGGAGCCGGACCCAGCCGTCCGAGGTGCGGTAGTCCCCAGAGAGCGCGGCCCAGACGTCCATGGCCTTCCCGTCGGCGCGGAAATGCCTCTCGCTCTGGAAGGCCACGGCGGCGTGGCGGACATCGATCGTGACGTCCGGATCGCCGTGCGCGCCCCGAGACCATTGCCGGCCGCCGGGCCCTTCCGCGCCGTTCTCCCCGGTGCGGGCGGCGTACGCCGCGACGGCGGCGGTCAGGGCGCCCGCCGAGGCCGCGGCCATCGTGCCGAGGGGGAAGACGGACGGCAGGACGGGGTCCTCGCCGGTGACCCGGACCTCGGGCAGGGCGACCCCGGCACCCTCGCCCAATTCCCTGATCAGTTTCGCGGTCACTGCCGACTCCTCACTGCCGATGCCCTGTGGCGCCCGATGACCGACGGCGTGCTCCATAAGGGCAGAGCCGTCACCCGCCTCCCGGAACCGGGGCAAGTATCCATGCCGGTCGCAGTCTGCCCCGCGGTCACCCTCCCGCTTCCGCTCCTGGCCCAGGCTGTGGACGACGAGAGCGTTCTCACCATGCCCACCTGCGGTTTCCTCCGCCCGTCCACAGCGGCCGATTCGCGGGATGGGCTTTTCCACAGAAAGTGGTTCGGTGCCCCGAGCCGGGGGCCGCTTGGGCGATTGTCTGCGCCGGAGGTGGTCCCATGGCGGCGAAGGATCGGCTGGGCAGGCAGGGCGAACAACTCGCCGTGACCTTTCTGACGGCGAAGGGCATGCACATACTCGACCGCAACTGGCGCTGCGCGGAGGGCGAGGTCGACATCGTCGCCCGTGACGGCGACGCGCTGGTGATCGTGGAGGTGAAGACCCGCTCCGGGCGCAGCCACGGCACCGCCTTCGAGGCGGTGACCGGGGAGAAACTGCTGCGCCTGCGGACGCTGGCAGTCAGATGGCTCTCCATGCACACGGAGCGTTTCGACACGATCAGGGTCGACGTGATCGCGATCGAGCGATTCGCCGGCGACTTCTCGCTCAGGCACGAACGCGGGGTGGTCTGAGATGCCCGTCGCCCGGACACACTGCGTCGGCCTCGTGGGCGTCACCGGACGCCTCGTGGAGGTCGAGGCCGATGTGGGTCCCGGCATCGCCGGAACACACTTCATCGGACTACTCGACACCGCGATCAGCGAAGCCCGGGGCCGCGTGAGGTCCGCACTGATCAACAGCAGGTTCGCCTGGCCCGACGCGCGGGTCACCGTGAGCCTGTTCCCGGCCACGTTGCCCAAGCGAGGCTCGATCTTCGACCTGGCCATCGCGATCGCGGTGCTCGGCGCGGCCGGCGCCGTGCCCGCGCAGCGGATCGCAGCGCCGATGTTCCTCGGCGAGCTCGGCCTCGACGGGCGGGTCCGGCCGATCAGAGGCGTGCTGCCGGCCGCGCTCGCCGCCGCGGCGGCGGGGGTGCGCACGGTCGTGGTGCCCGCGCTCAACGCCGCCGAGGCCGCTCTCGTGCCCGATCTCACCGTGGTTCCCGTCACCACGCTCGGCGAACTGGTGGGGTGGCTGCGCTCGGGCGACCTGCACCGGCTTCCGGTGGTGGCGGACGCCGCCTCGCTCTCGCAGGACGCCGAGCACGTCGGCCACGCCGAGCACATCCAGCACAGCGAGGACGCTGACCACGTCGAGGACGGCGAGCACGTCAGGCACGGCGAGCACGTCAGGCAGGCCGAGCACGCGCCGCGTCCGACAGGACCGGACGGCTGCGACCGGAGCATCCCGGGGCCGGACCTGTGCGACGTGGCCGGGCAGCCGATGGGCCGCAAGGCACTGGAGGTGTGCGCGGCCGGCGGGCACAACCTCTGGATGCTGGGCCCGCCGGGGAGCGGCAAGACCATGCTCGCCGAGCGCCTGCCGACCCTCCTGCCGCCGCTCGACCAGGAGAAGGCCCTGGAGGTGTCGGCCATCCACTCGGTGGCGGGAACGCTGCCGCCGGGGCGTCCGCTACTCACCAGACCGCCCTTCATGGCTCCGCATCACAGCGCCACGGTGGCGGCCGTCGTGGGCGGTGGGAGCGGAGGCGTCGTGCGGCCCGGAGCGGTGTCGCTCGCGCACCGAGGCGTGCTCTTCCTCGACGAGGCACCGGAATTCGCGACGACCGTGCTCGACTCCCTGCGGCAACCCCTCGAGTCGGGAACGGTCACCATCGCACGGGCTGTCGGCGCGGTCACGTTCCCCGCCCGGTTCATGCTGGTCCTGGCGGCCAATCCGTGTCCGTGCGGCCTGCAGGGAACGGTCGGACACCCCTGCAGGTGCACCCCCACGGGCCGGCGCCGCTATCTCGACCGGCTCTCCGGGCCGCTGCTGGACCGCGTCGACGTGAAGGTGAAGATCGGCCGGGCCACGCGCGCCGAGTTGCTCGCGGACCGGCACTTCGTGGAGACCAGCGCGACCGTGGCCGAGCGGGTGAGGCTGGCGCGCGAGCGGGCCGCCAGGCGGTTGGCCGGCACCCCCTGGCGTACCAACGCGGAGGTGTCCTCATCCGCGTTGCACCGTGACTTCCGCCTGCCCGACGCCGCGATGGCCCCGCTTCATCGGGGCCTCGACGTGGGCACGCTCAGCGCACGCGGCCTGGATCGCGTGCTTCGCGTCTCTTGGACGCTCGCGGATCTCGCGGGCAAGGACCGTCCGGGCCAGACCGAGACGTCGGCGGCCCTCGCACTGTGGCTCGGAGTGGATTGATGGATGCGATGGAGTTCTCCACAGCCGGTGACGCGCCGGCCGGTGATGTCATCCCACAGGCAGCGGGCGCCTCCGGCCCTGCCGGGGACGCCGGCGGCGCGGCCGGTCAGGGACGGGTGGAACGGCTGGCCCGCGTGGCGATCATGCGGATGGCCGAGGCGGGCGACGCGGTCATGGGCCGGTTGATCGCCCGTTATGGTCCGGTGGGCGCCATGCAGCAGGCGAAACGCGGCGTGCTCGACCCTGGCTTCGCGCGTGATGAGAAGGACCGCGCCGAGGCTTCCAGGCGCCACCTGGATGTCGGCCGGCATGCGGCCGCCTGGGCGGCCCGCTACACGGACCCGGCAGGCGACCTGGCGCAAGGCATGCAGCGCGGGGCGCGGCTCGTCGTTCCGGGTGACGTCGAATGGCCCACCCAGCTCGACGACCTCGGAGACGCACGGCCGTTCGGGCTGTGGGTGGACGGACGGGCGAACCTGCGGTTCTCCTGCCTGCGCTCGGTCTCCGTCGTCGGAGCCAGGGCCGCGACCGCGTACGGCACGACCGTGGCGGCCGAGTTCGCCATGAGTCTCGGCGGGCGCGGGTGGACGGTGATCAGTGGCGGCGCCTACGGGATCGACGGGGCCGCCCACCGGGGCGCGCTGGCCTCCGGGACGCCGACGGTCGTCGTGCTCGCCTGTGGGACGGACGTCTGTTATCCCAGCGCGCACGAGGACCTGTTCCGTGCCGTGCGGCAACAGGGCGCGGTGATCAGTGAGTGGCCGCCGAGCGCGCACCCCACCCGGCTGCGGTTCCTCATCCGCAACCGGGTGATCGCCGCCCTGTCCCGGGGAACCGTCGTCGTGCAGGCGGCCGCGCGCAGCGGTGCGCTCAACACGGCCACTCATGCCTGGGGCTTGAACCGGCAGTTGATGGCCGTGCCCGGTCCCATCACCACGGACGTCTCCACGGGCTGCCATGTCCTGATTCGTCAGGGCAAGGCCGTCTGCGTTACTTCGGCGGAGGAGATCATCGAGTTGGTCGGCTCCATTGGTGACGACCTCGCACCGGAGCAACGCGGGCCCGTGCGGCCTCGTGACGGGCTGAACGACGAGACCAGGCGTGTGCTCGAAGCGATCCCCGCACGCGGCGCCGCGGGTCCCGCCGCGATCGCGGTCGCCGCCGGTGTGGACATCGGGACAGCCCTCGCCTGCCTGGGCGCTCTGGCCGCCGCGGGGTTCGTCGAGAACGTGGACCGAGGGTGGCGGGTGCGCCCTGCCGCGCGCCGGTGAACGCGGGCGCGCGCCGTTGCGCGGGCGCCGCACTCGCCGGCGCGGTCGGCGTCCTGGAATGAGACCGGTGGATAGCATGCGGATCGTGGTCGTGTCTCCTTCCCCCTCCCCCTTTCGGGCTCGCCGGGGCGGACGCGCTCAGCGCGCATCGGACGCCGTCGAAGGGGCAGTGACACGGCGCGATGGGACACAACAACCGGACCGCGTCGTCGTGTGACTGCGGCTAGAAGATTCCCGGGCTGCGGCTCGCCCGGAGGGCGGTGCGGGTCGCACCGCATCGAGCCCGAAGCGATGGGAAGGACGAGGTCGTGGCAGCGGGCGAAGGGCAGGGACTCGGGGAGTTCGACGCCGTCCTGGAGCAGTTCGAGCGGCATCTGCGTCTTGAACGGGACCTGTCACCGCACACGCTGAGGGCGTATCTCGGTGATATCTCCTCGCTGTTCGCGCATATGAGGGCCGCCGGGCACGACGACGTGTCCGCTCTTGACGTCACCGTTCTGCGCGACTGGCTGGGGGGCCAGCATCAGGCCGGACGGTCGAGGGCGACGCTGGCCCGCCGTTCCGCCTGCGCCCGGGTCTTCACCGCCTTCTGCCACCGGCGGGGATGGCTGGCGAGTGACCCCGGGTTGCTCCTCGGCACGGCGAAGGCCGAACGCCGGTTGCCGAAGGTGCTCGACCAGATCGAGGCCGAGGCCGTCCTGTCCACGCAGGGGCCGGGCGACGTCAGGGACCTGCGTGATCGGGCGATGCTGGAGCTGCTGTACGCCACCGGCATGCGGGTGAGCGAGTTGTGCGGCCTCGACGTGGACGACGTGGACCGGGAGCGCCGGACGGTCCGCGTGCTGGGCAAGGGACGCAAGGAGCGGACGGTTCCCTTCGGGCTGCCCGCCCTGCACGCCCTGGACGCGTGGTGTGTGCGGGGCAGGCCTCTGTGGATTCGCGAGGGAAGCGGCCCCGCGCTCTTCCTCGGCGTCCGAGGAGGCCGGATCGACCAGGGCACCGTCCGGCGTGTCGTGCACGCCCGTCTGGCGCAGGTCGAGGGAACCCCCGACATGGGCCCGCACGGGCTGCGCCATACCGCCGCCACCCATCTGCTCGAAGGCGGGGCCGACCTGCGATCCGTGCAGGAGATGCTCGGGCACGCCTCCCTGGCCACCACACAGATCTACACGCACGTGTCCATCGAGCGGCTCCGGGCCGCCTACCGCCAGGCCCATCCCCGGGCCTGACCGTAACCATCCTGGCGCCTGGCGCGCTTGATGGTTGATCGTGACGATCCCGCGGCCGGCGACCCACTCCGCTGCCAGGCCGACGGTTCTTGTTCCTCCGACGGGAGAACTCGACGCCCTCAAAACCATGCGCACGAAACCATAAAATCCAAGCAGGAATGAGCTCCAATCTGGAACTCTATACAATCTCTGAGCAATCCTTCCGGATCCAACTGCGAGTTGATACCAGCCGCTTGCCGAGTTGTTGCGACGGAGCCTCCACAAGACGCCATGTGAGCATACTTAGCCCGAGTAGTAGTCCAATCACCAACACCAGAGCCAGTAATCGCAGGCTTAGCGGTACGGCCGACGGCTCAGGCCAGAACCATTCAACGGTTTCCAGAAGAAGTGGGTGAAGAATGTAAATTGAGTAACTTACCAACCCTAGCCAGACGAGGACTCGTGGCATTCTACGGTTTCTCAATGCCATTCCTAGGCCGAAGGTGATCCAAGCAGCGGCTATCGCCACTTGAAAACCAAACTCATCCCGTGCCAGCCATATCCCAGCCAACGGAACCACAGCAGCCCATCCGGCTCGCTTCCAGGATATTTCGCCCCGGTCGACTCGATTCAGCACTGTTCCTGAAAACATGGTGGCCATGATCAGCATGCCCTGCCACGGGCCGGGATAGCTTTGGTTGACCGCCAAGAGCGCCAACACAGTGACTCCGACAACGACCGCCCCTGCCCTGCGGACCGTGCCACTTCCGACGAGTACGGAGATCAGACCTACCGCCACCAACGCGGTCACCAGCAGAGCGACTGTGAGCATGCGTCCCGATCCCCCCACCGAGAGCAACCCGACCGGCAGAATACTCGCACCCAGCATCGACAAAGAAGTGAAGCCAAGCGCGATCGTGGTGCTTGCTCGGTTCATGCCGAAAGTGAATAGCGCGGTGAGGAGCAAATAGAACGCCATCTCGTATGAAAGTGTCCACAGGACGTTGATCAGGTTAGGCATACAGAGCAGGTTCTGCAGCATCGTCAGATGACCTAGCACCAGGGAGGCTTGCCGTGTACTCCACCAAATATGAGGAGCATCCCAGCCCAGCGCCACGAGACCGACCATGCCAACCGCACCAACTCCAAACAGCGGATAAAGCCGAAAAACTCGGGATACCCAAAAGGCGCGCAAGCTACCTCGATGCTCCAATGAGGCGGGTACAATATAGCCGCTGACCAGGAAGAAGAGCATCACCCCGTATGAACCGGGTTCAAAGATCGCCTTGATCGGCGACCGCGCTTCGGACAAAAGCGGCTTGAGTGCGTGCTCAAACACTACTGCCAAGGCAGCGATGCCGCGTAGAGCGTCAAGCCATGCCAGGCGTTGCCGCGTTGTCCGTGACACTTCCCGAGTTACTATAACCTTATTCATAAGGCAATCTAATAAAAAGAGCTAATCGGCTACACTCGGTGTCACATTCAGACTTCCACCATACAGGGTGCATAATATGCCGGGGGCGGAAATTAGTTGGATGCGAAAGCGTGCCTGCGAAGGGCTGCCCCACCATGGTTCGATCACGGTGAGCCCCATCCGGCGCGGACCTCCAGACGATGCGCCGCACAGTGGTCAGGACGCGCCGTGTCCAGCCCACCAGCATCCGACGAAGCCGGCGCCGACGTCGCCGACACACCCCGAACCGGCGTGACCGGGTACATGCTGAGCAGGGCAGTCTTCGCTGTTGATTCTGCGGCCCGCCCCCTGCACTGCTCGAAGGCTCCCGCAGTACGGCGAACACCTGCTCGTTGACCTTGTCTTCTCCCCTGCGGAGGAAGTACCGGTACATGGTCTGCCAGGGCGGGAGGTCGAAACAGCAGTTGCCCCCCCACGCGGCCGGTACCCACCACGTAGACGACGCATCGACAATGTCCCGGCGTTGATGCTTCTCCGGCCGCCCGCCGGTGTTCGGCGCGGGAGAGTAGTGGCTCGATCAGCGCCCACTGCACGTCGGTCAGCTCAAGGGGTAGCGACGTTCGCGTGGCAGCGGACCATGCTGACGATCTTCACGCTGCGCGACCCGAACGACAGACCGACCGCTGACATCCCGTATCACCACTTCTCAAACACGCTCTGGGGTTCTATAACGTGGCCCTGACATTCTCGACGATTGCCTGGCCTTACCGCCTAACACTCGCCCAATTCGCCACCCATGCACCCGACATCACGCATCAAACTCGTTAGGTTTTACGAGATGTCTCGTTGTGCAAAGCGAGGCAGAGCGGCAGCCTCGTGTCGAGTGACGAGGCTGCCGCTCTGGCGCTTCCTCATCTGTCAGCGCTGTCTAGTGGCACTTCTACTTCAGGCTGAACCAGCCTGAGTCGACTCCACCCTCGCTGGGGATGTAGCAATCAGCGTGGTTGTACCCGGAGCGGTACCCCGTCTCATGCAGGGCACCTCCAGTACACCTCACCCTAACGGCGACGGACTTACCAGAGCACGACACGTGAAGCTGACTATAGTTGCCCGAGCGGCCCAGCCAGGTGGTGCAGCCGTATGAGCCGGCATCGCCGAAGTCAATCCAGCCAGTGGCTGCGTTGGCGGGCGTGGAAGTGACGGCGATAGCGGCGGCACCCAACACTGCTACAGCGAGGGCTGCGATTCTACGCATACGTGAGCTCCTTCTCTGTCAGCGCTGTCTAGTGGCACTTCTACTGCACGGCGAACCACCCGGCGTCGACTCCACCTTCGGTGACGAGGTTGCAATCAGCGTGGTTGTACCCGGAGCGGAACCCCGTCTCGTGCAGGGCGCCTCCAGCACACCTCACCCTTACGGCGACGGACTTACCAGAGCACGACACGTGAAGCTGCCTATAGTTGCCCGAGGTGCCCAGCCAGGTGGTGCAGCCGTATGAGCCGACACGGTCGATGCCAATCCAGGTGACTGCGTTGGCGGGCGTGGAAGTGACGGCGATAGCGGCGGCACCCAAGACCGCTGCAGCGAAGGCGGCGATTCTACGCATACGTGAGCTCCTTATCAGGGAAACGGGAGGTCGGCGAACAGGTACCTTTGTGCTGAAGATCTTCGAGCGTTATTTAATCTAGCACTGACTCTTACTTATCACACAAGTCCAATCTAGTAGTCAAATGATTACTCTCATGAAGATTCGTACCATTTAGTCCGAATTGCCCTCCTTTATTTGGACAAGCGAAGGCCATAATCCGGAAATTGGACGGTGCACAGGCAGCCAGGAGCGAACCCCCGGCCGATTACGACTAATCCGAAAATCGGATATGCGTGGGCGCTTTTAACACCGAGCGATGCGCAGGCAGGTGGGAGCGAACCCGGCCGGTGATGGCCGGTCGGGGTCAGAACGCAGGTATTGATCAGCGACGGGACTCAAGGATGGCGCGGTAGCCCAGGACTTCGAACCGGCGGACGTGAGTGCTCGCACTCAGGTTGATCGGGGGTCTTAGAAGTTGGTGCCCAGAGTCCTGGAAGCCGGGCGACTGTCCGTGGCTGTGTAGAAGTAGCCGCAGGTGGCCGGGTTGAGGTCACCGCTGGTGGCCAGTTTGAAGTCCCCACTCGTCTTCGTGCGTGTTCGCGTGTCGTGGGGAGGGTGCGGGGACAAGGCGCCGGGCCGCAAGCAGCGCGAGCACAACTACGACCAGGTCGCCGGCCTGGTGGCCGAGAAGGTCCGCGCGACGCACGGGAAGATCTCGGCCAAGCGGCTGCTGCCGCTGGCCCAGGCTGCCGGGCATGCGGGGTCGGCGCGGAACTTCCGCCGCCTGGTCGCCCAGGCGCGGGCGGCACCCGGCGGTGTGGACCCCGGGCCAGACGCTGGTCATCGACTGGGGCGACGCGGATGGAGGGCTGCATGTGTTCTGCGCAGTACTGGCTTGGTCCCGTTTCCGGTTCGAGCATTACCGCGGCCCCCGCCCCGCGCCCCGTACACCCTCGGCAAACTCAGCGACACGATCGGGCAGGTGTCATGACCGCGCCCGCCGCTCCGCCGTTGCCCGCCGACCTCGATGCCGCCCTGCGCCGCCTCAAGCTCGCCGCGATATGCCGTCTGTCTCCCGAGCTGCTGGTCACCGCACGCACCCAGCGGTGGAATCCCGAAGAGTTCCTGCGGACCCTCATCGACGCCGAACTGGCCGCCCGCGATGAATCCAACGCCCGCACCCGGATGAAGGCCGCAGCCCTCCCCGTAATCAAACGATCGAGGAGTTCGACCTCATGGCCTCTGCCATCCCGCGGGCGACGTTCGACTACCTGGCCTCGCTGGAATGGATCCGCGCCGGAGAACTACTGCGCGGTCGGCCCGGCCGGCACCGGCAAGAGCCACAGCCTCATCGCCCTCGGCGTCGCCGCCATCAGCGCCGGCTACAAGGTGCGCTACTCCACCGCCGCGGAACTCGTCGAGACGCTCTATCGCGGTCTGGCCGACAACTCCGTCGGCCGCGTCATCGACAACCTGCTACGCGCCGACCTGGTCATCACCGACGAGGTAGGCTTCGCCTCGCTCGACGACACCGGCGCCCAGCTGCTGTTCCGGTTCGTGGCCGCAGCCTACGAACGCCGCGCGCTCGGCATCGCCTCGCGCTGGCCCTTCGACCAGTGGGGGCGCTTCCTACCTGAGCACACCACCGCCGTCAGCCTGCTGGACCGGCTCCTGCACCACAGCATCGTTGTGGTCACCGAAGGTGAGTCCTTCCGCATGAAACAGGCACGAACCCAGACAGGCGGATGCATCACCAAGAAATAGCCAACTTCGACAGCACGGGGACATCAACTTGGCCACCAGCGGCGACACGCACCCGGCCGAGCGGACGCGCGCACGCCCAGGCCCTGTCCCCGCAAGGTGGAGATGTGCCGGCGCCCCAGTGGATAGCGATCCGAGTGTGCCGATTCTGCCAAGCGCGCCGGTGGGAGTCCGCCGTTCTCCGCCCGCCAGCGATATCCGGACTTGCGGCCGATATCGACCTGCTTGTACGCCTCCACCTCGCCCATCCCGTAAAGGATCAACCGCCGGCGCTCCGACCACATAGGGAGGAGACGGACCTCACCATGGCCGAACAGAAGAAGCGGGTCGAGATAGAAGTTCCCGCGAAGCAGACCCCAGTGCAGGCAGGGGACCCGGCAGTGCGCACCTGCTTCCTCGATCGTCCCGATTACCTGCCCGGCCGTCACGGACTCACCCGGCCGGACCAGCGGAAGCACCGGAAGGTATGTGGTGCGCAGGCCGTTCGAATGATCAATCACGACCACATCCCGGTCGGCCACCCGGCCCGCCAGGCTGACTGTTCCCTGCCCCACCGCCAGGACCTCCTCGCCCGCCGAGACGGCCAGGTCCACCCCGCGATGGCCAGCCAGCCAGCGCTGGGCCGGCGGATCGAATCGCCTGAGCGGCCGGGACCGCTCGGCGAGCGGCCAGCCCCACGCCGGCCGGCGGCCCCGGAAATTCCCGCCGTCACTCTTCCGTTCCCCGGCAGGCAGCTTGACCGGCCCGGCGGCCTGGCGCGTGGTGGCCGAAGACAGATCGGTCGAGGCTGCGGCCGTCGATGTGACGACGGCCAGCACGACGAGAATGAGTACGTACGCGGCGAGACGCATGACCCGACGATGCACCGGTCACACCGGTCACCTCGCGTCCGAACCGCGTTCTGTGGACAACCTCGACCGCTGTGGAGCGATCAGCTCGAGAAGCCCTCCTTGGGCATCTCGAGGTCGGGCTTGGCCAGTTCCTCGACGTTGACGTCCTTGAAGGTCACGACCCGCACGTTCTTCACGAAGCGGGCCGGGCGATACATGTCCCAGACCCAGGCGTCCTGCATCTTCACGTCGAAGAAGACATCGCCGTTCTCGGCGGTGCGGACGTCGAGATCGACGGAATTGGTGAGATAGAAGCGCCGCTCGGTCTCGACCACGTAGGTGAACAGGCCGACCACGTCGCGGTACTCCCGGTAGAGCTGCAGCTCCATCTCGGTCTCGTACTTTTCGAGATCTTCCGCGCTCATCCCGGTCCTCCTCTTCCGCTCCCCGTCGGGATCCCACTGTCGAGGCCGACCCGTTCAGACGACACCGGTCCCAACCTCATTCTCGCGCATGTCCTCATCCTGCCCCGTCCACAGGCCCCCGGCCGGGATCCTTGTCCCACGAGTCACCCTGGCCACCGTCACGAACGAGAACCGATGGTGGGGGCTCGGCCCGTGCCGGGCCAGGGCCCGCCGATGGCCAGGGGTCACGTAGCCCTTGTGCAGGGCGAAGCCGTACTGCGGGTAGGCCTCGTCGAGGCCGTGCATCAGCCGGTCCCTCGTCACCTTCGCCACGATCGAGGCCGCCGCCACGCACGCGGCGACCTGGTCGCCCTTCCACACGGCCAGCGACGGCGCGGGCAGCCCGGCCACCGGGAAGCCGTCCACGAGGACGTAAGCGGGGACGAGCCCCAGCCCGGCGACGGCCCGCCGCATCCCCGCGACGTTGCACTTGTGCAGGCCGCGCGAGTCGATCTCCTCAGGAGGGATCACGACCACGCTCACGGCCCGGGCGGTCGCCATGATCCGCTCGTAGAGGCGCTCGCGCACGGCCTCGGTCAGGAGCTTGGAATCGCTCAGCCCGTCGATGTCCCGCCCCAGCACCACCGCGGCGACGACCAGCGGCCCCGCACAGGCGCCCCGACCGGCCTCGTCCACCCCGGCGACCGGCGTGAACCCCCGGCGGGCCAGGGCCCGCTCGTAGCCGTAGAGTCCGGAGTCCCGTCGGACGACACTCGGGCGCGGGCGGTAGGCAGCTGTCATGACGACAAGTAGATTACGCCTCATTCGGGCATGGCGATACGACCCGAACCGCCGCCGAGGGCAAAGCCGCAGGTGAGATCATTGGACAGCGGAGAAAGTCTTCGGCCGGGACAGGAGCGAGATCCGGTTCAGCGGCCAGTAGCGCAGGAACGCCCGCCCGATGACGTCGTCCTCCGAAACCGTGCCCTCGTGTCCGTCGTTGATGTTGTAGCGCGAGTCCGCCGAGTCGTTCCGGTGGTCGCCCATCAGCCACAGCCGCCCCTTGGGGACCTTCACATCGAACTCACGGTCGGAGGGCTTGGCCCCCGGGTAGAGGTACTCGCCCTCCTCGTCCAGCGGCGTGCCGTTCACGGTGATGCGGCGCTTGGCGTCGCAGCACTTCACGTGGTCGCCGCCGACGCCGATCACCCGCTTGATCGTGTCCTCACCGTCCCAGCCCTTGAAGACCACGATGTCGCCGCGCTCCACCGGCCCGAGCTTGTACGCGAGCTTGTTGACCACTACGTAGTCGTTGACCAGGAGCGTGTTCTGCATCGACTCGGACGGGATGTAGAACGACTGCAACAGGAAGGTGTGGACCAGCAGGGCGACGACGACCCCACCGAGCACGTACATGAGGGTCTCCAGCAGGCCGGAGCCCTTCTTCTTCGCGGGCCGGTCCTCCTTCCCGTCGCCGGTCGGCTCATCCTCGCCCGCGGCCGGCGACTCCGCCGGTTCCTGCGGAACGCCGTCCGCGGACCCGACCGGCCCGGCGGTGCCTAAGCGACTCTCGTCGGACTCTCCCACGGCTGCCTCCTCCGGCTCTGTCACGTCCTATCGTCGCCTCACCAGCCGCCGACGCAGGGCCACCAGCGGCACGGCCCCCGCGAAGCCCGCGACGAACGGCGCGGCCCCGAGGGCGGCCTGGAGCGCCGGCTGCGCGAACGTCTCCGGAATCGGCAGGATCTTGGCCCGGTTGAACGGCCAGACGATGACGAACGCGCGGCCGATCACCTTGTCGGCGGGAATGGTGCCGCCGCCCGGGTCACCCATGTGGAGGCGAGAGTCCCAGGACAGCGAGCGGTGGTCGCCCATCACCCACAGACGGTTCGGCGGGACCGTAACCTCGAACGGCCGGTCCGACGGCGCGTTCCCCGGGTACAGATACGACTTCTCGTCCAGCGGCACGCCGTTCACTGTGACCCGGCCCTGCGCGTCGCAGCATTTGACTTTGTCGCCCGGCACGCCGATGACCCGCTTGATGTAGTCCTTCTCCCCCGGCACCATCCCGAACGCGGTGCCGATCCAGCGCAGCCCCGCGGCGACGGGGTTGGACGGCTCCTCGAACTGCACCTCGGAGTCCCAGGAGTCCACGCCGGAAAACACGACGATGTCGCCGCGCTCGATGTCGCGGACGTGGTAAACGAGCTTGTTCACCAGGACCCGGTCGTTGATGAGGAGCGTGTTCTCCATCGACGCGGACGGGATGTAGAACGCCTGGACCACGAAGGTCTTGATCAGCAGAGCCAGGGCGAGGGCGACCACGATCAGGACGGGCAACTCCCGCCAGAACGAGCCTTTCTTCTTCCCGTCCTCGGCGTTCTGCTTGACGTCTTCGGCGACCACGTCCACCCCGTCCTCGGCTGGGCGGCGCGTGCCCGGCCCCTGTCCCTCGCTAGCCATCGCTGCTGAGCCTAGATGATGTCCACGACGGCGAGCGCCGGGGACACCGCATCACCGGCAAAAAGAAAGTGGCCCGCGCCTGAGGCACGGACCACGATCCCAAAGCCTTACTTGCCGGCCGGCTGCGCCTCGCGCTTCTCGCGGATGCGGGCGGCCTTTCCGCGCAGGTCACGCATGTAGTACAGCTTGGCCCGGCGGACGTCGCCGCGGGTCACCACGTTGATCTTCTCGATCACGGGGCTGTGAACCGGGAAGGTGCGCTCGACGCCGACGCCGTAGCTGACCTTGCGGACCGTGAACGTCTCACGGATGCCACCGCCCTGGCGGCGCAGGACGAAGCCCTTGAACACCTGGATGCGGGACCGGTTGCCCTCGACGACGCGGACGTGGACCTCCAGCGTGTCACCCGGGCGGAAAGCCGGTACGTCGCTGCGAAGGGCAGCCTTCTCGATCTCTCGAATCTGCGTGTGCATGGCGGCGGTTCCTCATTGACATGGGCACACGGAGGTCCACCCGGCCGGCCCGGAGGCTCGGCGACGAGGGGGACACGCGTGCTTGGCTTGATACGTCTTGTCTGCCACATCCAGGCCGGGCGCACCCGGCCATGCCGAAGTAGGCAGCAGCGATTCAGTCTGCCATATCTTCCGGCGCTGCGCGAAACGAGGTGCGAGACGCGGCGGCGGAACGGCGCTCTTCGGGACGCTCCCCGGCGCGTTCCTCAGGCCGTTCCTCACGGCGCTCCCCGAACTCCTCGATGACGCGCCGGTCGTGCTTGTCGAGGCCGTCCCGGTCGAGCCGGGCGACCAGTTCCGGCCTCCTGGCCAGCGTACGGCGCAGCGCCTCGTCGCGCCGCCAGCGGGCGATCCTGCCGTGATGGCCCGACAGCAGGACCTCCGGCACCTCGTGCCCCCGCCACACGGGCGGCTTGGTGTAGACGGGGCCTTCCAGCAGGTTGGCCATGGCCCCCGGCGCGAAGGAGTCGTCGGCGACGGAGCGCGCGTTGCCGAGAACCCCCGGCAGCAGCCTCCCCACGGCCTCGACCATCACCAGGACGGCCGCCTCTCCCCCGGCTAAGACGTAGTCGCCGATGCTCACCTCGTCGGCGCGCAGACGTTCGCCGTACTCGGCGACGACGCGGGAGTCGATGCCCTCGTAGCGCGCCGGGGCGAACAGCAGCCACGGCTCCTCGGCGTACTCCAGCGCCACTTTCTGGGTGAACGGCCGGCCGCTCGGCGTGGGGACGATCAGCCGGGGCAGCGCGTCCTTCCCGAAGACGGCGCGCCCGTCCTCGATCACCGCGTCGACGGCCTCGCCCCAGACCTCCGGCTTCATCACCATGCCGGGGCCCCCGCCGTACGGCGTGTCGTCCACGCTCTTGTGGACGTCGTGCGTCCAGTCGCGGAGCTGGTGGAGGTGGATGTCGAGGATGCCGCGCTCGCGGGCCTTGCCCATGAGAGAGACGTCGAGCGGGGCGAAGTACTCGGGGAAGATCGAGATGATGTCGACGCGCATCTGCGGCCCCTACTCCGCCTCTGGGGCGTCGAGCAGTCCGGGCGGGGCGTCGACGACGAGGATGCCCTTGCCGAGGTCGATCTCGGGCACGAGCGCCTTGACGAACGGGACGTACGCCTCGTCACGGGAGGGACGGGCCACCACGAGCAGGTCCTGTCCGTGGTGGAGGACGTCGCTGACCTCGCCGACCCGCTCCCCCTCGGTGGTGACCACCGTCAGGCCGATCAGTTCGTGGTCGTGGAACTCGTCGGGGTCGTCGATCGGCGGCAGGTCCGCCGAGTCCACGACGAGCAGCGTGCCGCGCAGCGCCTCCGCGGCGTCCCTGCCCTCCACCCCGGCCAGCGTCAGCAACAGGATCCCCTTGTGCCACCGGGCCCGCTCCACCGTCAGCGGACCGGCCGGCGCCGGGTCGGTGGCCAGCGTCGCACCCGGAGCGAAGCGCAGATCGGGCTCGTCGGTGCGCACCTCGACCGTGACCTCGCCCCGCACGCCGTGCGGGCGGCCGATCCTGCCCACGACTAGCTGCACTTGTCGCCTACCTCCGCTACCGCTTCAACGCGACTTCTCTACGCGACTTCAACGCGACGGTTCGAACGTCACCGCCCGAACCGGACTGTCACCGCAAGCCGCCCGGAAGAGACCCGTCCGAAGCCGAAAACACGCCGGGGGACCCCGGTGCGGGGTCCCCCGGACACGTCGTTCGGCTCAGCGCGCCTCTTCCAGGTCGACCAGGTCGATCCGCACGTACTTACCGTTCGACAACGCGTTGACGACGGTACGCAACGCCTTCGCCGTACGGCCGCCGCGGCCGATGACCTTGCCGAGGTCGTCGGGGTGCACCCGGACCTCGAGAACGCGCCCGGTGCGGATGCGCCGCGCGCGGACCCGGACGTCGTCCGGATGCTCGACGATGCCCTTGACCAGGTGCTCGAGGGCCTCCTCGAGCACCTCAGGCCTCGCCTTCCGGCTTCTCCTCCGCGGCCGGGGCCTCGGCGGTCTCTTCGGCCTTCACGGTCTTCTTGGCCTTCTTGGGCGTGGTGGCGGCGGCGCCGGTGTCACCCGACAGCGACTCCTTGGCGGCGGCCTCGTACGCCGCGTGCCGGTCGGGCTTGGGCTCGGCGACCTGGAGCGGCGTGGCGGGGGCGGGCTCGCCCTTGAACTGCTGCCAGTCGCCGGTCAGCTTGAAGATCTTCAGGACCGGGTCGGTCGGCTGCGCGCCGACGCCCAGCCAGTACTGCACCCGCTCGGAGTTCACCTCGATGCGCGAGGGGTTCTCCTTCGGGTGGTACAGGCCGATCTCCTCGATGGCACGGCCGTCCCGCTTGCTCCGGGCGTCGGCGACGACGATGCGGTACTGCGGGTTGCGGATCATACCGAGCCGCTTGAGCTTGATCTTGACTGCCACGGGTGTGGTCTCTCCTGCATTAGAGCGTGGGTGAGCGGTGTCTCATCGAGTGGGGCACGACGGGAGCCCGCCCGAGGGACAGGCGCGACCGGCGGGGGTGAGAGGGCACCCGCCTGGTCACGATGTTCCAGCCTGACATTCTGCCAGATGATTCCCCATGCTCCGCAAAGGACGGTTCCGCCGCCGCCCTGATTTCGGCACAGATGCTCCCATGACCCCGGAACGGGCATGCGAACTGATCGCGCGGGTGGGCCGTCCAACCAGATATGCGAGTTACGAACAGGACCCTCACAGCAGGAGCGGCGGCCCTCGCCCTGCTGGCCGCAGGCTGCGGCACGAGCACCATGCCCTCCACCACCATGCCCTCCACCACCGCGCCCTCCGCGGCCTCCGCTCTCCCGGCCAGGGCGACGACCCCGCACACGACGACCCCGCCCGCCGCGGACACGGGACGGGCCGTCGCGGCGGGCACGGCGTCCTTCCGGTACGGCGCCGCGGCGCGAACCACGGCCACGCGAAGCACGGGCGCCGCCCCCGAGCGGTGCCGTACGACCGGGTTGCGGGCCCGCGTGGGACGGCAGGACGCGGGGGCGGGCAACCGCTACGCCCCGCTCGTGCTGACCAACATGTCGGCGAAGACCTGCTGGGTGTACGGCTTCGTCGGGCTCGTCCTCATCGACGGCCGGGGCGACGTGCTGCGTACGCGCACCCGCCGCGAGAGCGTCACTCCGCACCGGGTCACGCTACGCCCCGGGGCGAGCGCCCACGCCCGGCTCCACTGGACCGTGGTGCCGAGCGGGCACGAGACGCGGTGCCCCACCGCGGCGCGACTGATGATCATTCCGCCGGACGAGGTGGCGCACCTGGAGGTCCCGTTCAGCGCGACGGTGTGCGACGACGGCAGGATCGACGCCAGGCCGATGGCCCCAGGCGCGAGCCTCTGACAACACAGGGCGAGCCTGAGACCCAGCCGCCCGCCGGGAACCGGCGGGCGGGCGGTCCGGTGCGTCAGTTCTGGCCGGGCAGCTTCAGCTTCGACGGGTCGAAGCCGGGCGGCAGCTCCAGGCCGGGGGGCAACTGGCCGCCGCCGACGTTGCCGAGCAGGCCCTTGGGCAGCTTCGGGCCATCCGTGGACGACGCGTTCGCGCCGGCCTTGCCGAGGGCGGCCTTGCGCGGGTCACCGCTGACCCGGCGGCCCTTCTTGGGCTTCTGCGCCTTCTGCTTGCGCCCGCCGGGCATGCCCGGGATGCCCATGCCCTGGGTCATCCGCTTCATCATCTTCTGCGCCTCGAAGAAGCGGACCACCAGGTTGTTCACCTCGGTGACCGTGACACCCGACCCCTTGGCGATGCGCGCCCGGCGCGAGCCGTTGATGATCTTCGGGTCCTGGCGCTCGCCGGGCGTCATGGAGCGGATGATCGCCGCGATGCGGTCCAGGTCGCGGTCGTCGACCTGGTTGAGCTGCTCGCGCATCTGCCCCATGCCCGGCATCATGCCGAGCAGGTTCTTGATGGGCCCCATGCGGCGCACCATCATCATCTGCTCGAGGAAGTCCTCCAGCGTGAAGCCGTCCCCGGAGACGAGCTTGCCCGCCATCTTGGCGGCCTCCTGCTCGTCGAACGTCTTCTGCGCCTGCTCGATCAGGGTGAGGATGTCACCCATGTCGAGGATCCGGCCCGCCATGCGGTCGGGGTGGAAGGCGTCGAAGTCCTCGAGCTTCTCACCGGTGCTGGCGAACATGATCGGACGGCCGGTGACGTGGCGCACCGACAGGGCGGCGCCGCCCCGGGCGTCGCCGTCGAGCTTGGTCAGCACCACGCCGTCGAAGCCGACGCCGTCCATGAACGCGCGAGCCGTGCTCACCGCGTCCTGGCCGATCATGGCGTCGAGCACGAACAGGA
Source organism: Microbispora sitophila (assembly GCF_014892245.1). Classification (NCBI taxonomy): domain Bacteria; kingdom Bacillati; phylum Actinomycetota; class Actinomycetes; order Streptosporangiales; family Streptosporangiaceae; genus Microbispora; species Microbispora sitophila. The sequence goes on along the minus strand of NZ_JADBGC010000034.1, from coordinate 16,174 downwards.
CCTCGTCGGGGGTGACCGCGTCGCGGATGTCGGCAGCCTGCTTCATCAGCTCCTGGTCGATGCCGAGGCGGCCGGCGGTGTCGACGATGACCACGTCGTGCTGCTGGCGCCGCGCGTGGTCCACCGACTGCCGGGCCACCGCGACCGGGTCGCCCACGCCGTTGCCCGGCTCCGGGGCGTAGACCGCCACCCCGGCCCGCTCAGCCATGACGGCGAGCTGTTGCACCGCGTTGGGCCGCTGCAGGTCGCAGGCGACGAGCAGCGGGGCGTGCCCCTGCTCGCGCAACCACTTGGCGAGCTTGCCGGCCAGGGTCGTCTTACCGGAGCCCTGGAGACCGGCCAGCATGATCACGGTCGGCGGGGTCTTGGCGTAGCGCAGCCGCCGCGTCTCGCCGCCCAGCACCTCGATGAGCTCGTCGTTGACGATCTTCACGACCTGCTGCGCGGGATTGAGCGCCTGGGAGACCTCGGCGCCGCGGGCCCGCTCCTTGACCCGGGCCACGAAGTCCTTCACGACCGGCAGCGCGACGTCCGCCTCGAGCAGCGCGATGCGGATCTCGCGGCAGGTCGCGTCGATGTCGGCGTCGGAAAGCCTGCCTTTGGACCGAAGGGAGGAGAAGACCGAAGTCAGCCGGTCGGAAAGCGTCTCGAACACGTGTTTGGCCAGCCTCGAAGCGAGTGGACGGGTCGGTGAATCATCAGTCTCCCCAGACTATCCGCCCGCACGCCCTTCACGCCCGTGCCGCCGGGGCGAGATCGCCGGTCCGGTCCGTTCCCGGGTCTCAACGGACCGCGCCCAGGTGGGACGCCAGCGCGTGTTCGACGAGGGTGATCAGAGTGCTCTTGACCGATTCACGGTCGCGGGCGTCGGTGCGGACGATCGGGACTCGGGGCGACAACGTCAGGGCCTCACGCAGTTCGTCCTCCCCGTGGGTGTACTGCCCGTCGAAGCCGTTGACGCCGACGACGAAAGGCAGGCGCGCCTCCTCGAAGTAGTCCACCGCCGGGAAACTGTCGGCCAGCCGCCGGGTGTCGACCAGCACCACCGCACCGATCGCCCCCCGCACCAGGTCATCCCACATGAACCAGAACCGATGCTGACCCGGCGTACCGAACAGATACAAAATCAAATCCCGGTCCAGCGACACCCGGCCGAAGTCCATCGCCACCGTCGTGGTCGTCTTGTGCGGCACCAACCCCACATCGTCCACGCCCG
>NZ_JADBGC010000034.1:12232-14948 GCF_014892245.1 Microbispora sitophila | reverse complement strand
CACGAACATCGCGTTGACATTGCTGCGCAGCCGGGCCTCGTCACCCGCCAGCCGTACGGCCTCGCGATGCACCTCGTCGAAGGCCCGCGCGACTTCACCGATCTCGTCACGGCCGACCACCTGGATCGGGGCGATGGGCGGGACCTCGGCGGCGTCGCCGGCCTCCCTCAGCTTCTGGACCGTGTCGGGGAGGCGGCTGCCGGCGATCTCCAGCGCCTCGCTGCGCAGCCGCCGCAGCGGGCGTACGAGCGAGCGGGCGACGCCGGTGGTGGCGAGCAGGACCGCGATCAGCAGGAGGGCGACGGCGGCGGCCACGATGATGGCCCGCTGCTGCTCGTCGTCCTTGAGCGACTGGCTCCGCGCCACGATGGAGGAGGTCAGCTTGGCCTCGACGGTACGCATCCGATTGATGGGCTGCGACATCGCGTCGTACCAGAGTTGGGTGTCGTCACGTACCGACAGGTCGAAGCCCTTGAGCGGGAAGCCCGCGTTGGCGCGGTCGAGCACCAGCGTGCGGATGAACTCCGCCTGATCGACCTTGCCGCCGGTGACCGTGTTGTCGTAGTCGGCGCGCTCGTCGGCGGTGGCGCTCTTGCGGAAGGCCCGCAGTTCGCTCTCCTCTGCGGACACGGCGCCGAGGAAGTTCTGCAGCTGGGCCTGCTCGAAACGGGTGACGGGCAGCACCGTGGTCAGCAGGCCCCGCTGCATGGAGGCGTTCTCCTTCGCGCGGGCGAGCGCGGCCAGCGTGACGGACGAGGCGGCGAGCCGGTCGTCCTGCGTGCTCTTGGCAAGCTCGTCCTGCAGGGCCAGCAGGGTGTCGATGACGAGCGTGTACTGGTCGATCACGGCGCCCGGCTGCAGGTGCCCCCGCATGGCCTGGCTGCGCAGAACCTCCACGCCGTCGAGCTTGGCGAGGATGTGGTCGATCTCGTCGGAGGCGCGGCTGCTCACCTTCGTCCTGACCTCGTTCGCCAGATCCCGGACGGCGGTGGCCGCCTTGTCGGTGAGAAGGGTCTGCGCCTCGACCGCGGCGATCGCTTTCGCCGGGCGGCCGATCGTCGCGTTCCAGGCGGCCTGGTCGCGTTCCGACTGCAACTCGTGGGTGAGGCCCGCGACCTTGTCCACGAGCCGCGCCAGGACGCTGGTCTGCTGGTATTCGGACGCCGTATCGATCGACATGACGACCCTCAGGCCGCCCAGCAGCAGCGTCGCCAGAGTCGGGATGAGGATCAGCACCACAAGCCTGGAGCGCACGCGCCAGTTGCGCAGGAGGAATCGGCTTCCTTCTTCAGGCCTCCGCTCGGGAACCCCGGTCCCGGGGCTCTCATCGGGCCTGGGGTCTTGTGTCCTCACGGGCCTCGCAACCTCCGCCGTACGTGCGCCCAGGGGGGAGCGCCTCGTCACTCATGTGGTTGCCGTGACATGGGAGACGTCCTGCGGGCAAGGGTAATTGCAGCACGCCAGTTATGTGGAGGCCAAGCAAAAGATTCTGCGCGAATGACAGAAGAAAGCCCTGAAATGGGGATCAATTAGCCAAGAACGGTGCCCGTCTCATTACTGGACTCTGTCCTTACGGCAAGCCGCCCTGCCGGACCGTGGAGCTTCAGGACGTCCTCTCGTAGGCGGCGCGAACCGTCAGGACGTACTCCACCAGGCTGATGAGAGTGTTCTTCACCGCTTCGCGGGACCGGGCGTCCGTGCGGACGATGGGCACATTCGGCGACAGGGAGAGGGCTTCGCGAATCTCGTCCTCCGCGTGGATGAATTGCCCCTCCCAGCCATTCAGAGCGACCACGAACGGCAGCCGGGCCTCCTCAAAATAGTCAATTGCGGGGAAACAGTCCGCCAGTCGCCTGCTATCCACAAGTACGACCGCACCGATCGCACCGCGCACCAGGTCATCCCACATGAACCAGAACCGATGCTGACCCGGCGTACCGAACAGATACAAAATCAAATCCCGGTCCAGCGACACCCGCCCGAAGTCCATCGCCACCGTCGTGGTCGTCTTGTGCGGCACCAACCCCACATCGTCCACGCCCACCGAGGCGTCGGTCATCACCGCCTCGGTCGTCAACGGCACGATCTCCGACACCGCCCCCACGAAGGTCGTCTTCCCCACGCCGAAGCCCCCCGCAACGACGATCTTCGTCGAGGTCAACCCCCGGCTAGAGCCTGCGAAGTCCACTGAGCACCCTTTCCAGCAAGTTCAGATCCGGCTTACCGGCCTCCAACTGCGGCTGATGCACATGCACCAGCCCCTCCGCCGCCATGTCCGCGATCACCACGCGAACCACACCCAGCGGAATCCGCAGCAACGCCGACACCTCGGCCACCGACCGCACCTGACGGCACAGCGTGCTGATCGCCTGGCGTTCCGGAGTGAGCATGGAGATGTCCTGGTGCATCACCGTGGCGGAGGACACGAGTGCCTCCATCGCCAACTGCACGCGCGGTGCCGTACGCCCCCCCGTCACCGCGTACGGCCGCACCAGCGAACTCCGCTCCCCCGCCCCCGAAGACGGGGCGGCGTTCGCATCGCCGTAGCGCCGATGGGAGTCGTCCACCGGCGGATAGGCCTCGTTGTTCCAGCCGCCTGCCACAGCGTCCTCCTGACCTGCTAGCTCTCACTCCGGACCTCGGCGACGCCGTGGCCGCCTCGCCTCAAACCTTCTCGCCCGTCCTGTTTCTCACCGCTCATCATCTCGGGTGGGAG
>NZ_JADBGC010000034.1:1922-12222 GCF_014892245.1 Microbispora sitophila | reverse complement strand
ATGCACCAGCCCCTCCGCCGCCATGTCCGCGATCACCACGCGAACCACACCCAGCGGAATCCGCAGCAACGCCGACACCTCGGCCACCGACCGCACCTGACGGCACAGGGAGGCGATGGCCCGATGTTCCGGGGGCCTCGTGGACAGGTCGTAGTGCGTGGTCGTGGCGGAGGAGACCAGCGCCTCCAGCGCGAGTTGCATGCGGGGCGTCGTACGCCCGCCCGTGACGGTGAACGGGCGGACCGGAGACGCGGGTTCCTGGGGGACCGGGGCGCCGGGCTGCCGTCCCCACGGGTCCGCACCGGGTTCCTGACCCCACGGTTCCGCGCCCGGCGGCTGTCCCCACGGATCCATCCGTCACCTCCGCGGATACGACACGGATTGGAGCTCGGCGCGGACCGCGGGGGTCAGCACCTGACCCGCCCGCTCCACCAGCAGCGTCATCTGATAAGCCACCAGACCCAGATCGGAGTCCGCCGCCGCCAGCACCGCGAGACAGGACCCGTCACTGATCGACATGATCAGCAACAACCCCCGCTGCATCTCCACCACCGTCTGCGTCACCGGGCCACCCTCGAACACCCGCGAGGCACCCTGCGTCAAACTGATCAACCCGGCCGCCACCGCCGCCAGCTGATCCGCCCGGTCCTTGGGAAACCCGTGCGAGAAGGCCAGGGGCAACCCGTCCGCGGAGACCACGACGGCGTGCGCCACGCCGGGCACCGAACTCACGAAATCATCGATCAGCCAGTTCAGGCCGCGTGCGCCCTGGCTCAACTCACTCATGCGCCGTCCCCTTTCGCGGTCGGATAGCCCTCGTCCTCACTCAGTTCGCCCCTGGCCACCGCCCGGCCCTGCCGTACGCCCTGCTGCAGGCTCGCCAGCCGGCTGCGGGCCCGGTCGGGCGACAGGATCGGCTGCGAAGGGGCGGGCGCCGCCGGCGCCGCGCCCGGATCTGCCGACCCGGGCACCAGGTTGGCCTTCGGCACCCGCTTGGGCAGACCCGACGCGGTCGTGCCGTCCGAGGCGGGCTTCTCGGTGGCCGCCGCCGCGGCCTGCCACCCGGCGTCCATCGACGAGGTGTTCTGCCAGCCGGATCCGGTGTCGGTGGCGGGAGCGCGCCGGAACCAGGCGGACTCGACGGAGGCGAAGATCGGCAGATACTCCTCGGCGGGCGGCCCGGCCTGTGCCCCGCCCTGCGTGACCGGGGCGCCGTGTATCGGACCGGAGATCGAGATCGGCCCGGTCGACATCGGCGACGCACCCGAGCCCAGAAGGGGGACGGGCCCGGTCATCTTGGGCAGCGGGCCGGTGGCCGCCTCGTCGGGCACCGAGTCGAACCGGCGTCCGCGCAACCGCGTGAGCGGATCCTGCGCCGGAATCGGCGGGGAGATGGACGGAGGAGCCGACGGGGAGATCGACGGGGAGGGCCCGCCCCAGGACGACTGGCCGGGCTGGGAGCTCCAGGCGGAGGCGAAGGCGTCCGAGTAGGACTGCTGCCCGTAGGCCGGCCGGCCCATCAGGGTCTCCGGCAGCAGGACCATCGCGGTCAGCCCTCCACCGTCGTGCGGCCTGAGCTGCACCCGGATGCCGTTCCGCATGGCGAGGCGGCCGACCACGAACAGGCCCATGCGGCGGGACACCGACACGTCCACGACCGGCGGGTTCGCCAGCCTCCAGTTGGCCTGGGAGATCTCCTCCGCGGTCATCCCGATGCCGGAGTCGGTGACGGAGATCATCACGCCCCCGCCGTCGATCCGGTTGCCCGAAACGACCACCCGGGTGTCGCGGGCCGAGAACGACAGCGCGTTCTCCACCAGCTCCGCCATGAGGTGGATGACGTCGTTGACGGCCTGGCCGGCGATTGAGACGTCCGAGGGGAAGTTCAGCACCACCCGCTCGTAGCCCTCGACCTCCGACAGCGAGGCCCGCAGGACGTCGGTGATCTCGACGGGCTGGCTCCAGCGGCGCGCGGGCTCCTGCCCGGCGAGGACCAGGAGGTTCTCACTGTTGCGGCGCATGCGGGTCGCCAGGTGGTCGAGCTTGAACAGGTTCGCGAGGCGCTGCTCGTCCTGCTCACCCTGCTCCAGCCCGTCGATCAGGGTGATCTGCCGCTCCACCAGCGTCTGCGTGCGCCGCGACAGGTTCACGAACATCGCGTTGATGTTCCCGCGCAGCCGGGCCTCGTCGCCCGCCAGCCGTACGGCCTCGCGGTGGACCTCGTCGAAGGCCCGCGCGACCTCGCCGATCTCGTCCGCCGACACCACCCCGATCGGCTGCACCTGCTGGGAGCCGGCGGAGTCCGACTCGCGCAGGCGCTGCACGAGGTCGGGCAGCCGGTGGCCGGCGATCTCCAGCGCCTCGCTGCGCAGCCGCCGCAGCGGCCGTACGACCGAGCGGGCCATGACCGAGGTGATGAGCAGGACCACCAGCAGGACGGCGGCGACCAGGATCACGTTGACCGCGGCGACCCTCTGGTCGGACCCCTGGAACTCCACGCTGCGCGAGATCACCGAGCGGGCGAGCGCCAGGTTCACCTTGTGCATCTGGTCACCGGTCTCGGTGATCGCGTCGAACCAGGTGTCCACCGCCTGGCCGCCGGGCTCGATCCGGCGCAGCGCCAGGCCGTCACGGGTGAGGCTCAGGGCGAGCGCGCGCAGGTATTCGGCCCGGTCGACCTTCTGGCCGGTGACGGTGTCCGAGAAGAGCTGACGCTGCGCGAGCGTGGCCTGCGCGAGGAACGCGTTGCGCTCGCTGACCTCGCGGGCGCGGGCGGCGGTGAACGCGTCGATCTCCGCGGTCTCGAACCGGTCCCGCACCAGCGCGGCGGTCAGAAGCGCACGCTGCTTGGAGATCTCCTCCTCGGCCCGCGCGAGCGAGGCCATCGACTTGAGGCCGGCGATGACGCCCTCGTCCACCGCGCCCTGCACGGTCTCGTCGTACAGCCGCAGCGCGTCGGCGACGAACAGCGAGTACTTGTCGATCGCCGGCAGCGCGGGAAGCCTGCTCTGCAGGATCGTGCCGCGCAGCGCGGTCAGCTCGTCGAGACGGCCGCGCAGGCGGACGAGGTCGGCGCGGCCGATGTCGCCGAACGCGTCGCCCGCGGTATCCGCCTTCGACCGCACCCGCTGCGCGGCCGCGTCGACCGCCGCCTGCTGCTCGCGGATCAGTGAGAGCATCGTGCCGCCGCGGCGGTCCATCGCCACGTAGCGGGCCGTCAGGTCGCGCTCGAGCTGCAGCTCGTGGACGAAGTCGCCGATGCCGACGATCAGCTCGGCCACGTCCTGCACCCGCTGGTATTCGGCCGCGCTGCTGATCGAGGAGGCCACCCGCAGGCCTCCCAACGTGACCGCGACGGCGGTCGGCACCAGGATCAGCGCCAGCAGCCGGGTGCGCAGCCGCCAGTTCTTCAGCGCCAGCGGGCTGCCGGCGTCGTGCCCGGGCGGCTCGGGCGGCTCCGGTTGTTCCCCTTGATCCGCCACGGGCGCCCCGGAGCCGGCCTGCAGCGGGGGCGGCTTCCGTTCACTACGACGACCGCTCTCGACTGTTGCCGTCCTCACTGGTGCAACCTCACGCGGTTCTTCTAGATGGGATTCGGACCTATCACTCGGGATACCTCCCACAAGACATCGGCAATTGGAGCATAAGGCGACGAGATAGACCAACCTGTCGAATCATTTGGCACGTTCCAGGCGACGAGACTTTCGTGCGACGATGCACGGTGAAAGCCTTTCCCGAGCATCCACCGGCGGCGAACAGCATTTCCGAATGAGGTTCCGGACATGTATCGGTCCAAACCGCCACACCCCAGGTTACGGGGCATAGTGGATTTACTGACAAGTTTGGTGACATAGGGCTCTTAATCCTGTTATCTCGGTTTAAGTCCAGCTACGCTTCTCGCCCGTCGCCCGGTGCCGCCATCTCCCGCCCGGGCGCCTTCACTTCCCCCATCTGAGGAGACTCCATGAGGCTGACGGGTCGCAGAACCGTCATCGGCGTCATAGCAGCGTTGACACTCACCGCCTGTGGCGGTGCGGATACGGATACGACAGCGGCCGGCAATAACGGACTGGAAAAAACCACCCTTAAAGTCGGCATTCTCCCCATCGCGGATGTCGCGGCGCTGTACATCGCGACGGAACGAGGTTTCTTCAAGGCCGAAGGGCTGACCGTAAAGCCCGAAATTGTGGCGAGCACTCAGGTCGCCATCCCGAAGCTGGTGAGCGGTGCGGTGGACATCACGCTCGGCAACTACTTTTCGGTGCTTTCAGGGCAAGAGGCGAAGATCGCGAACTTCCGCATCCTTGCCGACACTTTCCAGGCCAAACCGGATGTCTTCGACATCGTGGTGAAGAAGGACTCACCAATCCAGTCGGTGAAGGACCTCAAGGGCAAGAAGATCTCGGTCGCGTCGTTCAACAGCATCGGCACGCTCGCCGTCGACTCGACCCTGCGGGCCAACGGGCTGTCCCCCAAGGACGTGACGTACGTACCCGCCGCGTTCCCCGACGCGCCGGGCAAGCTGGCGTCGGGCCAGACGGACGCCGCCTGGCTCACCGAGCCGTTCCTGACCGGCGTGCAGAAGGACATGGGCGCCCGGAAGATCGCCGACACGATGACCGGAGCGATGGCGGACTTCCCGATCGCGGGCTGGACCACGACCGAGCCCACCCTGTCGAAGTACCCGAAGACGATGGCCGCCTTCCAGCGCGCGATCGTGAAGGCGCAGCAGATCGCCGACTCCGACCGCAAGGCCGTGGAAAAGGTGCTGCCGACGTACACGAAGATCACTGCTGACGCGGCCTCGATCATCACGCTCGGCGCCTACCCGTCCACCCTGAACGCGACGCGCATCCAGCGGGTGGCCGACCTGATGCTGGAGTACGGCTACCTGAAGGCCAAGATGGACGTGAACCCGCTGCTGGTGCCGATGCCGCAATGATCCTCAGCAGAGTGGCCCGCGGCGCCGCCGGCGTCGCGGTCCTGCTCGTCGCCGCGGAGGTCGCCGGCCGCACCGGCATCCTGGACACCCAGATCATGCCTCTCGCGTCCACGGTGCTCGCGGGGGCCGCGGGGCTCGCCGCCGACGCCGGGTTCCTACGCGACGTCTCGGCCACCGTAGAGGTGTGGGCCGAGGGCCTCCTGCTCGCCACCCTGCTGGCCGTACCGGCCGGAGTGCTGCTGGGCAGCCTGCCGAGGGCGGAGACGGCGCTGCGGCCGGTGATCGAGTTTCTCCGGCCGATCCCCTCGGTCGCGCTGATCCCGCTGGTCGCGCTCATCGCTGCCGCCGACGGCGCGATGAAGGTCACGGTCATCGTCTACGCCGCCTGCTGGCCGGTGCTCGTCAACACGATGTACGGCCTGCACGACGTGGACCCCGTCGCCAAGGACACGATGCGCGTCTTCGGCTTCGGCCGCCTGGCCGTGCTACTGCGGGTGACGCTGCCGAGCGCCGCGCCGTTCGTCCTGACCGGCGTACGGCTCGCGGCCTCGGTCGCGCTGGTGGTGGCGATCAGTGCGGAACTGCTCGCCGGCGGCGAGGGCGGCATCGGCGTCTACATCGTCAGGGCCGGGTCCGGCTATCGGATCGACCTCATGCTGGCGGCCACGGTGTGGGCCGGGCTGATCGGCCTGGTCGTCAACGCGCTGCTCGTCCGGGCCGAACGCGGCCTGTTCCGCTGGCACGCCGCACGCGCGGGGGTGACCCAGTGACGATGACCGTCGCGAACGGCAGCCGGTTGCGCGGGCTCGCCCTGCAGCTGTGGACGGTGCCCGTCGTCGTCGCCGTTTGGGAGGCCGCCGCCCGCGCGGCGGAGTCGGTCTACTTCCCACCGCCGTCGGCGATCCTGGCCCGGCTGCGCGAGCTGTGGTTCTCCGGGCCCCCGGCCCGCCTGTTCCTCAGCGACGCCGCCCTCGCCGACTTCCTGCCCAGCCTCGGCCGGATGTTCGGCGGCTGGGGGCTCGCCTGCCTGGGCGGGATCGCCCTCGGCGTGGCGATCGGCCGGTCGAGGACGCTGGCCGGCTACGTCGACCCGCTGATCGAGTTCGGGCGGGCGATCCCGCCGCCGACGCTCATCCCGCTGTTCGTCGTGCTGTTCAAGGCGGACACGCGGATGCAGGTCGCCACCATCGTGTACGGCGTGGTCTGGCCGGTCCTGGTCAACTCGGTGGACGGCGCCCGCTACGTGGACCACCTCCACATCGAGACGGCGCGGGTCTTCGGCCTGTCGCGGACCGAGCGGCTCATCCGGGTGATCCTGCCCGCGGCGGCGCCGAAGATCTTCGCGGGGCTGCGGCTGAGCCTGTCGCTCGCGCTCATCCTGATGGTCGTCGCCGAGCTCGCGGGCAGCGCGACCAGCGGGATCGGCTACGAGCTGCTCTACACGCAGCAGAACTTCGACCTCCCGGGGATGTGGGGGACGATCGCGTTGCTCGGCGTCCTCGGCTTCCTCCTCAACTCGTCGTTCCTCGTCGTGGAACGGCGCACGCTGTCCTGGCACCGGCGTGCCGGGCGGACGAAGTGAGGTGACATCACCGTGCTCGACGTCGTCAACTTGACCCACACCTACGGCAACGGCCCGGACGCCCACCGGGCGCTCGGCGGAATCGACCTCAGTGTCCCGGAGGGCCAGCTCGTCTGCGTCGTCGGCCCGTCGGGCTGTGGGAAGTCGACCCTGCTGCGGTCGATCGCCGGGCTCGTACGGCCGACCGGCGGCGAGGTGCGCGTCAAGGGCCGGCCGGTCACCGCGACGCCGGACGACCTCGCCGTGGTCTTCCAGGACTACAGCAGGTCGCTGTTCCCCTGGATGTCGGTCCGCGACAACGTGGCGCTGCCGCTGCGGCGGCGCGGCCTCGACCGGGCGGCCCGCCGCACGGCGGCGGCCGAGGCGCTGGCGGCGGTGGGGCTGGAAAGCGCCGCGACCAAGTATCCCTGGCAGCTGTCCGGCGGCATGCAGCAGCGGGTGGCCATCGCGCGGGCCCTCGCCTACCGTCCCTCGCTGCTGCTGATGGACGAGCCGTTCGGCTCCGTCGACGCCCAGACCCGCGAGGACCTGGAGGATCTCGTCCTCGCCGTACGCGAGCACCACCGCATGACGATCGTCCTGATCACCCACGACATCGACGAGAGCGTCTACGTCGGCGACCGGGTGGTGGTGCTGACCAGTGCGCCCGCCGTGGTCGCCGCCGACCTGCGGGTCGATCTGCCCGGTCCCCGCGACCAGATCGGGACCCGGGAGCTGCCCGCCTTCGTGCACCTGCGGAGCGAGGTGAGCCGCCTGGTGCGCGGCAGACCCGAGTTCAGCATGACCCCGCCTCACATAACGACCCCTTCACATATCGACAAGGAGTAGTGGACGTGACAGAACCCAGCAGCGTCGTGTGGGAGCTCCTGCGCGGGGCCTACCGGGCCGCGGCGCTCGGCGCGGTCGTCGACCTCGACTGCGCAGGCCACCTGAAGGACGGGCCGCTCACCGTCGAGGAGCTCGCCACGCGCTGTGGCGCGCACGCGCCGTCCCTCGCCCGCCTGCTGCGGACGTGCGCCGCCAGCGGGCTGTTCACCTCCGTCTCCCCCGGCACGTACGCGCTGACCGACGCGGGCCGGCTGCTGGTGGACGGGGTCCCCGGCTCGCTGCGCACGGCCGTCCAGACCAACACCACGCCCACGCTCTCGTACGGCATGCACAACCTGGCCACGACGGTGCGCCAGGGACGGTCGGCGTTCGTCGAGAAGTACGGCGTGCTCTACGACCACCTGGGGACCGACCCCGAGCTGAACCGGATCTTCAACGACTTCATGACCCAGCGGTCGCAGCCGATGGCCGACGGGGTGGCCGCGAGCTACGACTTCTCGTCGGTCAAGACGCTGGTGGACGTGGGCGGCGGCCGGGGCCACATCCTGGCGACGGCGCTGCGGGCCAACCCGCACCTGCGCGGAGTGCTGGTGGAGCTGGCGCACGTCCTGCCGGACGCGCGGGCCGCCTTCGACGAGTGGGGGCTGTCGGAGCGGGTGGAGCTCGTCGAGGGCGACTTCTTCGCGTCCGTCCCCGCGGGTCACGACGCCTACCTGCTGGGCAGTGTGATCCACAACTGGGACGACGAGGACGCGACCCGGATCCTGCGGGTGGTCCGCGAGGCCATGAGCGACGACGGCCGGGTGCTGCTGGTGGAGATAGTCCTGCCGGACGACGACTCACCGCACTTCGGCAAGGACCTCGACATGCGGATGCTGGGCCTGTTCGGGCAGGGAAGGGAGCGCAGCAGGTCGGAGCACGACGCTCTGCTGCGGGCGGCCGGGCTGCGCCTCGCCGGCGCCTACGACCTGCCGTTCCACGCCACCCTCATCGAGGCGGTCCGCGCCTAGACCGGTGACTCCCGAGCCGGGGGCCGCGTCAGGCGCGCCCCCAGCCGGGTACGGCGACCCGCATGGTCAGCGCGTGTTCGACGAGGGTGATCAGGGTGCTCTTGACCGATTCACGGTCGCGGGCGTCGGTGCGGACGATCGGGATATGCGGCGACAACGTCATCGCCTCACGCACCTCCTCCTCGGCGTGCGGGTACTGCCCGTCGAAGCCGTTGACGCCGACGACGAAGGGCAGGCGCGCCTCCTCGAAGTAGTCCACCGCCGGGAAACTGTCGGCCAGCCGCCGGGTGTCGACCAGCACCACCGCGCCGATCGCCCCTTTCACCAGGTCATCCCACATGAACCAGAACCGATGCTGACCCGGCGTACCGAACAGATACAAAATCAAATCCCGGTCCAGCGACACCCGGCCGAAGTCCATCGCCACCGTCGTCGTGGTCTTGTGCGGCACCAACCCCACATCGTCCACGCCCGCCGAGGCGTCGGTCATCACCGCCTCGGTCGTCAACGGCACGATCTCCGACACCGCCCCCACGAAGGTCGTCTTCCCCACGCCGAAGCCCCCGGCAACCACGATCTTCGTCGAGGTCAGACCCGGGCTAGAGCCTGCGAAGTCCACTGAGCACCCTTTCCAGCAAGTTCAGATCCGGCTTACCGGCCTCCAACTGCGGCTGATGCACATGCACCAGCCCCTCCGCCGCCATGTCCGCGATCACCACGCGCACCACACCCAGCGGAATCCGCAGCAACGCCGACACCTCCGCCACCGACCGCACCTGACGGCACAGCGTGCTGATCGCCTGGCGTTCCGGAGTGAGCATGGAGATGTCCTGGTGCATCACCGTGGCGGAGGACACGAGTGCCTCCATGGCGAGCTGGAGCCGCGGTGCCGTACGCCCGCCGGTGACGGCGTACGGCCGCACCAGTGAGCTCTGTTCCGTCGGCGCCGGCGTCGGGACGGGGTTCGTGCCGCCGTACTGCCGGTGGGAGTCGTCCACCGGCGGATAGGCCTCGTTGTTCCAGCCGCCGCCTACCACAGCGTCCTCCTGACCTGCTCGCTCTCACTCCGGAACCCGGCGGCCGCCCCGGCCGCCCGCTCAGGGCGTCTTTCCCGATCTGTCCTCCACCGCGTGCCTCACTTCGCGGAGTCTTCCGTCACCGCGGGTGGGATGCCTGGAGCTCGGCGCGAACCGCGGGGGTCAGCACCTGACCCGCCCGCTCCACCAGCAACGTCATCTGATAAGCCACCAGACCCAGATCGGAATCGGCCGCCGCCAGCACCGCAAGACAGGACCCGTCACTGATCGACATGATCAGCAACAACCCCCGCTGCATCTCCACCACCGTCTGCGTCACCGGGCCACCCTCGAACACCCGCGACGCACCCTGTGTCAAACTGATCAACCCCGCCGCCACCGCCGCCAGCTGATCCGCCCGGTCCTTGGGAAACCCCTCCGAGAACGCCAGAGGCAACCCGTCCGCCGACACCACCACGGTGTGCGCCACACCCGGCACGTTGTTCACGAAATCGGTGATCAACCAGTTGATGCCGCGTGCGGCCTGACTCATTTCCCTCATCAGTCCTCCTTCTCACTGTCCTGGGCATCGGGCATGCCCAAAGCCGCCGCCCCGGGATATCCCTGGTCCTCCCCGGCCTCCCCGCGAGCGACCGCCCGGCCTTGCCGGATGCCCTGCTGGAAGCTGGAGAGCCTGCTGCGCACCCGCTCGGGCGAGAGCACGGGCGGGGGCGACGGCGGGGTAGCCGCCGCGGCGGGCTCCGCGGAGGGAACGGGAGACGTAGCCGAACCCGGCACCAGGTTGGCCTTCGGCACCCGCTTCGGCAGACCCGACGAGGTCACCCCGCCCAGGGCCGGCTCACTGGCCGCCCTGGCCGCCTGCCAGCCGGCATCCGCCGGAGACGACCAGGTCGTCTTGGTC
>NZ_JADBGC010000034.1:424-1912 GCF_014892245.1 Microbispora sitophila | reverse complement strand
CGCAAGACAGGACCCGTCACTGATCGACATGATCAGCAACAACCCCCGCTGCATCTCCACCACCGTCTGCGTCACCGGGCCACCCTCGAACACCCGCGACGCACCCTGCGTCAAACTGATCAACCCCGCCGCCACCGCCGCCAGCTGATCCGCCCGGTCCTTGGGAAACCCCTCCGAGAACGCCAGAGGCAACCCGTCCGCCGATACCACCACGGTGTGCGCCACACCCGGCACGTTGTTCACGAAGTCCGTGATCAGCCAGTTCAGGCCGCGTGCGCCCTGGCTCAACTCACTCACTCGCCGTCCCCTTTCGCGGTCGGATAGCCCTCGTCCTCACTCAGTTCGCCCCTGGCCACCGCCCGGCCCTGCCGTACGCCCTGCTGCAGGCTCGCCAGCCGACCGCGGGCCCGGTCGGGCGACAGGATCGGCTGCGAAGGGGCGAGCGCCGCCGGCGCCGCGCCCGGATCTGCCGACCCGGGCACCAGGTTGGCCTTCGGCACCCGCTTCGGCAGACCCGACGAGGTCACCCCGCCCAGGGCCGGCTCACTGGCCGCCCTGGCCGCCTGCCAGCCCGCATCCGCCGGAGACGACCAGGTCGTCTTGGCGTCCGCACCGCTCTCGCCGTCGGAGTCGCTCTTGTCCGCCGGAACGTCGACCTTCTTGAACCAGTCCGACTCGACCGCGGCGAAGATCGGCAGGAACTCCTCCCCCGACTCCAGCGGCGAACTCCGCACCACCGGCAACGGGCCCGTGTTGTCATCACCCTCGAAGGCGCCACGGCCGGTCCGCCCGGGCCAACCGGCACCGCCGTCCTGCGAGGTGCCAGGCCAGGAACCACCCCCCGGAGGGGGCAGATGACCAGGCCAGGGCGTGTCCACCGGAGCCTCCCCGACATGACCCCGGCTGAAGGGGTTGGTGTCGAAGGGACTGGAATCGAACGGCCCCGAGTCGAAGTTCGTGGCCTCGAAGGGCGTCTTGTCGAAGGCCGCCCGATCGAACGGCCCGGACTCGAACGGGCTACGAGCGAACGGATCGGACTGCGCGCCCAGTCCCGCCGTGCCCTGTCCTGCCGCGCCCTGGCCGAAGCCGCCGGTGTCGAAGCCGCCGGTGTCGAAGGGGTTGCGGGCGAAGGGGTCGGACTCGCCCGGCCGCCCGGCACCGCCCGTCTCGAACGGGTCGCGCGCGAACGGGTCGCCTCCGGCGCTCCGGCCCGGCGGCGGCTCGAAGGGGTTGCGGGCGAACGGGTCGGGGTCGAAGTCGACGGTCTCCCGCGGGAAGGACTCGAACGGCCCACGCTCGAAGGGATCAGCACCAGGAGTGCCGACACCGGGCGCGTCCGCGCCGAACACCGGAGTACGCGGCGGATTCTCAAACGGCGTCGGACTGGCCAGGGCCGGCGTATTACCGAACATGGAACCACCGAACTGCGGCCCGGTTCCAACCGCCGGCATCGGACTGGTCAGCTCGGGCTGCGGCATCCCCGGCACA
>NZ_JADBGC010000034.1:0-414 GCF_014892245.1 Microbispora sitophila | reverse complement strand
ACCCCCCGGAGGGGGCAGATGACCAGGCCAGGGCGTGTCCACCGGAGCCTCCCCGACATGACCCCGGCTGAAGGGGTTGGTGTCGAAGGGACTGGAATCGAACGGCCCGGACTCAACCTCGCCAGGGACGAACGGGTCGGGGTCGAAGTCGACGGTCTCCCGCGGGAAGGACTCGAACGGCCCACGCTCGAAGGGATCAGCACCAGGAGCGCCGACACCGGGCGCGTCCGCGCCGAACACCGGAGTACGCGGCGGATTCTCAAACGGCATCGGACTGGTCAGCTCGGGCTGCGGCATCCCCGGCACTCCAGGAAACGCCGGGCCGGCACTGGCCAGCAACGCCTCAGGCAACAACACCATCGCCGTCAGACCACCCGCGTCCTGCTGACGCAACTGCACCCGGATGCCATGACG
>NZ_JADBGC010000033.1:103509-108306 GCF_014892245.1 Microbispora sitophila | reverse complement strand
GACGGCCCATCCGCCCGGAGGGGAGAAGAACCTGCAGCTTCTCCCACTCTTCATCGGTCAACTCGTACCGGCGAATCACGCCAAGTCATGATCCAACACCTAGATCACATTGAAGACACGGCCTAGGGCGTTGGCGCACCAGCGAGCGGTGGAGAAGAACCGGCGCGCGCGGCAGTGAAAACCGCGTTCGCGTACGAGGGGATGGTGTGCGGGTATCCCGTGACTGGCGACGGACGGCGGCTCTCGGTGGCCTACAGCTGCATGCCCAGTGACCATGATGCAAGGAGTAACCACAGCTCAGGCAGGGTTTCCCTGATCAAACGTGGTAGGGCGGGTGGGACTTGAACCCACGACCCACGGATTATGAGTCCGATGCTCTGACCGGCTGAGCTACCGCCCCGCAATGGTGGAGTCTCTCACAACTTAGCGGGTGAGGGGATCTGTGCGCAGAGACGAGCGGCGGCCTTCGGCCTTGGGCGTAATCCCCGCCCGATCACCCAGCGGCTGATCGTCCGCACTGGGGTACGGCTGCCGGAGCGAGCGTTATGGGGCATATGTCCGGGTATGTGACTGTTGAGGCGACATCGCTCCACAAGACGGCTCTGCGAAACGTGGCTCCGCAACGAATCGGGGGTGCCCCGTGGGGAGACGACTGGCGGGCGTCTGCGTGCTTCTCCTGATGTCCCTTCCCGCTTGCGGGCAGGGCGGGCGGCAGCCAGGAGCGGAACTCGGAGCGGTCGGCGACGTGCGGGACGGCTTCACCGTCGGCCTGCTGCTCCCCGGCGAGGGACCCGACCGACCTCTGTTCACGCGGGCCTTGTCGTCCCTCTGCCCGCGCTGCCATGTCCAGTACGCGAATGCCGCGGGCGACCGGGCCAGGCAGGGGCGGCAGATCGGCCGGATGCTGGCCGACGGCGTGCGGGTCCTGGTCCTCGGCGCGGTGGATCCCGAGGCCGCCGCTCCCTGGGTGGCCAGGGCCAAGCTGTTCGGGGCGAAGGTCGTCGCGTACGACCGGCTCGCGAACGGGCCGGTGGACGCCTACGTGGCGACGGACCCGGCGCGCGTCGGGCGGGAGCAGGCGCTGGCCTTGCTCGGCGCCATGAAGGGCGCGGGGCCGGTGCTGCTCCTCAACGGCCCCGCCACGGACCCGTACGCAGCGACGGTGAAGCGGGCCCTGCACGCCGTGCTCGACGGCCGGGTGAGGATCGGCTGGGAACGGGACCTGACGCGACCCGACGAGGCCGTACGCGAGGTGGCGGCGGCCGTCGCCGCGCTCGGCGGGGCCGCGAAGGTGGCGGGCGTGTGCTGCGCGAGCGACGCGATGGCGGAGGCCGTCGCGGCCGAGATGGCGCGAGCGGGGATGGCCGGGGTGCCGCTGATCGGGCATGGCGGGCGGCCCGCGGCGCTGGGGCGTGTCAGGGCCGGCACGCAGACCGCCACCGTGCGCACCGACGTCGCGGCCGAGGCGTCGGCCGCCGCCAGGCTGGCGGTCGAGGTCGCGGGTGGCAGGACCGTGTACGGCACGGCCGTCGTGTCCAACGGGACGACGGTTTCGATCCCGGCGGTGCTGGTCCCGCCCGCCGTGGTCACGAAGGCCACGGCTCGCGAGGCCCCCGCTCCCACGACCGGCCCCGGGCAGGGCGCGCGCCCGCACTGACTCGCCCGCACTGACTCGCCCGCACTGACTCGCCCGCACGCCCGCTCGGAGCACGGTCGCACCGAGCGGGCAACGGCCGGTCACGGGGCGCGGCGCGGGCCTGCCGCGTCCGCGGACTCGGTGAACGCCTGGCCGTCCCGGCCCGTCCCCCGTTCGGCGGGCCGGGACGGCACGCTTCGCGGCCCGGCCCCGAAGGCGTCGGCGCACAGTTGCGCGAACCAGCCCAGGCCGGGCAGCAGCAGGACCCATCCGGCGAGCGCCCAGCCGAGATGGAGGTGCGAGGCGGCGTGGGCGAAGGCCGCCACCCCTTCGGCCCGCAGCCCGTCCGCGCGCTCGTACGTCATCCGGCGCAGGCCCCGGGGATGTTCCTCCGCCGGGCGCACCTGTAGGGCGACCGGGGCATGGCGCAGGATCCACCTGCCGACGGGCGCGCACTGCCCGCACGTCGCCGACACGTGGACGACCGCCTCCGTCATGGCGGGGGAGGGCCGCAGGCGGGGCAGCCAGGCCCGCACGGCGGACCGGTAGGCGACCCACGCGCCGACGAAGCGGCCGGCGAGCTGCTCACCCTCGTGCCAGGCCGCGAGCCCGGCCCCGTACGCGACGGCCACGCCCGCCGCCGCCAGGAGACGGACGTCCAGCAGGCCCAGGAGCAGGTAGCTCGCCGTCATCGACACCTGCATCGGATTGCGCACGTACGCGTACGGCCCGCTCGTGACGAGGCGGCGGGGCGCGTCGTACGGCAGCGGCGTGCCGCCCGCCGCCGCGAACTCCCGGACGGCCGCCAGGCCGAGCGTCAGCGGCGCGGCCAGCACCTGGACGCCGAGGCCCGCGAGCCAGCCGGGCTGCCGCCACACCCCGGTGAGCGTGATCGGAAGTCCGAGCATGAGCCCGCCCGCGAGCACCGCCTGCAGCGTGGCCCGCCCGCCCACGCGGACGCCGCGGACGGTCCAGCGGGCGAGCAGGAGGCCGGGCACCAGGCCGAGCGCCACCGCGAGCGCCTCGCCGTACAGCCAGTCGCCGCCGAGCCGTACGAGCGGGCGGGCCAGGGGCATGAACGCGAGGTCCAGCCAGGTGAGCGCGAGGACGGTCAGCGGGAGCGGGAGGCGGCGGGCCGCGTGCGCGGGCAGCGCCCCCCACAGCAGCGCCCAGCCGAGCAGCAGGTCCACCGGCACGCCTTTCACCACCGCGCCCCGGGCGGAGAAGGACCACCAGCCGGCCCGCACCGCGATCACATTGACCAGGGCGAGGACGAGCAGGTTCCAGGCCGTCGCGAGGATCATGGCGGCGATCGCCCGCTCGGGCGGGCGGCGTACGGCCGCCGCGACCAGGACGGCGGCGAGCGGGCCGAACAGGGCCGCGCCGCGCAGGAGGCCGATCGCGGAATCCGCCGTCACGAGGCCGGTGGACATGGTGTCCGCGATCACGAGGTGAAGGTCGCCGCGAGGTAACCGGCCGCCTGCGTCGCGGCGTACCGCTGGAGCGGCCCGAAATACCAGCCCGGGTCGAAGGTGCGCCGGTAGCGGAAGGTCACTTCGAGGCGTCGTCCCCGCCAGCGGAACTCGGCCTCGCGCAGGTCCATCCACCGGGCGAGGGTCGTGTCGCGCTCCACCCGGAACACCGCCCGGCCGGGGGCGCGCTCGGCGACCCGCAGCGTCATGGCGCGCGGCTCCAGCGGGGCGTTGATCCCGAGGGACCGCCGGGGCGTGAAGGTGATCGTCCGGGTGTCCCCGACGGCGAGTCCCCGCCCTTCCGAGCCGAGCGGCCGGGGGAAGCCGAGCCGCAGCAATGGCGAGGTGACCGGCCCGAAGGCGGGCGGGCGGGCCAGGGCGGCCTCGATGTCGGTGTCCCGCGCCGCCGTGGCGGCCGCCGTGACCTCCTCGTCGCGCGGCAGCGAGGTGAACGGCGTGGCCCCTTCGAGCACGGCGGCGAGCAGCAGCGGGGCGACGACGGCCACCGCGTGCCGGCTGTGGCGGCGCACGTAGTCGACGGCGTTCCCCACGATGAACCCGACCAGGTAGAAGAGCGGGGCCGACATCAGCAGGCAGACGACGCCCTCGCCGAGCAGCGGCCCGGCCAGCGCGAGCCCGATCGTGATCGTGACCATGGCGACCCCGGTCGCGCTCTTCGGCCGCGCCGTCATCGTCACGACGACCGCGATGGCGGCCGGGATGCCCACGTAGAACAGCGAGGTCTGCTCCAGATGGCCCGCGTGGAGCACCTCGTAGAGCAGGTAGGCGGCGAACAGCCCGGCCAGCGTCACGACCAGCACGAGCCGGGGCCGCCTCGGGGTTTCCGACTCCATACGGCGCTCCTTGAGCGAGAGATTTAATCGATCGATTAAACCGTATGATGAGAATCAAGGGTGGTGTCAAGGGAGGCGGATTGACGACACGGCGGGACTCGGGCGCGGAGACGCGCGACCGGCTCATCGAGGCGGCCGCGGAGACGTTGAAGACCCAGGGGTACGCGGGCACGAGCGCCCGGACGATCGCGAAGGCGGCGGGCGTCAACTCGGCGCTGGTCTTCTACCACTTCGGCGGTGTCGACCCGCTGCTGCTGGCCGCCCTCGACCGCTCGTCGGAGGAGCGCATGCGGGCCCACCGGGAGACCGTCGCGGGGGCCACGACGCTGGAAGAGCTGGTGGAGGCCGCCACCCGGGTCTACAGGGCCGACATCGAGGGCGGGCACATCACGCTCTTCTCCGAGCTGGTCGGCGCCAGCATCGCCCGCCCCGAGCTGCGGGCGGAGATCGTCAAGCGGGCCGACCCCTGGATCGACTTCGTGGAGCAGACGCTCGAGCGGGTGATCGGCGGCTCACCGCTGGCCCGGCTCCTGCCCCCGCGCGACGTGGCGTACGCCGCGATCACCTTCTACCTGGGCGTCAACCTGTTCACACACCTTGACGCGGACCGTACGCGGACCGAGGCGTTGTTCGGCCTCGCGGCGCGGGTGGCGCCGCGCGCCCGGCTGCTCACCCTGCGGATGCCCCGGCGCCGCCGCCCGATCGCCCCAGGGTCGCCGGAATGAAGCACTGCGTCGCCGGAATGAAGCACGGAGCCGCCGGAATGAAAGAGCCGCGGGGGGCCCGGGGGGGGGACGCGGCCGGGGGGGTGGGGGGGGGGGACACCACCACGTGG
>NZ_JADBGC010000033.1:0-103499 GCF_014892245.1 Microbispora sitophila | reverse complement strand
CGCCGGGGCCCCGGCGGGCCCCCCCCGCGGCCGGGATGGAGTCGGCTGCTCACTCCTCCTCGTCGGAGGGGGCGGGGCCGTCGGACGGGCGCAGACGTTCCCAGAGCAGGAACGCGCCCCCGACGACGAGCATCGCGACGCCCGTCCACAGGTTGATGCGGATGCCCTCCGCCTTCTGGATCTCCTGGGCGCTGTCGAACAGCCCGGTGACCGTGAGGATCAGTCCGTACACCAGGAACAGACCGCCGATCACGCGGCGGATGTCGAAGAGCCGTTGCGGGGCGGCCATGCGAACCTCCTACAGGAAGGGCAGGTAGAACGCCGCGGCGAGGACCACCGCCCCGGCGCCGAGGAGCACGGGAGAGCGATACCAGGCGGCGTCTCCCGCCAGCGCGTCGTCGGAGACGGACGCGTCGCTCAGGCCGTAGACGAGCCCGCGCAGCTCGCTCTCCGGCTTGGGCGTGGTGGCGAGCGTGACCACGACCGAGACGATCGCGTCGACCACGAAGGCGATGCCGGCGCCCCAGAAGCTCGCGTTCAGCTCGGTGCCGAAGTCGAACACGCCCGCCTTGTAGAGGATGTACGAGGCGAAGGCGCACACCGTGCCGCTCAGCAGGCCCCAGAAGCCCGCCCAGGCGGTCATCCGCCGCCAGAACAGGCCGATGATGAACGTCGCGAACAGCGGGGCGTTGAAGAACGAGAACAGCGACTGCAGGTAGTTCATGATGTTGCCGAACCCGGCGGCGATGAACGCCGTGCCGATTCCGGCGAGGACGCCGACCACGGTGGCGATGCGGCCGAGCCGCACGTACCACTCGTCGGGGTGGTCGCCGTTGATGTGCGCCTTCCAGATGTCCTGGGTGAAGACCGTGTTGAAGCCGCTGATGTTGGCGGCCATGCCGGCCATGAACGACGCGAGCAGGCCGGTCACCGCGACGCCGAGCACGCCGTTGGGCAGGAACTCGTTCATGAGCAGCGGGATGGCCTCGTTGTACGTCGGCCCGCCGTCCTTGCCGAGGTCGCCGAACAGCACGACCGCGACGAGCCCGGGGATCACGGTGACGATCGGGATCACGAGCTTCGGGTAGGCCGCGACGATCGGGGTGAGCCGGGCGGCGTTGGTGTTGCGGGCCGACAGCGCGCGCTGGACCTCGGCGAAGTTCGTGGTCCAGTAGCCGAAGGACAGCACGAAGCCGAGGCCGAAGACCAGGCCGATCCAGTTGGCGTTGAGCGGGTTGTCGGTGCCGGCGGTGTGCGCCCAGGTGTGCAGCCCGCCCTCGCCGAGCACGCTCTGCTTGACCTTCTCGCCGAGGCCGGAGAAACCGCCGACCCGGGTGAGGCCGATGATCACGACCGGCACGAGTCCGGCGACGATCACGAAGAACTGCATGACCTCGTTGTAGATCGCCGAGGACAGGCCGCCGAGGGTGATGTACGCCAGCACGATCGCGGCCGACACGATGATGGACAGCCACAGCGGCCAGCCGAGCATGGCGTCCATGATGAGCGCCAGCGCGTACAGGTTGATACCGGCGATGAGGATCTGCGCGACGGCGAAGGTGCCGGCGTTGAGCAGCTGGGTCGCCCCGTTGAAGCGGCGGCGCATGAACTCCGGGACGCTGTGCACCTTGGACCGGTAGTAGAACGGCATCATCACGATGCCGAGGAACACCATGGCGGGGACCGCGCCGATCCAGTAGTAGTGCAGGGTCATCGCGCCGTACTGCGCGCCGTTCGCCGCCATACCGAGAACCTCGGTGGCGCCGAGGTTGGCGGACATGAAGGCCAGGCCGGTGATCCAGGCGGGGAGTGCGCGGCCCGAGAGGAAGAAGTCCAGACTCGTCCGTACGGCCCGCTTGGCGGCGAAGCCGATTCCCAGCACCACGAGGAAGTACAGGGCGAGGATCACGTAGTCCAGAACGTTGACGTCGAGCCGCAGATCCTGTGCGGCCAGCAATTGGGCATCAGGCACGCAACGCCAGCTACCCGCAGGTCTCGTCGTTTCACATACTCGGCCCCCGTATATCCGATCGTGACAAAACCGCAGGTGAGGGCGCTGCAAAGCCCGGCCGGGGGCGCATGCGGCGGAGCCCCGAGTGACGCGGGAGTAACCGGGTAGGCGAGGGAGAGCAGGAAGAACACCGACGAAGGGAGGCACGTCATGGCCGACGCACCGAACCCGATCCAGCTGCAGAAACACCTGAAGGGCGTCGACTATCCGGCCGGCAAGTCGGACCTGATCCGCACGGCCCGTGACCAGGGAGCGGACGACAACGTCATCGACGCGCTGGAACGCATCCCGGACCGGCAGTACGACGGCCCCAACGCGGTCAGCAAGGCGGTCACCCAGGCCCGGTGAGAAGAGGGCCGGTGAGAAGAGGGCCGGTGAGAAAGAGGCCCGGTCAGAGACCGGTCCCGGCAGCGGGCGGCCGGCGTGACGCCGCCCTTGTCCGTGCCCCCTTGCCGTGCCCCATTCCGGGGTGTCGGCGGGCAGCCCCGAGGGTCAGGACCAGACGGCGGCGATCGGCTCGACGAGGGCGGCGGCCTGGTCGATCCCCGCCGCGAAGGCCGGTCCCCACAGGGCCGGGTCGAGGACGTTCTCGCCGAACACCGCGACCGACGCCGTGTCGGGGTGGACGACGTACGACGCGGCCGCGCCCGCCTTCGCCATTTCGGCCTCGAGGACGGCCCGGGGGGTCAGGTTGCCGAGCGGTTCGAGCACCACGAGCGCACGGGCGCCCGCCGCGAGGTCGGCGTTGGTGGCCGAGCGGACCCCGCCGTCCACGTACCTGCGGCCGTTGATCTCCACGGGCGGGAAGACCATCGGCACGGCGCAGCTCGACGCGACGGCGAGCACCAGCGGCGCGCCGGAGGACCGGTTCCACACGACGAGCTCGCCGGTGGCCGCGTCCACGCTGGTGATCAGCAGCTCGCGCTCGGGCCACTCCTTCACCGGGAGCCGTTCGCCGACCGCCGCGAGCCGCTCGGCGTAGTGGTCGACCCTGGCCGCCAGGGCCATCTGACCGACCCGGCGCCGGGCCTCCCGCCGGTCGAGGTTCGGGTCGAACATGATGGCGAACGCCTGCATGACCTCGTTCATGTGGTCGATGGCCGGGGGCGGGCCGGTGTCCACCTCGGCCTGGTGGGCGACCGCCTCCTCCAGGTCGGCGCCGGTGGCCACCAGCGTGCCGACGACCGACCCGGCCGAGGTGCCGATGATCCGGTCCGCCGTCCCCAGGTCCACGCCGTGACGGCGCAGGCCGGTGACGATCCCCGCTTCCCAGGCGATGCCGGCGACTCCTCCGCCGCCGAGCACGAGAGCAGTAGTCATGTCCAGAATTATGTTCCACGCGAGCGCGTGCCCGAGCCGTGCTGAAACCGGTTGCGATTTGTCTGGACGCCAAACTATTGACGGCGCTTCCGCCGATGTGTGAATCTTCCCTTCAGATTTCCATGCACGTGGGAGAAGGACGGTCAGGGTCCCCACCTGGTCGTGCATGGCCGGTTGTCCGTGCTCGGAGGGAAACCGTCCATGCGAAGATTCGCAACCATGCTCGTGGTCGCCGCCGTGGCGCTGGTCACGGCCGTGATCAGAATGAGCCCCGTGTCGGCCGTCGCGGCCGACCCGTACACGTTCAAGAACGTGCAGATCCTCGGCGGCGGCTTCGTCCCCGGGATCGTCTTCAGCCCCGCACAGAAGGATCTGATCTACGCGCGCACCGACATCGGCGGCGCGTACCGCTGGAACCAGTCCTCCCAGACCTGGACACCGCTGCTCGACTGGGTCGGGCAGTCCAACTGGGGCTACAACGGCGTCGCCAGCATCGCCCCCGACCCGGTGGACGCCAACAAGGTGTACGCCGCCGTCGGCATGTACACCAACAGCTGGGACCCCAACAATGGCGCGATCCTGCGCTCGTCGAACAAGGGCGACACCTGGCAGGTGACTCCGCTGCCGTTCAAGCTGGGCGGCAACATGCCCGGCCGCGGCATGGGCGAGCGCCTCGCGGTGGACCCGAACAAGAACAGCATCCTCTACTTCGGCGCGCCAAGCGGCAACGGCCTGTGGCGGAGCACCGACTCCGGCGCCACCTGGTCCAAGGTGACCAACTTCCCGAACGCCGGCAACTACCGCGCGGGCACCGACGACTACCAGGGCGACATCCAGGGCGTCGTCTGGGTGACCTTCGACAAGCGGACCGGCACATCGGGCAACGCCACCCAGACCATCTACGTGGGCGTGGCCGACAAGGACAACACCGTCTACCGCACCACCAACGGCGGCACCTCCTGGGAGCGGGTCGCCGGCCAGCCGACCGGCTACATCGCCCACAAGGGCGTGCTCGACACGACCAACGGCTACCTCTACATCGCCACGAGCGACACCGGCGGCCCGTACGACGGCGCCAAGGGCGACGTGTGGCGCTACGCCACCGCCACCGGCACCTGGACCCAGATCAGCCCGATCCCGTCCAGCAGCTCGGACGACTACTTCGGCTACAGCGGCCTGACCGTCGACCGCCAGCACCCCGGCACGATCATGGTCGCCACCCAGGTCTCCTGGTGGCCCGACGCGATCTTCTTCAGGAGCACCGACAGCGGTGCGACCTGGACCCGCATCTGGGACTGGACGTCCTACCCGAACCGTAGCTTCCGCTACAAGATGGACATCTCCGCCGCTCCATGGCTGACCTTCGGCACGAACCCCCAGCCTCCCGAGGTCACGCCCAAGCTCGGCTGGATGAACGAGTCGGTGGAGATCGACCCGTTCAACTCCGACCGGATGATGTACGGCACCGGCGCGACGATCTACGGCACCACCGACCTCACGAAGTGGGACTCGGGCGGCCAGTTCACGCTCAAGCCGATGGTGAAGGGCCTGGAGGAGACCGCCGTACTCGACCTGATCAGCCCGCCGAGCGGCGCCCCGCTGGTCAGCGGGCTCGGCGACATCGGCGGCTTCCGGCACACCAACCTCGACGCCGTGCCGTCCATGATGTTCACCCAGCCCGTCTTCACCTCCACGACCTCGCTCGACTACGCCGAGACCAACCCGAGCGTGATGGTGCGGGCCGGCAACTTCACCGACTCCGACCGCCCGAACGACAGCCACGTGGCGTTCTCCACCGACGGCGGGGCCAACTGGTTCCAGGGCACCGAGCCGGGCGGGATCAACAGCGGCGGCACCGTCGCGGCGGCGGCCGACGGCAGCCGCTTCGTCTGGGCGCCGGGCGACTCCGGCCAGCAGGTCGTCTACTCCGTCGGCTACGGCAACAGCTGGACCGCCTCCAGCGGCGTCCCGGCCAACGCGATCGTCGAGTCCGACCGGGTGAACGCGCAGAAGTTCTACGCCTTCTCCGGCGGCAAGTTCTACGTGAGCACCAACGGCGGCGCGAGCTTCGGCGCCACCGCGGCGACCGGGCTGCCCACGACCGGGGTGCACTTCAAGGCGCTGCCCGGCAAGGAGGGCGAGGTCTGGCTGGCCGGCGAGGGCGGCCTGTGGCACTCCGCCGACTCGGGCGCCTCGTTCACCAAGGTGTCGAACGTCAGCAGCTCGATCAACATCGGCTTCGGCAAGGCGGCGCCCGGCAAGACGTACCAGGCCCTCTACCTGGTGGGCACCGTGGACGGCGTGCAGGGCCTGTTCCGGTCCGACGACACCGGCGCGAGCTGGGTGCGCATCAACGACGACCAGCACCAGTACGGCAACGCGGGCGAGGCCCTGACCGGCGATCCGCGGATCTACGGCCGGGTCTACCTCGGCACCAACGGCCGGGGCATCATCTACGGCGACCGCAACGGCGGGACCTCCCCGTCGCCGTCGCCGTCCGCTTCGCCGTCGGCGTCCCCGTCGGCGTCCCCGTCCGCTTCGCCCTCGGCCTCTCCGTCGAAGTCGCCGTCCCCGAGCCCGTCGCCGTCCGCCAGCCCGTCACCTTCGCCCAGCCCGTCCCCGAGCCCGTCGCCCTCGGCGAGCCCGTCGGGCGGCAAGGGGTGCTCGGCGACGTACACGGTGGTGAACCAGTGGCCGGGCGGCTTCCAGGGCGAGGTCACGGTGAAGAACACCGGCAGCGCCTCCATCAGCGGCTGGAGCGTCAAGTGGGCCTTCGCGAACGGCCAGACGATCAGCCAGCTCTGGAACGGCACGGTGAGCCAGTCCGGGGCGAACGTCACGGTCACCAACGTGAGCTACAACGGCTCGGTCGGCTCCGGGGCGTCCACCACGTTCGGGTTCCAGGCGAGCTGGAACGGCACCAACGCCGTCCCGTCGCCCGTGACCTGCACCGCCTCGTGAGATAGCACGACAACGGCCGTACGGATGCGCCGCCGAGGTGGCACATCCGTACGGCCCCTTTCCAGGGGCAATGCCGGAAAAGGGGTGGGGCGCGACGGCGCAAGGGTGATCTATTGGAGTGGTGGCAGGACTGTCGGATGAGTGGGGCGGGACCGGATGGGACAGCCAGGCGCGGTTGGTCCGGGGGCGGTGGGTGGACCGCCGGCCCAGGCGGCCGGAGGTGGCCGTGCGGCTGCTCACGGAGACCCGCCTGATGCCGTGGCTCGCGCCGCGGCTGCCGTTGCCCGTCCCGATTCCCCACGTCCTTCACCAGGAGCCGCTGGTCGTACGGCACGAGGTGGTCGTCGGCGAGCCGCTTGAGACCTTCGACGCCGTGGGCGGCCGGACGCTGGGCGCGTTCCTGCGGGCCCTGCACGCGGTCGATCGCGCGGAAGCCGTACGGCACGGTGCGCCGCCGCCGCGGGAAGCGCTGCGGGAGCGGGCGGCGACGGTGAAGGACTTCCGTACACGCGTCGTACCGCTCCTGCCGGACGAGCGGCGAGACGCCGCCTCGGCGTTGCTGGACGCCGTGGCCGCGTTGCCCGCCCGCGCTCTGGTCCATGGCGACCTCGGGCCCGAGCACGTGCTGGTGCGGGACGGCGCGGTGAGCGGCGTCATCGACTTCGGCGACGCACACGTCGGTGACCCGGCGCTCGATCTGGCATGGGCGCTCCACGACGCCCCGCAGGCGTTCGCCCAGGCCGTGGCGGCGGAGTACGGCGTCGCCCAGGAGCTCACCGAACGTGCACTGCTGTGGCATCGCCTCGGCCCGTGGCACGAGGTCACGTACGGTCTCGACACCGGCGACCCGGACACGGTGCGCTGCGGTCTGGAAGGCGTCCTCGCCCGCCTCCCGGCCTAAGCAGGCCGGGGACGCTCGTTCTCACTGCGGACGGCGGGCCGACTGCCGCGCCTGTGAGACCACACGACCAGTGAGAAAAGGCCCTACGGATGTGACCTTCGACTGGTATCTGCGTGAGGCCCTTCGCATAGCCTTGCCTGGGCGGGCCGTCGGGCCGCGCCGGGACAGGGGTGACTGTGCGATGGCGATCGGGGTTTACGTCGCGGCCGGCGACGCGAGGAGCAACAAGGGCACGATCGCCCTCGGCATGATCGAACTGCTGACCCGCCAGGTGGGCACGGTCGGCGTGTTCCGGCCGGTCGTCCGGCCAGGCCGCGAGGACAGCCTGGTCAACACCGCGCGCGGCCGCTTCGGGATCGGCCTGCCGTACGCCATGTGCATCGGTGTCACCTACGAGGAGGTGCACGCCGACGAGGAGCGCGCGGCAGGGGAGATCCTGGCCCGTTACCGGGCACTCGCCGGGCGGTGCGACGCGGTCGTGGTGATCGGCACGGACTACACCGACGTGGGCGCGCCCACCGAGTTCGTGTTCAACGCCGAGCTCGCCGCAAACCTCGGCACACCGGTGATGAACGTGGTTACCGGGCTCGACCGCACTCCCGACGAGATCGCCGCGGCGGTCGAGATGTCGCGCAAGGAGCTGGCCGAACGGCACGCCACCGAGCTGGCCACCGTCGTCACGCGGGTCGCCCCCGGCCTGGTGGACGAGGTCGCCGCCCGCGTCCCCGCGTACGTCCTGCCGGAGGTGCGGCGGCTGTCCGCGCCGACGGTCAGCGACCTGATGGCCGCCTGCGACGGCGACCTGTTCATGGGCGACGCCGACCAGCTCGGCCGGGAGACGGGCGGGCTGATGATCGGCGCGATGTCGCTGCCGAACATCCTGGAGCGCCTCACCGAGGGCCTGGCGGTCGTCGTCCCCGCCGACCGGGCCGCCGCGCTGGTGCCGGGGCTGCTGGCCGCGCACAAGGCCCCCACGTTCCCCGCCCTGTCTGCGATCATCCTCAACGGCGGGCTGGAGCTGCCCGACGCGGTCGTCCGCCTGCTGAAGGGCATGGACATCCGGCTGCCGATCATCACGACCGGCGGCGGCACGTTCGAGACCGCGACCACGCTGTCGAAAGCCGAGGGCCGGTTCAGCCCGGACGCCAAGGGCAAGATCGACACCGCGCTCGGGGTCTTCGCCGAGCACGTCGACGCCGGGGCGCTGCTGCGCAACCTGCAGGTCACCAGGGCCGCCGCGATCACCCCGCTCATGTTCGAGTACGACCTGCTGGACCGGGCCCGTGCCGACCGCAGGCACATCGTGCT
Organism: Microbispora sitophila; assembly: GCF_014892245.1. Taxonomy (NCBI): domain Bacteria; kingdom Bacillati; phylum Actinomycetota; class Actinomycetes; order Streptosporangiales; family Streptosporangiaceae; genus Microbispora; species Microbispora sitophila. The sequence goes on along the minus strand of NZ_JADBGC010000033.1, from coordinate 94,998 downwards.
GCCGGAGGGCGCCGAGCCGCGGATCCTGCGCGCGGCCGACAGCCTGCTGCGCCGGGGCGTGGCCGAGCTGACCCTGCTGGGCGACGAGCGGGAGATCCGGCTGGCGGCGGCCACCATGGGCCTGGCCGTCGACGGCGCCCGCGTGGTCAGCCCGTTCGACGCGGAGTTGCGCGAGCTGTTCGCCGAGGAGTACGCCCGGCTGCGCGCTCACAAGGGCGTGACCGTCGGGCAGGCCCGCGACATCGTCACCGATGTCTCCTACTTCGGCACGATGATGGTGCACCTCGGGCTGGCCGACGGCATGGTCTCCGGCGCGGCCCACACCACCGCCCACACGATCAGGCCCTCGTTCGAGATCATCAAGACCTCGCCGGGCGTCGGCGTCGTGTCCAGCGTGTTCTTCATGTGCCTGGCCGACCGCGTCCTCGTGTACGGCGACTGCGCCGTCGTCCCCGACCCCACGGCCGCCCAGCTCGCCGACATCGCGATCTCGTCGGCCGCCACGGCCGCCAGGTTCGGGGTCGAGCCGCGCGTGGCCATGCTGTCGTACTCGACCGGGGAGTCCGGCGCCGGGCCCGAGGTGGACAAGGTGCGCGAGGCCACCGCGCGGGTCCGCGAGCTGCGGCCGGACCTGCCCGTCGAGGGCCCGATCCAGTACGACGCCGCGGCCGAGCCCAGCGTGGCGCGGACCAAGATGCCCGGCAGCCCGGTGGCCGGGCGGGCGACGGTGTTCGTGGTGCCCGACCTCAACACGGGCAACAACCTCTACAAGGCCGTGCAGCGCAGCGCCGGCGCGGTCGCGATCGGGCCGGTCCTCCAGGGCTTGCGCAAGCCGGTCAACGACCTGTCCCGCGGCGCGACCGTGGGCGACATCGTCAACACCGTCGCGATCACGGCCATCCAGGCGCAGGCGCACGGGGAGACCGTGAGCGCGCAGGCGCGGGAGGAGACACAGTGAGCGCGCAGGCGCGAGGGGAGAGACAGTGAGCGGGCAGGTCCTCGTCCTGAACACGGGGTCGTCGTCCATCAAGTACCGCCTCATCGACATGGGGACGCGCCGGGCCGTGGCCGGCGGGCTGATCGAGCGCATCGGCGAGGACGGGAGCGTGCTCGCCCACGACGGCATACGGACCGAGCGCCGGGTGGCCGACCACGAGGAGGGGCTGAAGGCGGTGCTCGCGGCCTTCGCCGAGCACGGGCCGCCGCTCGACGGTGTGACCGCCGTGGGCCACCGGGTCGTCCACGGCGGCAGCCGGTTCGTCACGCCCGTGCTGATCGACGACGAGGTCGAGCGGGCCATCGAGGAGATCGCGCCGCTCGCGCCGCTGCACAACCCGGCCAACCTGGAGGGCATCCGGGTCGCCCGGAGGGCCTTCCCCGGCCTGCCGCACGTCGCCGTCTTCGACACCGCCTTCCACGGCACGATCCCGGCCCGTGCGCACACCTACGCCGTCCCCCGCGAGTGGACCCGCAAGCTCGGCGTGCGCCGTTACGGCTTCCACGGCACCTCCACGGCGTACGTCTCCCGCCGGGCGGCCGCGCTGCTCGGCCGGCCGTACGACGAGGTGAACTCGATTGTGCTGCATCTCGGCAACGGCGCGAGCGCGACGGCGGTGCGGGGCGGGCGCAGCGTGGACACCTCGATGGGCATCACCCCGCTCGCCGGGCTGGTGATGGGCACGCGCTCCGGCGACGTCGACCCGGCTCTGGGCGCCTACCTCGGCAGGGTCGCCGGCATGGACCTCGCCGGCGTCGACGCGGCGCTCAACAAGGAGAGCGGCCTGCTCGGCATGTGCGGCGCCAACGACATGCGGGAGGTCTGGCGGCTGGCCGACTCCGGCGACGAGGACGCCCGGCTCGCGCTCGACGTCTACGGCTACCGCGTGCGGGCCTACATCGGCGCCTACTACGCGGCGCTCGGCGACGTGGACGCCCTCGTCTTCACCGGCGGGGTGGGGGAGAACAGCCCCCGCGTCCGCGCGCTCGCGACGACCGGGCTCACCCGGCTCGGCATCGAGATCGACCCCGGCCGCAACGCCGCGGAGTCGGCGGAGGCCAGGGTGATCTCCCCGGAGGGCGCCGAGGTGACGGTGCTGGTGGTGCCCACCAACGAGGAACTGGAGATCGCCGAGCAGACCGCCGCCTGCCTCGGGGACGCGTGAACGGGCCGATCGCCGCCGCGGTCGTCCGCTGGCTATCGTGGTCAGCGAATGGGGGTGAGCCGCGTGGCGACGGCTGAGGACAGTCGTACGGGTGGACAGGAAGGGACTGACGATTCGCCCGGCTGGCTGGACCGGGTCCGCGCGACTCCGGCGGGCCGGCTGACGCTGCGGATCGTCATCGGGGTGATCGGCACCGCCCTCGTGGTCACCGGCCTGATCATGGTGCCCTTCCCGGGGCCGGGCTGGCTGGTGGTCTTCGCCGGGCTCGCCGTCCTGGCCACGGAGTTCCCCTGGGCGTCCCGGCTGCTGGAGTTCGCCAAGGACAGGGTCAGGGCGGCGACCGACTGGCTCAAGAGGCAGAACTGGTTCGTCCGCATCGTCGCGAGCGTGCTCACCCTGCTCTGCGCCGGGGTCATCGTCTGGGTGTCGGTCCGGCTGACCCTCGGCGTCGACCTGATTCAGAAGGCCCGCGAACTCCTGAGCTGACCGTCAGCCGCGGGCCAGCCTCCGAATCGCCAGTTCGCTGAGCAGCGTCGCGCCGTCGGACAGGATGGCGTCGTCGAACTCCGCCGCCGCGGAGTGGTTGGCCGGGGCCGTGGCGAGGTCGCGGCCGGGCGGGCAGGCGCCGACCACGAGGAACGCCCCCGGCACCTGCTCCAGCACGTACGAGAAGTCCTCCGAGCCGGTCGCCGGGGTGGGCAGCGGGAAGTAGCGGTCCTCGCCGAGGGCCTCACGCACCGTGCGGGCGGCGAACTCCGCCTCGGCGTCGTCGTTCACCGTGACGGGATAGCCGAGGCCGAAGGCGCAGTCGACGGTGAGGCCGTGCGCCTCCCCGATGCCGCGGGCGAGCCGCACGAGGCCCTCCCTGATGCGCTCGCGCGAGCCGGTCGAGAACGTGCGCACGGTGGTCTCGAAGACGGCCTCGTCCGGAATCACGTTGTCGGTGGTGCCGGCGTGGAAGCTGCCGACGGTCACCACGACGGGGTCGAACACGTCGTAGCCGCGGGTGACGTGGGTCTGCAGGGCCGTCACGATCTCGCAGGCCGCGGGGATCGGGTCGAGGGCGCGGTGCGGGGACGACCCGTGGCCGCCCCTGCCGCGCACGGTCACGGTCAGCGTGTCGGCCGCGGCCAGCACGGGCCCGCCCTTGGTCAGGAACAGCCCACGCGGGATCGTCGTGGCGAAGACGTGCATGCCGTACGCGGCGACGGGCCTGGCCCCGGCCGCGTCGAGCACGCCTTCCTCGATCATCAGCCGGGCACCCTCCTGGCCCTCCTCGCCGGGCTGGAACATCAGCACCACGTCTCCGGCGAGGTCGGCGCGCCGCTCGCTGAGCAGGCGGGCGGCTCCCACCAGCATGGCCGTGTGCAGGTCGTGGCCGCAGGCGTGCATGCGGCCGTCGAAGCGCGACCGGTAGGGCACGTCGGTCTTCTCGTGCACCGGCAGCGCGTCCATGTCGGCGCGCAGCAGTACGGCGGGGCCCGGGCGGCCGCCGCGCAGCACGGCGGTCACCGACGACAGGCGCTCGCCGGTGGTGATCTCCAGGGGCAGGCCGTCGAGCGCCGCGAGCACCTTCTCCTGCGTGCGGGGCAGATCGAGGCCGATCTCCGGCTCCCGGTGCAGCGCGCGGCGAAGCTCGACGAGTTCATCCTGGAAGGTCATGGTCCACCTGGGGGGGTGAAGAGGCTCGGCGGGGGCCGGGAGCCGGGCGGTCAGAGGTAGAGGCCGGTGCCGTGGTCGGTCTGCTGCGTCGCCACGGCGTGCAGGTCGCGCTCGCGCAGCACCAGGTAGAGCTGGCCCTGGACCTCCACCTCGTACTGGTCCTCGGGGTTGAACAGGACCTTGTCGCCGGTCTTGACCGATCTGACGTTGGCGCCGGCGCCGCACACCTCGCCCCAGACGAGCCGGTTGGCCATCTTGACCGTGGCCGGGATGACGATGCCCGCGCTGCTGCGCCGTTCCTCAAGCTCCCGCTGAACCTTGACCATCACGCGGTCGTGGAGCATCTGGATCTCGAACTTCGGGTCAGCCACGCTCGCAGTGTACGCGGAGCGGCGCCGGGCACCGTCATCGGAGGTTCACCGGCGGCGGGATCTCACCGGTGGCCCATGGCCAGGTCGTAGCCGGTTCCGGAGCGGCGGTAGACGCCGCCCTTGCCCCACTTCAGCACCTGGAACCGTACGTGGACGGTGTTGGAGGCGACGCCCGTCAGATCGGCCATCATCTTCTCGGACAGGTCGACGATCGCCGGGATGTCGTGCTGGGCCACGGCCCACTCGGCCGGGCCGAAGTCCTCGACGACGCCGATCGCGCTCTTCCCCTTGTAGGTGATCCGCACCTTGGTGCCGAGGGGCCAGTAGGGGCTGGCGACGGTCCGGTATCGCATCGGCTTGCCCGACGCGGTCTCGCCGTCCCAGAAGGACGTGGCGGTGGAGACGCCGGAGGGTAGGGAGGCGGCCTGCTTCATCTCCGCGTACGCCGTGCGGAGGGCCGCGTTGAAGGCGGCGCCCAGGGAGGCCAGGGCCAGGGAAGCAGAGTCCGCCGGGATCGGGCGGGTGGTGTCCGGTGAGGCGGCGGGCACCGTCCGGGGGAGCGGCGCGGAGGAGGGAGCCTGAGGGATCACCGAGGCGTTCGCGGCGGTGGCCGCGCCGGCGACGAGTGTGGTTCCGGCCATGGCCATGGTGATCGCCTGACGGGCTCGCTTGTGCATGAGGTTCCTTTCGTCTCGCTCGCGGGGCGGCCCTCGGGGGAACGGGGCCTCGCGTCGTCGAGGAGTCCCGGCTGGCCGGCGGGCTCCGCACGCACGCCCGGATATGGCGGAGCGGCCCTCGGAGAGGGGCGGAAGGCTCCGGTAGCGGGCCGCGCGTTCCCCGGGGAAGGGGATACGACGGTTGTGCGATGTACGGGATTTACAGGGGCAAAAGGTGATGTGAGGCACGAGTATAGGGAAAGAGGGAGTAAAGCGGACAAATCGATCTAAATTGGAAGTAGATCGTCCTTGACTTGAAGCCCTGGAAAGCGCTCTCATAACAAGATCAGTCAAAGCGACGGCAAGGGGCCGGGCATGGCGTTCGAAGACTTCGGGTGGATCAACGAGCCCGCCGGGTGGTCGCAGGCCGGAGAGGGTCTGCGGGCCGTCGCCGACGCCCAGAGCGACCTGTGGCAGAAGACGCACTACGGCTACTCGTACGACACCGCCCACATGTTCGGCCGCCAGGTCGCCGGAGACGCCCGGCTGACCGTGACGTTCGACGCCGACTACGCCGAGCAGTACGACCAGGCCGGGGCCGTGCTCCGGATCGACGAGGAGAACTGGATCAAGGCGGGGGTCGAGTTCGTCGACGGCGGCCACCAGCTCAGCGTCGTCGTCACCCGCGGCTTCTCCGACTGGTCCGTCACACCCGCGCCCGGCGGCCTCGTCTCCGCGACGTTCGACCTCGAACGGGCCGGCGACGCCGTGACCGTCCGATACGGCGTGAACGGTGCCGAGCCCGAGCACATGCTGCGCCTGGCCTACTTCCCGCCACAGGCGCCGGCCCTCGCCGGGGTCATGTGCGCCGCCCCGGCCGGCAAGGGCTTCGAGACCCGCTTCACTCGCGTGTCACTGACTTAGGTCGTGCCTGACAGGACCGCCTTCGTCAGGCGCTCCCCAGCCCTCACGCGCCGCCAAGGCGCCGGTCCCGTCCCCGCGCCGTGAACCGGTCCTGGGCGTCCAGCACGGCGTCCCCGTAGCGCTCGGCCCACACGCCCATCGCGCGCATGGGGGCGAGCAGCGCCGTGCCCGCCTCCGTCAGCGCGTAGTCGACGCGGGGCGGCGCCTCGGCGTACACCCGGCGCTCGACCAGGCCGTTGTACTCGAGGCGGCGCAGCGCCTCGTTGAGGACCTTGGGAGAGATTCCGCCGATCCGGGCGCGCAACCGCCGTGGCCGCATCGGACCGGCCTCGCCGAGCGTGTAGACCACGACACTGTCCCAGCGGTTCGCGAGCACCTCGAACGCGAGGCGCGCCCGGCAGTCGGAGGTGTACGCGCGCTCGTCGTGGAACTCGTCCATGGCCCCATACTGCCCGGTCCGAAAGACACCGGGTGGTGTGCGTCGGCCTCTCTACCGTCTGGGCCGTCACCTGGTTCATCCGGAACGGAGAAGGCATCATGCGCATCGGCATCCTCGGCACGGGCGGGATGGCCACGGCACTGGGCGGCGCCTGGGTCCGCGCGGGGCACGACGTGCTCGTCGGCGGACGCGACCGGGCCGCGGCCGCCGCGACGGCGGCCCGCATCGGCGCCGCGAAGGACGGAACGCTCGCGGACGCGGCCGCGCACGGCGAGCTCGTCCTCGCGGCGGTTCCCGCCGGCGTGGCGCCGCGGCTGGTGAACGGGCTCGCGGCCGTGCTCGCCGGGCGGACCGTCGTCGACTGCTCGAATCCCGTCGAGCCGGGCGACGACGGGCTGACGCTGACGACGGGCGGCACGACCTCGGTCGCCCGGCTGATGGCGGACGCCGCGCCGGACGCCCATGTGGTCAAGGCGTTCAATCTGTGCCACGACAGCATCTGGACGCTGCCGCGGCCGGCGTTCGAAGGAGTTCCGCTGGCCGTGCCGTTCTGCGGCGACGACCCGGGGAGCCTCGACCGGACCGCCGCGCTGATCACGTCGATGGGATGCGCGCCGATGCCCTGCGGAGGGCTGTCCCGCGCGGTCTACCTCGAGGCGACGGCGGCGTTCGCGATCGGCGTGTGGTGGTCCGGAGCGGAGCCGCGGTTCGCCTTCCCGACGTCGGAACGGGCCTAGACACCGGTCGTGGGCAGGACCAGTTCGGCGAAGATCGCCCGGTGATCCGTCACCGGGAGCCGGTGGACGCCGAACGCCCGGACCGCGACGCGCGGGTCCACCAGGACGTGGTCGATCGTGACGGGCGGCACCGGCAGGCCGCTGAAGTTCCACGGCCGGTACGGCCAGGTCCCGGCCAGGCCGTTGCCGGTCGCGTCGGCCGCGTCCCGGTAGCCCGCGTCGAGCAGGCGCCGGACACTGGCGTGGTCGAGCGTCGCGTTGAAGTCGCCGGACAGGATGCGTACGGGCCCGCCGGGGCCGGGCAGCGAGGCGAGCGACTTCGACCAGCACCTGAACCGGAACGGATAGCGCGGAGCGCACGGGTGCACGGACACGACGGCGACGGGTCCGGCGCCGGGGACCTCGACGACGCCCGCCGCCTGCCGGCGGCCGTCGACGGCGGTGAGCTCCTCCGGCCGCAGGGGGAACCGCGTGAAGAGCCCGGAGCCGCTCGAGCCCTTCTGCGCCCGATCGTCCGCGTACGGCAGGAGCGTGGCCAGGCCCGCCGCACGCAGGCCCGCCGACGCCTCTGGAGTCAGTTCCTGGAGCGTCAGGACGTCGGGGCGCAACCGCCGTACGAGGTCCACGAGCGCGGCGGGCGGGACGGAGCCGTAGAGCAGGTTGGCCGACAGGACCCGGAGAGCCGGGCCTGCGGCGCCGGCCGCCCGAACACCCGCGCCGGCCGAGCCCTGCGGGGACGGGTCCGACAGCGCGCGGGGCAGCACGCAGGCCGTCAGCGTCGCGGTGACCGCGAGGCCCGTGACCAGCGCCGCCGGGCGCCGCACGAGCAGCGCGACCAGCGGCGCGACGACCGAGGCGAGGGCGACGTACGGCGTGAACGCCACCAGTTGCACCCACCGGAAGTGGACGTCGCCGGGCACCAGCCGCAGCACGGCCCACAGCGCGAACGGCGCGACCGCCGGCCACGCGAGCAGGCCGCGCCAGATCCCCGGGCGGCCTGCCCAGCCGGCTGTCAGTCTCGCCATCCTCGGACTCCTTCGTGAGAGATCCACCGTACGACGCACTGCACCTGCATTCAGGGGCTCCACGCCGATCGGGGGTAGGCCGTACAGTCTCCGGCATGGATGTCGAAGCGAGAGTCCTGGACGCCATCGACGAGGCGGAGACCGTGCGCCTGCTGGCCGACCTGGTCCGGGTGCCGAGCGTCACCGGCACCGACGCCGAGTCGGACCTGCAGGACAGGTGCGCCCGCATGCTCACCGAATGGGACCTCGACGTCGACATGTGGAAGCTCGACCTCGACGATCTCCGTTCCCGCGAGGGGTTCCCCGGCATGGAGGCGGAGCGCGCCGAGGGCTACGGCGTCGTCGGCGTCACCGAGGGCGAGGGCACGCCCGCGCTGATCCTGCAGGGGCACGCCGACGTCGTGCCGATCGGCGACCCGGGCAAGTGGGAGGGGCAGGACCCGTTCGGCGCCCGCCTCACCGCGACCGCCCTGCACGGCCGGGGCGCCTGTGACATGAAGGCCGGTCTCGCCGCCAACCTCGCCGTGGTGCGCGCGCTGCGCGTGGCCGGCGTACGGCTCGCGCGTCCCCTGGCCGTCCACTGCGTGGTCAGCGAGGAGGACGGCGGGCTCGGCGCGTTCGCCACCCTGGCCAGGGGCCACACGGGAGAGGCGGCCGTGATCACCGAGCCGACCAGCGGGAAGCTGATCACCGCCAACGCCGGCGCGCTGACCTTCCGCATGGAGGTCGCCGGCCGGGCCGCGCACGGCGCCACCCGCTACGAGGGGGTCAACGCCGTAGAGGCGTTCGTGCCGGTGCTTCAGGCCGTCCGGCGGCTCGAACGCGAGCGCAACGCCGATCCCGGCCCCCTCTTCGAGGGCAACCCGCTGCCGTACCCGATCGAGATCGGCACCGTGCGCGCGGGCGACTGGGCGAGCACGGTGCCCGACCTGCTCGTGGCCGAGGGACGGCTGGGCGTCCGGCTCGACGAGGACCCGGCCGACGCCCGTGCCGCCCTGGAGACGGCGCTCGCCGATCTGGACGACCCCTGGCTGCGGGACAACCCCGTACGCGTCACCTGGCCGGGCGGGCAGTTCGCCAGCGGCCGGCTGCCCGAGGGGCATCCGCTGGCGGAGGAGGCGGCCCGCGCGGTGGCCGACGTGACCGGGGCGCGGCCGGGCCGTACCGCCGCGCCGTACGGGAGCGACCTGCGCCTGTACGCGGGGGCGGGCGTGCCGACCCTGCACTACGGGCCGGGCGACGTCCGGTTCGCGCACGCCCCGCGCGAGCAGGTCGATCTGCGGGAGGTCCGCGACGTCACCCGTGCCCTGGCCCTGCTCGTCCTGCGCCGCTGCGGCGTCCGCTGAGACGTGCTGTGACGGCTGTCAGCAGTCGGCGGTGACCGAGGCGATCTCGTTGAGCGGGAACTCCAGGTAGTCGCCGGCCTCCTCGCACCACGCGTCGAGCACGCCGCTGCGCAGTTCCCCGTGGCTGACCGTGGCGGTGACCCCGTCGGCCAGCGTGATCAGCGCGCGGACGTCGCGGTCCACCACGAAGCCCAGCAGCGACTGCTGCGCCGCCGGGAGCCTGGTCGCCATGCGCCCGATGACGGCCCACGTCTGGCGGGGCTGCGCCGCGGCCACCACCGGGCCGCCGCTGACCAGCAGCCGCCTGGCGTGCTCGCGCGGATCCGGCGGAGGCTCCAGCAGCGGACCGGGGGGTTCGAGCTCGGCGACCCGCCCGCCGGGCAGGAGGATCAGCCGCCCGCCCTGCGGCTCGCGCCGGATGGTGATCTCTCCGGTGTCGTCCACCGGCACGGGGGCGTACCCCGCCTCCCTGAGGGCGGCCAGCGTGGCCGCGGCGGGCGCCGCGCCGGCGAGCACGGTCGGCGCCAGCAGCCGCAGGCCCAGCTTGGCCAGTTGCCGGTGCGCGGCGATCTCGGCGAGCAGCGCGGGGTCGGAGCCCTGGACGATGCAGCCGACCGACGACACGGTGACCTCGCCGTGCCGCCGCGCCACGTCTCTGATCAGGTAGGTCAGCGGCTGGGGGAGCGTCCCGGCCTCCGACAGGTCGGCGATGAGCGTGTCGGCCGTGTCGCCGCCGTCCAGGGCCCGCCGTACGCTCGCGGGGCTGAACCGCCACACCGACGCCGAGCCCTGCGACTCACGGTCGGCGGCGCGGTCCAGCAGCGCGGCGAGCTCGACCGACGGCGGGCCGGTCACCACGGCGGTGAGGTCGGCGCCGAACAGGGCCGTGCGCCGCGCGCTCGCCATGGCGTGCGTGGCCGCCTTCGCCAGCGCGGGGTCGTGCTCGACCTCGGGCACGCACTCGCGGCTCTCGTCCCCGGCCACGCCCGCGAGCGGGGCGAGGGCCCGGCCGAGACCGGTGAGCGCGTCGCAGGCCACGAGCCCGAGCAGGCGGGCCTCCTCGAGCACGGCCGCCGCGCAGCCGTCCAGCAGTTCCCGGTCGAGCAGCGGGGCGCGCCAGTGCACCCGCTGCACGAGCTCCGGCAGCGTCGCGAAGGCCCTGCCCTGGGGGATCTCGGCGAGCGCCGCGAACAGGGCCCACCGGATCCTGGCGATCGTCTCGCCGGCCGGGTCGTCGCCGAGTGCGGCGGGGTGGCGGCCCTCCAGCCGGCGCAGTGACGCGCGCTCCATCCGCCACCACGCGGCCAGCAGGACGCGCAGCCGCATGGGCGCCTCCTCCAGCCGCCACGCGTCGTACCGGCGGGCCGGCGTCAGCCCGCCCGCCTCCTCGTCGATCGCGATCAGCCGGGCGACCGCGCAGACCTCCAGCAGCAGCCGGGTCTCGTCCTCGGCGCAGCCGGTCTCCCTGGCCAGGCGCTTGATCTCCCGCACGCCGACCCCGCCGTTCTTGAGCAGCGGCAGCGGCGTCTTGTCGACGTTCTCCAGCAGCGCGGTGGCCCGGTCGAGCACGTGCGGCGCGGCCATGCACATCGCGTGCTCGACGGCGTCGGCGTCCGACTCCGCCGTGGCCAGGTCGGGCGGGTACGGCGTGAACGGCCCGCGATAGTCGGGGCCGCGCAGCGCCAGCGCGACCTCGCGGGGCATCTCCGCCAGGTCCCACTGGGTGCGGAAGAGCAGGCCGCGGTCGAGGGCCCACTTCTCCGGCGTGCCCGGGGTGATGAACCGGTTGCCGTTCACGCTGCGGACCGGGCCGTCCCACGCGAAGTCGTCGAGCATGCCGAGCGTGCCGTCGGGGGCGTCGTCGAGAAGCGACCCCAGGCGCTCGCAGTCGCCCAGCAGCGCGGTGATCCGGGCGATCACCTGGCGCCGGCCGCCGTGCGGGGGCAGGTCGAGCACCCGGCACATGCGGCGCAGCGCGTCGGTGCTGAGCTTCCAGGAGTCGAGGTACGCGCCGAGCGGCTCGCCCAGGCCGCAGGGCGCGGTCCACCAGCGGGCGACGGCCTCGGCCACGGTGATCCTGCCGTCCCGGCCGGGCCAGGCGACGGCGTGGTCGTAGAGGTGGTCGAGCCAGGGGATCACCGCGGAGGCGCTCACCCCGAGGAAGCGGGCCAGTTCGTCCTCCGTCGGACGGCCGCCGATGACCAGGCACGCCTGCAGGAGTTCGAGCGGGGGAAGGGGGAGGCCGCGCATGACCTCCATGACGGCGAAGGTGTCGGTCAGCCGCTGCGCGAGGGCGTCCAGGCGCCGGGGCCACGGCGCGGCGATCGCGTCCGGCCGGTTGGCCAGCACGCGGGCGAGCCTGTCTTCGTCAAGACTGGTCAGCCAGCCGATTAGGTGATCGTCCATCGTAGATCTCTCGGGAGTCCCAGGAAGCCACCGTAGTGCAGATCACAGTCTCGGCGGGGTCCGTGGGCGAACAAAGAGCGCAAAGTCACGGATCCCGAGATCACGATATTTCTCCGCCGATCGATGGGGAACGAGCACGCCGCCGGGCCGTCACGGCCCGCGCTCAGCCCATCATCGCGTGCCGTGCCCGGCCTCAGGGGCGGTTCCGGGGAATCCGGGCCGCCGGCCGGAGGGCGCTCCCATGCATTCCGGGCTGCACGGGAGCGCTCTTCGGCCGGCGGACCATGACCGGCGACAGGTAGATGTGGCGATCGGGTTAGGTTTTCCGGGGCTCCCGAGCGGAGAACTGTCACCCCCCGCCCGGGGCGGCCGAAGCTCCCGGCGAAGCGTGTGGCCCCGCCGTCCGGCCGCCGGCCCCTGTCCAGGCCGCGCTGCTTCAGGCGGCCAGTACGGCCCACACCGCCTTGCCCTGCGGGACGAGCGGGCACCATCCCCAGCACACGCTCAGCGACTCCACGATGTGCAGCCCGAGGCCGCCCGGCTCGAACGGGGTCGGATCCCGCAGCACCGGCGCGGACGACCCGGGATCGGTGATCGCACAGGTCACGTGCGCGCCCCGGCGGATCAACGACAGCCGCATGGCCTCCCGCGCGCGGCTGTCGGTGAGCGTCATGCCATGCCGCAGGGCGTTGGTGACCAGTTCCGAGACGACCAGTTCCATCCCGTCGAGCAGGTCCGCCAACTGCCAGCCCGAAAGGGTCCCGGCGGCGAAGCTGCGCGCCGAGTGGACCGATTCCGCGCGGGGCGGCAGGACGAAGGTGGCGCTGGCGGTGGCCGACCCGGGTTCGAGGAGATCGCGTGCGGGCTCCGGCCACCAGCCGATAGGCGGCCACCAGTCGAGCGCCGACCACTGGTTCTGGCCACGAGTCAGGTTCGTGGACTGCACGGGATCATGATGAGGGACACTCCCGTGCATGTGCAAGAGCGAATGCACGTGCAAGCGCGTTGTGCAAGCGCTACGGTACTCCCGAACACCACTGGGACGAAGGGGGCGATCTTTGACAGACTGTGAACCAGTCCACAAAGCGGAGGAATAGCACGTGTCCATAGATCCGCCCGGATCCGGTTCCACCGTTCGACGCATCATGCTCGGCGCGAGCCTGCGCCGGCTGCGTGAGCAGCGGGGCCTGACCCGCGAGGTCGCCGGATTCCACATCCGTGCCTCGGAGTCGAAGATCAGCCGGATGGAGCTCGGCCGGGTCGGGTTCAAGACACGTGACGTCGAAGACCTCCTCACGCTGTACGGCGTCCACGACGACGCCGAGCGGCGTGGCCTGCTGGAGATGGTCCGCGAGGCGAACACGCCCGGGTGGTGGCACAAGTTCGGCGAGGTGCTGCCGAACTGGTTCGTCACCTACATCGGCCTGGAGGAGGCCGCCAGCGTGATCCGCACCTACGAGGTGCAGTTCGTGCCCGGCCTGCTGCAGACGGCGGCGTACGCCCGCTCGGTGATCACGCTCGGCCATCCGGACGCATCGGAGGACGAGCTCGAGCAGCGCGTCCATCTGCGGATGCAGCGGCAGGAGAGGCTCACGCGCAAGGACGGCCCCCGGTTGTGGGCCGTCATCGACGAGGCCGCGCTCAGGCGGCCCATCGGAGGGAGTGCGACGATGCGGGAACAGCTCCAGCACCTGCTGGAGGTGTCCACGCTGCCCAACATCACCCTTCAGGTGATGCCCCTTCGCTACGGGATGCACGCGGCCGAGGGAGGCGCGTTCACCATCCTCCGCTTCCCGGAGTCCGACCTTTCGGACGTGGTCTACGTCGAGCAGCTCTGGGGTGCGCTCTACCTGGACAAACGTGAGGACATCGATCCCTACCTCACGGCCATGGAGCAGCTGTGCGTGGAGAGCACCACGCCCGGCGGCACTGCCGAGATCCTCGGCGAACTTCTCAGAGAGACATGAATGCAGACATATAACGGGATGCCCGCAACCGACATCGCCGGGGTCACCTGGCGGAAAAGCGCCCACAGCAACTCGACCGGCAACTGCGTGGAGCTGGCCGAGCTTCCCGACGGCGGCGTGGCCGTCCGGAACTCCCGCTATCCCGACGGACCGGCGCTCATCTACACACGCGATGAGATACGGGCCCTCGTGCTCGGGGTCAAGGACGGCGAGTTCGACGGCCTGCTGGTCTGACCTGTTCTGGGGTAACCCCGTGTTCACCCGCTTCTCACGCGCGTAACAGCGCGACGCGGGAGGCGTAACACGGATCCGGCACAGTGAGTCCCAGGAAAGCTCACAAGGGGGACCCCGTGCTGGACCAGATGACTCTTTACCCGGTGGCCGACGACGTGCTGTTCGCACCCGGAGGCCGCGTGGTGATCCGCACCTACGGCGTCGCCGCACCGGCCGACCCGGCGGACGGGCGGCCCAGGACGGTGGCGTATCGGACATGGGTCACCGGGGTGCGGGAGCAGCCCAGGTACTGGCGGTGGGGGCACTTCGAGGACGCCCGGCGCGGCCACCGCAAGGTCCTGGAATGGCTGACCGGCCGAGGCCCGCAACCCCAGCCGGTCGCCCAGGCGTGAACAGACACGCGTTTCAGGCACGTGTGATCGGACCGGCCTGACTCAGGCCGGCACGTTTTCAGGTCGGCACGTTCCAGCGAAGCAGGACGGGCTCGTCGTCGTGCTCGTAGCCGAGGACCGAGTACGTCCCGGTGTCGAGGCGCAGGTGTCTGCCGTGGTCGGCGGGCAGCGACAGCCAGCGCGCCGCCAGCACACGCAGGATGTGCGCGTGCGCGACGACCAGGACGTCGCCGTCCGCCGAGCGGATCCGGGCGAGGACCTTGTCCGCCCGCTCCCCGACGTGCTCGACGGTCTCACCCGGGTGCGCCTCGTCTCCCGGGACGACGCCGTCGCGCCAGACGTACCAGCCGGGGCGTGACCTGCGGATGTCGGGGGTGGAGACACCCTCGTAGCCGCCGTAGTCCCACTCCCACAGGTTCGGGTCCACCTCGTACGGCCCGGCGCCGGCCAGTTCGGCCGTACGGCGGGCCCGCTGCGCGGGACTGACGAGGACCAGTGCGAACGACCGGCCCGCCACCAGAGGGGACAGCGCGCGCGCCTCCTCCTCGCCGTGCGGTGTCAGCGGCAGGTCGGTGCGGCCCGTGTGCCGCCCGGCCCTGCTCCATTCGGTCTCGCCGTGCCTCAACAGGATGACGTCCATAGACGGTCCATCTTGCCCGTACGGCCGATTTCACGCGCGGCGGCCCCCTTGACCGTCCATCGGCGGCCTGCAGTAAGGTCCCGCCGGAAAGGGGGCGCCATGGAGCCGGTGCGGGTGGGACTCGTCGGTGCGGGACCGTGGGCGGAGCTGGTGCACGCGCCCGCCCTCGCGGCCGGGCCGCACACGACGCTGTCCGGGGTGTGGGCGCGCAGGCCCGAGGCGGCGCGAACGCTGGCGGACGCCCACGGCGCGCCCTCCTTCGAGCGGCTGGAGGACCTGTTCGCGGCGTCGGAGGCGGTCGCCTTCTGCGTGCCGCCCGCCGTACAGGCCGAGCTGGGCGTGCGGGCCGCCCGGGCGGGCAGGGCGCTGCTGCTGGAGAAGCCGCTCGCGGCCGACCTCGACGGCGCCCGGCGCCTGGCCGGGGCGATCGAGGAGGCGGGCGTCGCCTCCCAGATGCTCTTCACGTTCCGCTACTCGGCGGCGACGGTCGGCTTCCTCGACCGGGCCCGGCGGATCGAGCCCTTCGGCGGGCACGCCGCCAACATCTCCGGAAGCCTGCGCGGCGGTCCCTTCGCCACCCCCTGGCGGCTTGAGCGCGGTGCGGTGCTCGACGTGGGCCCGCACATGATCGACCTGCTCGACGCCGCGCTCGGCCGGGTGGTCGCGGTCAAGGCCCACGGCGACCCGCTCGGCTGGGTCGGCCTGCTGCTGGAGCACGAGGGCGGCGCGGTCAGCGAGGTGTCGCTGAGCATGGCCGTCGAGGGCGACACCCCGCCCAGCCGGATCGACGTGTACGGACGGCTCGGCAGCGCCTCGCTGCTCGGCTCCGAACTCGGCGACGTCTTCCCCGAGGTGGTCCGGCAGTTCGCGGGCACCGTACGCGACGGCGGCGGGCATCCGCTCGACGCCCGCCACGGCCTGCGCCTGCAGGAGATCATCGACGACGTGGAGCGGCAACTGCGGGCCGGCTGACCAGGGCCAGGCCCGCGACCAGGGCGGCGGACGCGATCAGCGGCGCCGGGCCGGGCGCGAAACCCGTGATCGTGAGGGTGAGCAGCGCGCCGCCGACGAGCGGGGCGGCGGTCAGCACGTGCCGGTGGTCGGCGGCGCCCACGGGCTCCTCGAAGCGGCCGAGCAGCGCGGTGAGCGCGACCAGGATCAGCGCCAGGGCGCCCAGCCACAGCGGGACGGCGCTCCACCAGACCGCCGAGCCGGCGTGCGGGGTCGCCAGCCCGAACCCGACGGCCGCCACCCCGGCGACGGCGACGAGCGCGGTCATGTGCCACAGGTAGACGGTCATCATGCGCGGCGCGAGCGCGGTGAGCACCGCCTCGGCTCGAGGCCGGGCGGCCAGTGCGTTCACGGCGGGGCGCAGCAGCATCGCCAGGCCGAGCTGACCGGCGAACAGCGCGAGCAGGCAGGCGCTCGGCGGGGCCATGTTCGAGATCATCCCAGGCATCCCGATCATGCTGGCGGGGTAGGGACCGGTCGCCACCAGGGCCGCCACCATCGCGAATCCGGCCACCGCGAGCCCGGCCGCCCGGCGCCCCGTCAGCCGCTCGAGGCCGCCCTCGGCGTACCGGAACCCGACCTGGTGCACCGCCAGCCAGACGAACGCGACGTTGAGGTAGCCGGCGGCCTCCAGGCCGGAGAACCGGACCACGTCCATCAGCACCGCGCCGCCCGCGAGCAGCGGCAGGGCCACCCCGGTCCGTACCCGCAGCAGGTGTGGCGTGGCGACCACGGCCAGCAGGTAGACCGCCAGGAACCAGAGCAGCTGGCCGACCGTGCGCGCGGCCACCTCCACCGGCTGCGCGGGCACGCCGAGGGCCACCAGGACGTGGGGGAGCGGCAGCCACACGACCGCCAGCGGCACCACCGGCCAGGCCAGGCGGCGCACCCGCCGGGCCGTCCATTCGCGGGCCGTGCCGCCCCGGCGGACGGAGGACCGGAAGCTGATCGCGTTGGCCGCGCCCCCGGCGAAGAAGACCAGCGGCATGACCTGCGAGATCCAGGTGACGTACGGAATCGCCGCGAGGGCGTTGCCCGTGGTCAGCCGTCCCTGGGCGTACGACAGGACCGGCATCGTCCAGTGCTGGACGACCACGAGGACCATCCCGAAGACGCGCAGGACGTCGATGAAGCGGTCCCGTGGCGCGGGCGCGGCCGGGGCCCTCTCGGGGGCCGGGGGGAGCATGGTGAGGGACACGGGGGCCGCCTTCGCTGTGTCGGCCGCCGGGGTGATCAACCCGCGGGCGGGGGTCGGGGGCTTGGGCGTCAAGCGTCCCGCCGCGGCCCCGCCCGGCGCAGCGACGCGGTCCCTACTTTCGATCATGCGCGTCCCCCTACCGCCGGGGTAGGGCCTGCCCTACCATCCCCGCGTACGCCCAGGCGGGCCGCATGCTCAGTTGCCGATCGCGGGAGCCTGGCGCAGGTAGGTCTCCCCCGGTCGATCGGTCGGCACGGGCGCCGGAAGGGCCCGGCGCGAGTGGACGGCGTGAGCCGGGCGGTGCCGGTGGGCCGGGGGTGGACGCCGAGTGAGGGATTGGTACCGTTGCGTCCGACGCGCGCCGCGCAGCGAAGTCCGGTGAGAACCCGGCGCTGTCCCGCAACTGTGGTTCCCCTCCCCAGGGGACGAGCCAGGTCGCCTGCGCTGTGCGCCGACGCCATCGACCCTCGCGGAAAAGGGTGATCCGTCGCTTCCAGCGGGTCCCTCGATTCCCGGCATTCCCCCTGATGGAGGACCTCGTGAGGCCCGTACGCACGGCCGTCGCGGGTGTGGTGCTGGGCGTGCTCGCTCTGGCCGGCTGCGGCCAGACCGACGGCGCCGCCACGTCCGCGACCCCCACCCCCGCCGCCTCGACCAGCACGGGGGAGGGCGTCTTCCCCGTCACGGTCCAGGCGGGCAACGGCACGGTGACCATCGCCAAGAGGCCCGAGCACATCGTGTCGCTGTCCCCGACGGCCACCGAGATCCTGTTCGCGATCGGCGCGGGCGGCCAGGTGACGGCGGTGGACGACCAGTCGAACTACCCGCCGGAGGCGCCCAAGACGTCGCTGTCGGGCTTCAAGCCCAACGTCGAGGCGATCGTCGCCGCCAAGCCCGACCTCGTCGTGCTCGCCAACGACCTGGAGGGCGTGGTCGCCGGGCTCGGCAAGGTCGGCGTGCCGGTGCTGCTCGAACCCGCCGCCACCAAGCTGGACGACACCTACGACCAGATCAGGGACCTCGGCGCGGCCACCGGCAACGCGGCCAAGGCCGACGAGGTGGCGAGCGGCGTCAAGCAGAAGATCGACGCTCTCGCGGCGGCCGCGCCGAAGGACAAGGACCTGACGTACTACCACGAGCTGGACACGACGCCCTACGCGGCGACGTCGAGCACGTTCATCGGGCAGGTCTACAGCCTGTTCGGGCTGAAGAACATCGCCGACGAGGCGCCCGACGCGGCGGGCGGCTACCCCAAGCTGTCGGCGGAGTTCGTCGCCAAGGCCGACCCCGACCTGATCTTCCTCGGCGACACCAAGTGCTGCGGCCAGAACGCCGCCGCACTGGCCAAGCGGCCGGGCTGGTCCGGCCTGTCCGCCGTCAAGAAGGACCGCGTGGTGGAGCTGGACGACGACGTCGCCTCCCGCTGGGGGCCTCGGGTCGCCGACCTCGCCCAGGCCGTCAGCGACGCGGTGCAGAAGGCGGCGAGCTGAGCCGGTGGCGAGGCGGTGAGCCCGGTGCGGCCGGCGCAGGACGCCTTCGCCGGTGGTGGCGCGGTGAGTCGTGAGGCCGGTGGTGGCGTGATGATGACGCAGGCCCGGCCGCGCGGCCGGGCGCTGCTCGTCGCGTCCGCCGTGCTGGTGGCCAGTCTCGCCCTCGGCCTGATGGCGGGCGCGGCGGGCATCTCGCCTCGCGCCATCGCGCTGGCGCTGCTCGACCGGCTGCCGCTGGTGTCCGTGCACTCGGGCCTCGCGCCGGTCGAGGAGGGGCTGCTGTTCCAGCTCCGGGTGCCGCGGGTGCTGCTCGCCGCCGTCGTGGGCGGGCTGCTCGCCACGGCCGGAGCGGGCTACCAGGGCGTGTTCCGCAACCCGCTGGCCGATCCTTACCTGCTCGGGGCGGCGGCCGGGGCCGGCCTCACCGTGACGCTCGTCGTGGTCTTCCTGGGCGGCGACGCGGGGGTGACCGCGGTGCCGGTCGCCGCCTTCGCCGGGGCCGTCGGCGGGGTGTTCCTCGCGTACGGGCTGGGCCACACGGCGGGCCGGGGCGGCGGCACCGCGACGCTCGTGCTCGCCGGGGTCGCGGTCACCTCGTTCCTCACCGCCATCCAGACGTTCGTGCAGCAGCTCAAGGTGGAGGAACTGCAGCGGATCTACTCCTGGATCCTCGGCGACGTCGGCGGCGGCTGGGACCAGCTCCGCATGATCGCGCCGTACGCCGTGGTGTCGACCGTCGTCATGCTGCTGCACGGGCGGCTGCTCGACGTGCTGTCGGTGGGCGACGAGGAGGCGGTCAGCCTCGGCCTGCGCGCGGCGCGCGTGCGCTTCGTCGTGCTGCTGGCCGCCTCGCTCGCCACCGCGTCGGCGGTGGCGGTCAGTGGCCTGATCGCGTTCGTCGGGATCGTGGTGCCGCACGTGGTCCGGCGGCTCGCCGGCTGGTCCTACCGGATCGTGCTGCCGCTGTCGTTCCTCGGCGGCGCGGCGTTCCTCGTGCTGGCCGACACGATCGCGCGTACGGTGCTCGCGCCGGCCGAACTGCCGATCGGGGTGGTCACCGCGTTCGTCGGGGCGCCGTTCTTCGTCACCGTCCTGCGCGTGACCCGGCGGGTGGAGACGTGAGCTCGCGGGACGTCCCGGCCATCGAGGCGCGCGGCGTGTGCGTCACGCTCGGCGGGCGGCGGGTGCTCACGGACGTCACGCTGTCGGCCGCGCCCGGCCAGTGGCTGGCGGTCATCGGGCCCAACGGCGCGGGCAAGTCCACGCTCCTGCGGGCCGTCGCCGGGCTGATCCCCAGGGAGGGCGAAGTGCTCGTCGAGGGGACGGCCGTGGACGATTTGCGCCCGCGCCGGCGGGCCCGGCTGATCGCCTACGCCCCCCAGAGCCCGGCGCTGCCGCCCGATATGACGGTCTACGACTACGCGCTGCTGGGCCGCACGCCGTACATCCCCTATCTCGGCAGCGAGAGCGCGCGGGACCGCGAGGTGACGCGGTCGGTGCTGGAACGGCTCGACCTGGACGGCTTCGCGTCCCGGCCGCTCGGGCACCTGTCCGGAGGCGAGCGGCAGCGGGTCGTGCTCGCCAGGGCGCTGGTGCAGCAGGCGCCGGTGCTGCTGCTGGACGAGCCCACCACGGCGCTCGACCTGGGCCACCAGCAGCAGGTGCTCGAACTCGTCGACCGGCTGCGCCTGGCCGACGACCTCACCGTCGTGACGACGCTGCACGACCTCAGCCTCGCCGCGCAGTACGCCGACGCGCTCGTGCTGCTCGCCTCGGGGCGCGCTATCGCGGCCGGGCCGCCCGCGCGGGTGCTGGCGGAACCGCTGCTGACCGAGCACTTCGGCGCCCGGGTGCGGGTGGAGCCCGGCCCCGACGGGCGCCCGCTCGTCCACCTGGTCCGCCCGTCGGTCTCCTCGATGGTGGAGGAGGCATGACGGACGTCCCGCGGCCGTCCCTGATGTACCGGATGGAGGACGGCCTGCGGCTGGGCACGTTGCTGTGGCGGTTCGGGCCCGGCTGGCGGATGATCTCCTCCGCCATGCTGGGCGGCGGCATCGGCCACCGCGAGTGGGTGCTGAACGCGCAGGTGGCCGCCGGTTACGCGCGCATGGACCCGGCCGAGCACATGGACGCGCTCGGTCCCGGCGGCGCCGGGGTCGGCATGATGACGGCGGCGCTGGTGGAGCGGTACGCCGAGGCGGCCGACGGGGGAGCGGAGGCCGTCGCCACGGTCGGCCTGGGCGTGCCGACCTGGGCGGCCGCGCCCGAGGGCGTGCCCGACCCCGGCCTGCCGGCCGCCCCTGGGCATGCGCGGGAGGCCGTCGGCGCGGGCGACGCCATGGTGTGCGATGGCGTGGTGTGCGATGCCGGCGTGTGCGATGCCGGAGCGCGCGCGCCGCGCCCGGGGACGATCAACATTCTGGTGGCCGTGCCGGTCGCGTTCTCCGACCCGGCCCTGGTCAACGCCGTCATGACGGTGACCGAGGCGAAGACGCAGGCGCTGCTGGAGGCGGGATTTCCCTGCACCGGGACCGCGTCGGACGCCGTCTGCGTCGCCGTACGGGAGGAGGGCCCGGCGGAGGCGTTCGGCGGCCCGCGCTCCGTCTGGGGGGCGCGGATCGCCCGTGCCGTCCACCGGGCCGTCCTCGACGGCGCGCGGGACTGGCGAGCCTGGCGGGCCGGTTAGGCGACAGTACGGGCGGCCGATCTCGTGGGCGTCCCACGCTAGGACGTGAAGGTGATGGTGTTCACCATGTGGTCGATCAACGATCGGTCGCACCGGCCGGCCGGGCAGAAGAACGTGACCAGGACGGTCGTGCCGGCGTCGCCCTGCCGGACGACGTAGGCGGAGAAGTCGAGCCGTCCGGCCTGCTGGGGGTCACTGAGCACGCCCTCGATCCGGAACGCGGGCCTGGCCCCGACCGTCGTCGGTGTCGGCACGCCGTAGTAGGTGGTCACGCCGGGAAGCGCGGGGCCCAGGCTCTCCTGGAGCTCCATCGGCGAGTCGGATGTGCTCAGGGTGTTGCTGACCTGGGCGAACACGCCCGTGGCCCGGTCCGGGTGACCCGTGATGATGGGGTTCACCTTCGACCAGTCGGTGTTGCCCGGCACCGCGAACAGCGCGTTGAACTCGTCCACCGCAGGGGAGGCGATCATCCACTGGTCGGCGTTGGTCCTGGCCTCGCCCCAGGCCGAGGGGTAGGACATGGTGAACGGCGCCGCGGTGCTGCCCTGATAGGTGTTCCACGTCGCGGCGGTGTCCCCGCCCCTGGTGAGCAGTAGCGCGGCGGCGACGGCGATGGACACCAGGACCGCCACGCCGCCGATCAGCGGCCCGAGCGGCAGCCCCCGCCGGTTGCCCCGGGAGGCCGCCGACGCGACCGTCGCCTGCGAGTGCGGCGACCCGGGAGGGTACGACCCGTGCCCCTGCACCGCTGCTCCCTCTACCCGGCTCGCAGCCCCGGCGGCCGACGGGTGGCTCACGGGCGGGCGGGACGCCGCGGGCACCGAGCCGGAGGGATGGGAGACGGGCGGCCTGGTGCCGGGAGGGAACGAGGAGGGCGTGACCGGCGGGTAGGACCCCTGCGGGCGAGACCCGGCGGATCCCGGAGACGCCGGGGATCCCGGAGAGACCGGGGGATACGACGGGGATACCGGGGGAACCGGGGGATAGGACGGGGAGACCGATGCCGGGTCGCTCGCGCCGCCGCTGATCGCGTCGCGCAGCGCGGACACGAACGCCTGGCACGTCTCGAAGCGCTCGGCCGGCGACTTGGCCAGCGCCCGCGTGATCACGGCGTTCACCGCGTGCGGCAGATCCGGCCGGTACGGCGTGAGCGGCGGCGGGTCGTGGGAGACGTGGGCGTAGAGCAGCGCGAGTTCGGTGTCCCGCTGGAACGGCGGCTGCCCGGCGAGCGCCTCGTACACCACGCAGGCGAACGCGTACAGGTCGCTTCGGCCGTCGACCGGCAGGCCCCGGATCTGCTCGGGGGCGACGTAGCGCGGGGTGCCCATGAAGTGACCGTGGCTGGTCAGCCCGGCCTCGGCCGCCGAGCTCTTGGTCAGCCCGAAGTCGGTCAGGTAGACGTGGTCGGACCGCGTGACCAGGATGTTGGCCGGTTTCACGTCGCGGTGCACCAGGCCGTGGGCGTGCGCGGCGTCCAGCGCGGAGGCGATCTGCGCGAACAGCGGGTTGGCCCGTCCGACCGGCAGCGCGCCCTCCGACTGCACGAGCTTGCGCAGGTCGCTGCCCTCGACGTAGCGCATGGCGATGAACAGCAGGTCGTCGCGCTCGCCCGCCTCGTACACCGGGATGATGTTGGGGTGGTCGATGCTCGCCACCATCCGCGACTCGCGCACGAACCGGTCGCGGAAGCGGTCGTCGTGCGCGAGTTGCGGCGCGAGCACCTTCAGCGCCACGGCCCGCCCGAGCCGCTGGTCGCGCGCCCGGTAGACCGTCGCCATTCCGCCACGCCCGACGACCGCCTCGACCGTGTAGTCGCCGAGTCGCCGCCCGACGAGCGGCGGCATCACGGGCCCCTCGGTCATGCGGTCTCCCCCTTGGACGTTCTGTTGATCACGAGTCGACCGGGTTCCCGCAGAAGCCGCAGAATCGGTGCCCCTGGCCCAGTCGCATGCCGCACTGCGTGCAGAACTTCAGCTGTGCCTGCCCCCGGGGCGGCGACGGGTTCGGCGGGTACGAATGTCCGCGCGGCGGCGAGGGGTCGGCCGGATGCGCGTGCCCGTGCGGCGGCGACGGGTCCGCGGGATACGAAGGCCCGCCGGGCGGCGACGGATCAGCCGGCGCGGGAGTCGCCGGAGGCGGCCCCATGACCTCGGGAGACCGGGCGGCCTCGGCCCCGAACACCCTCGTCACGGCGTACGGCGGCCAGGAGTTCTCCCCGGGCGGGTAGGACCCGGCCTCGCCCGCGAAGTCCCCCTGCGTGGCGATCCCGGGCCCGGCGACGCCGTGCCCATCGATGCCGTGTCCATCGATTCCGGGGCCGGCCTGGCCGTCGCCGTCGGCTCGTACGGCGGCGCTCCTGCGGCGCAGCAGCGCGACCCCCACGGCCAGCAGGGCGAGGACCACGACGCCGCCGGCCGCCCACACGTACGGCGGCACCGACGACTTCGGCTGCGCCGCCGTGGTCGGGCGGGCCACCGGCTTGGCTCCGGCGTCCTCCGCCGTGCCCGCCTTGGACTGGGCGACCCGCAGGTGGTCGGCCGCGACCGCGTGGTCGGGCCGCAGGTTGAGCACCTGCTGCAGCGCCGGTATCGCGCCGCTGTAGAGCTTGTTGTGGTAGGAGGCGAGCGCGTTCTCGTACACCACGTCGACCGGGCCGCGGCGCGGGGTTACCCCGGCGGCGACCAGCGCGCTGCGGATGTCGTCGGCGGGGGTGATGGTCACCGGCTCGTCGCCGCCCCCGGAGACGAACCCGACCACCTCGCTCTTGCCGTCGTCGATGAGGGCCGCGCCGGAGGCGCCGTCGTCCAGCAGCTTGGCGACCTTGTCGCGCTCCTTGACGGTCCGGCTGCCCGGCGGGTCGAGGTGCGCGGTGTCGAGCTTGGGCGGCAGCTTCGCCGACGGCCTTCCGGTGAGCGACATCACGTCGAGCGACTCGACCGCGGCGCCGATTGTCGTGCCCAGCGGGACCGTGGGCAGCGACTGCTTCTCGCCGCCCTTGGTGACCTTCAGCACGGCCGGGGCCGCGGGGGACGACCCGGTGGTCAGGATCTGCGCGGGCAGGCCCCCGGCCGGCGGCGGATCGAGGTAGGGGTAGACGCTGACGTTCGTCGTGACATCGGCGATGCACGTCGAGTCGGTCTGCTGGGGCGGGTAGCACGCCTGGAGCCGCCGGTCGAGGTCGGCGTCGTCCAGCGAGTGCCGCTTGAAGTCGGCCGGGATCTTCACCTTGAAGTATTCGGCGAACACCCGGTTGGCCGCGTACACCCGGGGGTCGTCGGCGGCCTGCACGACCTGGGTCGCGGTGACGACCACGCCGTCGGGCGTGACCGTGAAGCCGCTGCCCTTGGCCAGGTCGACGTCGTAGTCCCGCGCCATCTGCTTGATCACGCCACGGTCGTCCAGAAGCGTGATGCGGACGTGCGAGGAGGACTCCACGCGTACGGCGCCGGGGGTGACCCGGTCGGTGGAACCGCTGGGATGCGGGTGGAGCATGGGCGCCGTGAGCGCGGAGAGCGCGCCCAGCCCCGCGATAAGAGAGTGCAGGCGGGGCATCTGCTTCTCCTAGGCCTGTTCGGATCGGTTCAAGCGTCTCAGCGCGGACAGTGTTCGACAAGGTGAGTTTCGTGACCGACACCCACTTGATACAGGGCGATGATCGCGCGGTCGCTTGACGTTGACTTGCAGGCCGATTGCGGACGTCTGTTGCCTGATGCGCGCTATGCCGGGCAGGGATTACTCTGCGCGCATGCGCTTGTCCCTCCTTCGCTCGGTCCCCCGCGTCGACCTCCTGATCGGCCTCGCGATCATCGCGCTGGGCGCCCTTGAGGCGTTCACCGTGGCCCCGGCCTACAACGAGCCGCGGCCCGAGCTGTGGTGGGTGGCGCAGGCGCTGGTCACCGGCGTCCTGGTCTGGTATCGCCGCACGGCACCGGTGGCGGTGTTCATCCTCATGATCCTCGCCCAGTACGTCTGGCACCGGCAGGGCAACCCGGGCTGCCCGGTCTGGCAGCTCGCCGCGCTGCTCATCGTCTTCCACACGATCGGCGCGCATCTGCCGTTCAGACCGGGCGGGACCTGGGCCCTGGTGGGCATCCTCGTCTTCGACTCCGGGGCCGTCGACCACCGCTTCCTGCCGTTCGAGGAGGTCATCTACCTCACCGTGATGTTCGGCTCGGCGTACGCCACGGGCCTGGCCCTGCGCGGCTACCTCCTGCGCGCGCACCGGATGGCCGAGCGGGCGGCGCGGCTGGAGCTGGAGCGGGAGCGGCGGGCCGCCGAGGCCGTCGCCGCCGAGCGCAACCGGATCGCCAGGGAACTGCACGACGTGGTGGCTCACAGCGTGAGCATGATGGTCATGCAGGCCGGGGTGCTGCGCCGCCGGATGGGTACGGCGCAGGAGGACGGCCCCTCTCCGGAGGCCGAGATCCTCGGCGGGATCGAGCAGGCGGGCCGGGACGCGGTGGAGGAGCTGCGGATCATGCTGGGCGCGCTGCGGATGCCGCAGGACGAGGCGCTGCCCCAGCCGGGGCTGGACATGGTGCCCAACCTCATCTCCACGGTCGGGTCCTCGGGGCTTCGCGTGACGCTGGAGACGGAGGGCGAGCCCGTGCACCTGGCGCCCGGCCTCGATCTGTCGGCGTACCGGATCGTGCAGGAGGCCCTCACCAACGCGGTCAAGTACGCCGGGGACGCCGACGCGCGCATCCGGATCGTCTACCACCCTGACCGGCTGGAGCTTGAGATCACCGATAATGGCGGGGGCGCCGGACCGGCGCTGTCCACCGGCAACGGGCTCATCGGCATGCGGGAGCGGGCCGAGCTGTTCGGCGGCTCCCTCGACGCGGGGCCGCTGCCGCAGGGCGGCTACCGTGTCCGCGCGACGCTGCCGATCTCCCAGGGAGTGCCGATGAGCGAGGCCACGAATTGACCATCCGCATCGTCCTCGCGGACGACCAGGCGATGATCCGCGCCGGCCTGCGCATGGTGGTCGAGAGCGAGCCCGGCATGGAGATCGTGGGCGAGGCCGCCGACGGCGCCGAGGCGGTCGCCCTGGCCCGCCGGGTGCAGCCCGACGTCGTGCTCATGGACATCTCGATGCCGCGTATGGACGGGCTCACCGCGGCCAGGCAGCTGCTCGACACGCCCCGGCCGCCCAAGGTCATCATGCTGACGACGTTCGACACCGACGAGAACCTGTACGCCGCGCTGCGCGCGGGGACCAGCGGCTTCCTGCTGAAGGTGTCGCCGCCCGAGCAGCTCGTGGAGGCCATCAGAGTCGTCGCGGCGGGTGACGGCCTGCTCGACCCCGCCGTCACCACGCGGGTGATCGCCTCCTTCGCGGGCCGGCACGAGCCGGTCCGGCCGCCGCAGCTCGCCGAGCTCACCCCGCGCGAGCTGGAGGTGCTGCGGATGCTCGCCCGTGGCCTCACCAACGCCGAGATCGCCAAGGAGCTGTTCGTCGGGGAGGCCACGGTCAAGACCCACGTCGCCCGTGTGCTCATGAAGCTGAACCTGCGCGACCGCGCTCAGGCGGTCGTGTTCGCGTACGAGTCGGGCGTGGTGACGCCGGGGTCGGCGCTCGGGTAGTACGACGCCCATTCGGCGTTCGTCATGCGCAGCACCTTGAGGCCGAGGTAGCCCAGGGCGATGACCGGGGCGCCCCAGAACGGGATCATCACCGGGTTGTACGGCACCGCGAGCGAGCCCAGGTAGCCCACGGCGACGACGGCCGGCACCCACCAGTGGACGAAGCCGGTGCGCCACACGGCCAGCAGGAGCAGCGGCAGGCCGACCATGCCGAGGTAGAGCCACGGCATCACGAAGCCGAAGATGGTGCCGGGCAGGCTGAACACCTCGTCGAACATCTTCTGGCCCTGCTCGACCGGGTAGTGCTGCCCGAACCACCACTCCACGGGGTCCATCATGAGCAGCGCCGACTGGCTGATGTAGCCGACGATGGTCATGGCGCCGGCGATGTGCCCGAGGACGACGGACCTCTTGCGCACCAGGTGCAGCAGGCCGAAGGCCGCGATCGGGACGAGCAGCCAGCTCCAGTGGTAGAGCGCCGACTCCAGCTGGGCCAGGGCCGGGTTGTCGCCGTAGCTGAGAATCTCGCGGTCGTCGCCCCAGGTGCCGGGGTCGACGAGGAGCGCGACGAACTGCAGCAGCGGCGCGACGAACAGCAGGACTCCGGTGACGGTGCGCCGGAAGGCCACCGAGTCGGACAGTTTGAACATCGATCTTCCCCTTCGGGTCTGTCTCCCTACGGCCGGTGACGGTAGGTGAGCGATCCCCTGGGGCTCGTCCGCCGCTCGGGTGATGTGTCCTCATCCGCTAGAGCGACTTATCGCCATCAGGCTAGGTATGTGTATATTTTCCGGAAGACGGCTCACACTACGGGAGATTTTTCATGACGGCTTTCCCGGCGGTCTTGTTCGACGAGGCGCACAGCGAGGCGTGGACGATCCGGCGAGAGGTCGCCGAGGCCATGAATCCCGCCCACCCCGACGACAACAGCTACGCGGAGGCCGCCGGGGCGCTGCGGCGGCTCGGCCACACGGTGCGCGCGCACACCGAGGGCCCGATCACCCCGGCCGTCCTTGACGGATGTGACGTCTTCGTGGTCGCGCACCCCTCGGCCGAGCGCTGGGAGCGCACCACCGGGGTCGGCAGCCCCGTCTTCTCCGCCGAGGAGATCGACGCGCTCGAGGAGTACGTCGCGGGCGGCGGTGGGCTGATCGTGCTGGCCGAGCACGAGCAGGAGAAGTACGGCAGCAACCTCGGCGAGCTGCTCGGCCGGTTCGGGGTGACGGTCGAGCACGCGACCGTGCAGGACCCGGGCAACTGCCACAACAGCGTGGCCACCTGGGTCCTCGGCGTGCCCTCCGCGCAGGCGGTGACCGAGCCGGGCGGCGTGGCCCAGGACCTGCTGGCCGAGGTCAGGCGTGCCTGCTTCTACCGCGCGGGCACGCTCGGCGCGCCGGCCGAGGCGAGCGTCCTGTTCACGACCTCCGGGTCCGCCGACCCCGCGAACGCCCCGCTCGTCGCCGCCGTACGGCACGGCCGTGGCCGGGTGGTCGTCCTGGCCGACTCCGACCTGTTCGGCGACGACTCGATCCGCGACTACGACCACGAGAAGCTGTGGGGCAACCTGGTGACCTGGGCCGCCCGCGTGCCCGAGGCGTCCGGCGCCGCCCGCGCGTCCCGCCCCGAGGTGGCGGAGGAGTTCGCCCGGCTGAAGGCCGCCGTGGAGCGGCTGCGCCCGCTCCAGGCCAAGGACGGCTCGGTCACCGGCGACCACGACGAGGCCGTGGCGTGCATCAGCGAGATCGTCGACGGCATCGGACGGCTCGCGCCGCACTTCCCGCACGACGCCGAGTATCTCGACGCGGTGATGAAGGACTTCCGTGCGTGGGTGGCGGCCGGCCTCGGCGTGCCGGACTTCCTCGACTCGCTGAACGCCTTCCACCCCGACGCCCAGCGGATCGACGGCCTGGAGCACCTGGTCGTCTTCCCGATGTACACCCAGAACGGCAACCCCAACCGCAACGTCGAGGCGGTCTGGATCCGGGTCGTGTGGCCCGACTGGCTGGCCGAGCTGGAGGCGGGCGGCTACGACAACCCGATGTTCGTGCCGATCACGTTCGTCGACTTCACCTCCGGCTACGACACCAACTCGGCCGTGCTGTTCCCCGAGACCGTGGTCGTGCGCCAGACTCCGCCGCGCTTCACCTGGGGCGGCATCTTCTGCGACCGCGAGGCGGCCCGGTTCCGCCGGGTCAGCGAGGCCGCCGCGGCCACGCTGAAGCTCGAGCTGCCGCCGGACGCCGCCCGGCTGCTGGCGTCCCAGGACCTCGCCCAGGACACGTTCGTGCTGTGGGACCTCGTCCACGACCGCACGCACAGCCACGGCGACCTGCCGTTCGACCCGTTCATGATCAAGCAGCGCATGCCGTACTGGCTCTACAGCCTCGAGGAGCTGCGCTGCGACCTCACGGCGTACGGCGAGGCCGTGAAGCTGGAGGCGGCGGGCGTGCCGCACGCGCGGTACGTGCAGTACGCCATCCTGTTCGACCGGCTGTTCCGCTTCCCGATCACCGGCGAGCGGGTGCGCAACTACGACGGGCTCGGCGGCCAGCTGCTGTTCGCCTACCTGCACCGGCAGGGCATCGTGCGGTGGACCGACAACCGGCTCACGATCGACTGGTCGCGGGTCGCCGACGGCGTCGCCGACCTGCGCGGCGAGGTGGAGAAGCTCTACCGCGACGGCATCGACCGCTCCAAGCGGGCCCACTGGCTCGCCGCGCACGAGCTGGTCGCGACGTACGTCGAGCCCGACCCGGCCTCTGTGTGGAAGCAGGGCGTCCATGCGCTGCCCGCCGAGCAGAAGGCCATGGTCGACGCCGTGCTGCCCGACGAGTTCCCCCTGAGCATGTTCTACGAGGCCCTGCGCCGTAAGCTCACCGACGTGGTGGAGTCGACCCGGGGCATCCGCGCGTGAGCGGGGCCGGAGAGGAACGCGCGATGAGCAGGGTGATTCTGGTCACTGGGGCGGGCGGCCCGGCGGGCCGGGCCGTCGTCGGGAAGTTCACCGAGCTCGGGGACACGGTCATCGGCGTGGACAAGTCCGGCGCCGAGGGGTGCCTGGCCGTCGACCTGCTCGACCGGGACGCCGTACGCGGCCTGGCCGAGCGGGTGCGGGCCGAGCACGGCCGGGTGGACGGCGTCGTCCACCTGGTCGGCGGCTGGCGCGGGTCGAAGACCTTCGCCGACACCTCACTCGACGACTGGGACCTGCTGCACGACCTGCTGATCAGGACCCTGCAGAACGTCTCACTGGAGTTCGAGCCGCTGCTGCGGGCGAGCGGGAACGGCCGTTTCGCGATCGTGTCGGCCCGGGCGGCCCAGAAGCCGACACAGGGCGGCGCGGCGTACGGGGCCGCGAAGGCCGCCGCCGAGGCGTGGACGCTGTCGCTGGCCGACGCGCTGAAGGACACCTCGGCCGCCGCGGTGGTCCTGGTGGTCAACGCGTTGGTGCACGATGAGATGAGGGCCGCGAACCCGGACAAGCCGTATCGAACCTTCACCGACGTGAAGGATCTGGCGGCGGCGGTCGCGGGCCTGTGGGACGAGGAGCCCGCGGCGGTCAACGGCCGCAGGAACGACCCCCCACCGTGAGCTCCGCGGCTGAGCGGGGGCCGCGGCCGCCCCGCCCGGGCCGGCCGCGGGGCCTGAAACCGCGATGGGGAGACATCTCGTGACAACCGATGCCGTGCGCAGGCACGACCCGGCGAGCCGGACGTTCGCCAGCGACAACTACGCGGGGGTGCACCCCGAGGTCCTGGAGGCGATCGCCCTCGCCAACGGGGGACACCAGGTCTCCTACGGCGACGACGTCTACACGGAGGCGGTCCGTGGTGTCTTCCGCAGGCACTTCGGCGAGCAGGCCGAGGTGTTCCCCGTGTTCAACGGCACGGCGGCCAACGTCGTGTCGCTGCGCTCGATGTGCGCGCGCTGGGAGGCCGTGGTCTGCCCGGAGAGCGCGCACATCAACACCGACGAGGGCGGCGCCCCCGAGGTCACCGGCGGGCTGAAGCTGCTGACCGTGCCGACCCCCGACGGCAAGCTCACGCCCGACCTGATCGACCGGCAGGCGTGGGGCTTCGGCGACGTGCACCGGGCGCAGCCCCGGGTCGTGTCGATCTCCAACGCGACCGAGCTGGGCACGCTCTACACCCCGGCCGAGATCAAGGCCATCTGCGACCACGCCCACGAGCTGGGGATGTTCGTCCACCTCGACGGATCGCGGATCACCAACGCCGCCGCCGCCCTGGACGTGCCGCTGCGCGCCCTGACCACGGACGCGGGGGTCGACGTGCTGTCCTTCGGCGGCACCAAGATCGGTCTGATGCTGGGCGAGGTCGTCGTCGTGCTGAACCCGGAGGCGTCGCGCGGCCTGCCGTACCTGCGCAAGACGAGCATGCAGCTCGCCTCGAAGATGCGGTTCGTTTCGGTGCAGTTCGAGGCCCTGCTCGGGGGCGACCTGTGGCTGCGCAACGCCCGCCAGGCCAACGCGATGGCCCGGCGGCTCGCCGACGCCGTACGGGACCTGCCCGGGGTGAGCGTGCCGCGCCCGGTCGAGGCCAACGCGGTCTTCGCGGTGCTGCCGGCCGACGCGGCCGACCGGCTGCGCAAGCGGTTCCGGTTCTACAACTGGAACGAGCAGGTCGGCGGGGGCATGGTCGAGGTGCGGTGGATGTGCGCCTTCGACACCACCGAGGCCGACGTGGACGCGTTCGCCGCGGCGCTGGCCGAGGAACTGCGCGCCTGACTGCGCGTACGAGTCGCGGCGGCCGGTCGGGGACGTCTCCCCGGCCGGCCGCGCCCCTCGAGATCAAGGACCCGCACCGACGACCGATGAGAGGTCCGGCTTGGCGGAAGCCTCCCGGCTGGGCCACGCGATGTCGTCGACCGCCAGAAACGGCTCGCCCGCCACGTTCGCCGGGGTCACCCCGGTGAACTCCACGACGTCTCGATGCAGGTGGGACTGGTCGGCGTAGCCGGCCTCGACCGCGACCTGGGCGGCGCTTCCGCCCGCGACCAGGCGGTGGGCGGCATGGTCGAAGCGGACCAGCTTCGCGGCGCGCTTGGGCGGCAGGCCGATCTGCGAGTGGAACCGGGACCACAGGCGCTTACGGCTCCATCCCACTTCGGCGGCCAGCCGGTCGACCCGGACCAGGCCGCGGCCGCCGACGATCCGGCGCCAGGCCCAGGCCACCTCCGGGTCCACCGGTGGCCCCGCCTCATGCCGGCGGGCGAGCAGCGCGTCGGTCAGCGCGAAGCGATCCTCCCAGGAGGAGACCTCGCCCAGTCGCTCACGGATCCGGGATGCCTCCCGGCCCCACAGCTCGTCGAGGGCCACCACGGCGCCGTCGAGGTCGGCGGGGGAGGTGCCCAGAATCGCGCGTGCGACGACCGGGGACAGGCGCACCTGCACGCACTCGACGTTCTCACCCCGTGCCCGGACCGCGCCTCCGGACCCGAGCCCGGGCCCGGCGACCAGACTTCCCCGCTGCTGCCGCCCGGCGGCGTACTGCAGGACGGGCGAACCGGCGCCGAACTCCAGGAGCAGCGTCACGGCCGGGTGCGGGACCATCCGGAGCGCGTCCAGGTCACCGACGCGGAACCCGGCCATGGTGACACCGGCCACCCGGCTGGGCCGCCGCGGGCAGGCGACGTCCCACACAGCCTCGCCGTGCACGAATGTCGACATGGCCTCCAGGCTATGCGGGCACCGAGCCGATGTGCGGGGCCGATCGGCGGGGCTGATAGGCGGGCGGGGAACATTCGTCCAAGACGGCGGCGCGCACCGGCGGCGACAGTGGGCGCATGACTGTTTCCGACGGCAAGCCGCGTGTGGAAGACGCGACCACCGCGAGTTCGACGCTGTCCCTGGACGACGGCGACATCCACGTGTGCCAGGACGGCCCCCGCGACGCCCCGGCACTCCTGCTGATCCACGGGTCCGCCTCCTCGACCCGCTCGTGGGACCGCCTGGTTCCGCTGCTGACCGGATCGCATCGTGTCATCCGGATCGACCTGCTCGGGCACGGCCGGTCGGCCAAACCGGCCGGCCCGAGCTACGCGCTCCCGGACCAGGGACGCCGGGCCGGCGTGGCACTGGACCGGCTCGGTGTCGAGCGCGCGATCGTGGTCGGTCATTCCAGCGGCGGCGCGGTCGCCACCGCTCTCGCCGAGCAACGACCCGACCTGGTGACCGCGCTCGTGCTCATCAACACCGGACCCGGCATGGACGCCTTCATCGCACCGGAGTCCGCCGCGATCGCACCGTCGCAATGGCCGCCGACCGACGAGCAGATCCGCCGGTTCGCGAGCACCGGTTTCAGCCGCGCGGGCTACCAGATCCCGCAGGAGCTCCTGGACGAGGTGCGCATCATGACCTACCACACGCTCACCGCGACGATGCGGGGCACCCGCGACTACCTGGAACAGCGGGCGCTTCCGGACCGGCTGGCGGTCCTCGGCAAGCCGCTATTGGTGATCTTCGGCGAGGACGACCGGAGATGGCGGTCCTCATCCGCCGCCGACTACCGGGTCGTTCCGGGCGCGGAAGTCGAGTTGCTGCCCGGTCTCGGACACTCACCCATACTCGAGGACCCGAGGCGGACCGCACGCTCCCTGCTGGCCTTCACCGCGATCCACGCCGCACGGGCGGACTGAACGAGACCGCCGGACCAGCCGGAGAGGGTTACGGCGCGGCGAGCGGCTGGGCTCCCCGCTTGGCCAGCAGGTCCGTCATCGTGCGGATCTCGGCGTTCTGGCCGTCCACGATGTGCTGGGCGAGAGCGCGCACCTCGTCGCGGTCCGACAGTTTGAGCAGGCCCTCGGCCATCTCCACGCCGCCCTGGTGATGGCGGATCATGAGCTGGAGGAAGAGGACCTCGGCGTCCCTGCCGGTGGCCTGGCGGAGCCGGTTCATCTCCTCCTCCGTCGCCATCCCGGGCATCGTGCCGGGCGCCGGGGCGGTCGTGGCCGCCCCGCCGTGCCCGTGCCCGGACATCCAGGCCATCGCCGGGCGGCCGGAACTCTGGTCCAGGCCCCACTGCTGCAGCCAGCCCATGAAAATTCCACGCTGGGTGCTCTGCGTCGTGATGATGTCGTACGCCAGGCTGCGCAGCGCCTGGTCGGAGGTCTTGTCCCTGAGGATGAAGGACATCTCCACCGCCTGCGCGTGGTGGACCCCCATGTCCCTGGCGAACCCCGCCTCGGGGGAGGCGTCCCCGGGCGTCGCCTGCCTGGCGAAGAACAGCACGAGCACCGCCGCCGCGAGGAGGACGACGACCAGCCCGAGGACGGGGAGGCGGCGCCTGGCCGGGGGAGTGGTCGCCGCTGCGGTCTCCACTGCGCTCTCCATTGGACCGTCGATGTCAGTGCTCATCGCCCACAGGCTACTCGCCACAGCCGTCGCTCTGCCCGAAGCAATACCTTTAGCCACTATTCTCCATACGCAGCGGGGGTGTCAGTGATCAGCGGATGGAGGAGCGATGACCAAGGAGAAGTCGCAGGCGAGGCGTGAGCACCTCGCCCGCATGCGCGCCGAGCAGAAGCGCAAGGAGCGGCGCGCCGCGCTTCTCATGTGGGGGATAGGCGGCCTCGTGATCGTCGTCCTGGTCGCCCTCGTCGCCGTCTACGTGGTCAACGACCGCTCGGCCAAGTCGCTCAGCGCCGTCAAGACCTACAACTACAAGGGCTCCGACCACTCCTGGGACAAGGTCTCCTACAAGGAGACGCCGCCCGTCGGCGGCCGGCACAACTTCTACTGGCAGAACTGCGGCATCTACGACAAGCCCATCCACAACGAGCACGGTGTCCACTCGCTGGAGCACGGCGCGGTGTGGATCACCTACCGGCCCGACCTGCCGAAGGCCGAGGTGGACAAGCTCAAGAGCATCGCCTCCGCCGACTACATGCTGCTGAGCCCCTACCCGGGCCTGCCGTCCAAGATCGTCGCCAGCTCCTGGAACCACCAGATCGCGCTGGACTCCGCGGACGACCCTCGCCTGCCGGAGTTCGTCAAGAAGTACAAGCAGAACCCGACCACCACCCCCGAGTACGGCGCCTCCTGCTCGGGCGGCATCGGCACCACCGACGAGCAGCCACTCCCGCCGGCCCAGCAGGAGACCACGCAGGAGCCGATGCCGAGCACGGCCCCGTCCTCCTGATCCGGACGTCCCCTGGCCCGGCTCAGGGAACCAGCACGCGGTCCACGGGCACGGCTTCCAGCCCGTGGGCCTCGGCCACCGGGCGGCTCGTCAGGTGGCCCTCGTGGGTGCTCAGACCGAGGGCGAGCGCGGGGTCGGCGGTCAGCGCCTCGCGCCAGCCCAGGTCGGCGATCGCCAGCGCGTATGGCAGCGTGACGTTGGTCAGCGCGTACGTCGAGGTGTGCGGCACCGCCCCCGGCATGTTGGCCACGCAGTAGAACACCGAGCCGTGCACCCGGTAGACCGGGTCGGCGTGGGTGGTCGGCCGCGAGTCCTCGAAACAGCCGCCCTGGTCGATGGAGATGTCCACCAGCACCGACCCCGGCTTCATCCGCGAGACGAGGTCGTTGCTCACCAGGGTCGGCGCCTTGGCGCCCGGCACGAGCACCGCGCCGATCACCAGGTCGGCGTCCACCACCGCCCGCTCGACCTCGTACGCGTTGGACGCCACGGTCTGGCAGCCGCCCCGGAAGACGAGGTCGGCGTGGCGCAACCGGTCGACGTCGCGGTCCAGCAGCAGCACCTGCGCCCGCATGCCCACGGCGACCGCGGCGGCGTTCATGCCCGACACCCCCGCGCCGATCACCGCCACCTTGGCCGGGTAGGTGCCGGGGACGCCGCTCATCAGCACTCCGCGCCCGCCGCCCTGGCGCATGAGGTGGTAGGCGCCCACCTGCGGCGCCAGCCGCCCGGCGACCTCGGACATGGGTGCGAGCAGCGGCAGCGTGCGGTCGGGTTTCTGCACGGTCTCGTACGCGATGCCGGTCACGCCCGACTCCAGCATGGCCCGGGTGCAGGGCTCCGAGGCGGCCAGGTGGAGATAGGTGAACAGCACCTGGTCCTTGCGCATCCGGTGGTACTCGTCCGGCACCGGTTCCTTGACCTTCAGGATCAGGTCGCCCTCGGCCCACACCTCGTCCGCCGTGCCGATGATGACGGCCCCCGCCGCGGCGAAGTCCTCGTCCGGGATCGCGGACCCCAGCCCCGCGCCCTTCTCGACGAGGACCCGATGACCCTTGCGTACGAACTCGTTGACCCCCGCGGGTGTGAGCGCGACCCGGTACTCGTGCGTCTTGATCTCTCGGGGAACTCCCACCTTCATGTCTTCACTGTCGGCTCCCGACGTCCGTGTGGACATCGGGCAACGGGCAACCATTTGGCGGATATTCATGACAAATTGTCAATAAAGGAACGTGTTGAGCGTTCCATGGTCGGCCGGTTACCCGCGGTTGGCAGACCTCGGTAGGCTCTGCGAGCGGTGTAAGGGATCGAGGTGGGAATGCACAACGCGCCCGTGCCGGGAGACGAGGAACCCGGCCCGCGGCCCGGCGGCCTGACATCGGGAGCCGAGACGGCGCCCATGCCCAAGCCGGTCGGCCCCGAGGACCGCGGCGGCGTGCCCGCCGAGGCGTCCGGCGGGTGGGGCGGCTGGTTCGGCGACACGTCCGGCGGAGCCGGTGCCACGGGAGAGACGACGGTCCTGCCCGCCGCCGGCGGCGGACCGAGTGACACGTACGGCGGGCCCATGGGCGGGCCAGGCGACCCCGGCGGAGGTCCCCTGCCGCCCGGCGCGCACGGTGAGCGCGCGGGGCTCGGCGATCCGCTCGCCGATCCGCTCGCTGATCCGCTCGCTGATCCACTCGGTGGCCCGGGTGGTGCGCGGGGTGAGCCCGGTGGGCTCGGCGGGTTCGACGACCCGCTCGGGGAGCGCGGTGAGCCGCCGGGCGGGCTTGGTGATCCGCTCGGTGACACGATCAGTGGGCCGGTCGGTGTACCCGGTGAGCCTGGTGGGCCTGCGGGGCTTGGCGACCCCTTCGGCGTGCCCGGAGGACCGGGTGACCCGCTCGCGGTGCCGGGTGGACCGGGTGACCCGCTCGCGGTTCCCGCTGGAACGGGTGACCCGCTTGGCGCCCCCGGTGTCGCCGATGCTCCCGTCGCGCCCGGCGAGCCGGTAGAGGCAGCCGCGCCCGGCGTTCCGGGCACACCCGACGGCACGCCCGGGGGCGCGGGGCCGGGTGACGGGCCGTCCGCCCCCGCAGGCCCCACGGAGCCGAGGGCGGCCAGGGGGACGACGATCGCCCTCATCGTGGCCCTCGTGCTGGTGGTCGTCATGTCCGGCGTCCTCGGCGCCGTCGCCGTGGTGATGACCCGCAACCCGGACGCCCCGCCGCTCAAGCAGACGCCCGTACGCACCCTGCTGACGCCCATGCACTTCGCTCCGGTCACCGGGGTGGGAGCGGCGCCCTGCAGCGGAACGGACGCGATCCCGGACGACAAGGGCGCCTCCTGCTACCAGCTCGACCCGGGGGTCACGGTCACGACCGTGCAGAAGATCGAGGAGGTGCCGGAGAACGACGGCACCTACTCGATCAGGCTCGTGCTGTCCCCCTCCAGCCAGGAGCAGATCGCCGCGCTCACCCGTGAGACGGTCAAGCAGCAGCTCGCGATCGTGGTGGGGGAGAAGGTGGTGGCCGCCCCGCGGGTGGCCCAGGAGATCACCCAGGACAGCCTCGGCATCGCGGGCTTCGACAAGGCCCAGGCCGATGCGATCATGGCGCTGCTGACCGGATCCGCCCCCGCGGGCCAGCCGAACCCGGCCGCCTCACCCGCCGCCACCGACGCCGGCCAGTCCGGCGGCACACAGCCCGGCGGCACACAGCCCGGCGGAACGCAGCAGGGGGGAACGCAACCGGGCGGCACCCAGACCAGTGGCACGCAGCCGGGCGGAACGGTGTACGAGGGCGGCCAGCCGGGCGGGTCGCAGACGGGCGGCACCCAGCAGGGCGGCACCCAGCAGGGCGGCGGCACCCAGCAAGGTGGGACCCAACAGGGCGGGACTCAGCAGGGTGGGACCCAGCAGGGCGGTGGGACACAGCCGGGAGGCACGCAGCCGACCTTTGAGGGGTTCCAGTGAGCACGCATCACGGCCTGGACCGCCTCTCGCGGACCTGAAGCGGCCGGTCGGCGGCCGGGGCGCGCCCGGCCCGGCCGTCCGGTCGGGCCGGCCCGCCCTGTGTCCGGCCCGGCACGAGCCGGCCGGGTGCGACGTTCCCACGGTGAACGAGGTCCTGGATCACCGTGGGCGAGGCGACGGCGTCCGGTCAGGCGGTGATCGCGATAAGGTCGCGCCATGCAGCGCATGACCGGTTTGTTGATAGGTGCGGTTTTCGGGGCTGTTTTCGTGTTCGCGAACTCGCATCCACCCCTCGGTCATGCTCTCGCTCTCGTCCTCCGGATCGCTGCGGCCGTCGCCCTGGCGGGCGTGGTCGCCATGTGGTTCCTCGCCGTCGGGCGCGCCAGGTCCACCGGCACCGAACTCGGCGTCGGGGGAGGCGGTGAGTCCGGGAAGATGTTCGGCCTCGGCTTCGCGGTGGTCGTCGTGATCGAAGCCGTCGCGCTGTTCGGCGGCATCGCGGTGCTGCGCGCCCTGGACCGCCCCGAGGAAAGCAACGTCGCCTGGATCGCTCTCGTCGTCGGCGTCCATTTCGTCGCCCTCGGACCGATCTGGAGGGACTGGACGATCATGGTGCCCGGTGTGGTCCTCACCGTGCTCGGGGTCGCCGGGCTCGTCATGACCGCCTCCTCCGCCGTGGCGTGGGTGCCCTTGGTCAGCGGGGTGCTGTCCGGTGTGACGCTGTTGGCCGGATGCCTGGCCGCCGTACGACGCGGCCTGTCCGCCCAGGGGTCCCCGATCTCGGGCGGACGCCGGTGACGGCCCCGGCGGGGCCGACCCCGAGGGCGGCCGCGGTAGGTGCAAGCCGGGGTCAATCCGGGTGCAAGTAGATCCCTGTAGCGTACGGCGCGTGTCAGCACGATGGTTGCGAGGCGCGGCCGCCACGGCCGCGACCGCCGCGTTCCTGGTCCCCGCCTCCCTGCTCCCTGCTTCCCTGTTCTCCGCCGGCCCGGCCCTCGCGCACACAGCGCAGGCCACTGGGCAAGCCACTGGGCAAGCCTCTGCGCAGGCCCCCGACCGGGCGTCCGCTCACGGCACGGCCGCACCGGCGGCCGTCGCCAAGAAGCTGTTCAGCGCCTGGCTGCGCGCGGACCGCCACGCGGCCTCCCGGGTCGCCACCGCGGGCGCGGTTTCCACGATCTTCTCCTATCCCTTCCGGGCCCCGGACGAGTTCGCGGGCTGCTCGGGCAACGCCTGCCGGTTCGTCCACACCAGCGTGCGCGTGCCGGGCGGGCTCGGCGGGATCCTGATGATCGTGTCGGGTGGCAAGGTCACGAGGGTGTACGAGGCGCGCCATCTCGTGAAGCCGTCCGCCGCCGCCGGACACCTGTTCGACGCCTGGCGCAAGGGCGACCGCAACCGGGGCCTGGAGATCGCCACGAGCGCGGCGGTCAAGACGCTGTTCCGGGCGAAGTTCGATCCGAAGGGCGTGAAGTACTTCTTCCAGGGCTGCAGCTCCGAGCCCAAGGGCTACAGCTGCGCCTACTCCTACGAGGGCGGCGGCATGTTCATGCACGTGCGGGGCTCGAAGAGCCGCGGCTACGAGGTGACCTCCATCGGCTACATCGCCGACTGATCCGGCGGGCTCAGCCGGTGACGGGCGTGAGCGCGATGTCCTCGGGCCGGATCGGGACGCGGGGGAGACCCAGCCCGGTCGCGGCCCTGACCGCCGCGGCCACCGCGGGGGTCGACGACAGCGTGGGCGGCTCGCCCGCGCCCCGCAGGCCGTACGGCGCGTGGGGGTCGGGGTTCTCCAGGACCGACAACCGCATGGGCGGCATGTCGAGGATGGTGGGGATCAGGTAGTCGGTGAACGAGGGGTTCAGCACCCGGCCGTCCCTGACCTGGATCTCCTCCATCAGCGCCAGGCCCAGGCCCTGCGCGG
This sequence comes from Microbispora sitophila, assembly GCF_014892245.1. NCBI lineage: Bacteria > Bacillati > Actinomycetota > Actinomycetes > Streptosporangiales > Streptosporangiaceae > Microbispora > Microbispora sitophila. The sequence continues at coordinate 55,033 of NZ_JADBGC010000033.1, read as the reverse complement.
AGCCGCCGTGGATCTGCCCTTCCAGGGCCAGTGGATTGAGGATCTTCCCGACGTCCTGCACGGCGGCCAGCTCGACGACCCTGACCAGGCCGAGCTCGACGTCCACGTCGACCACGGCCCGGTGCACGCACAACGCGAGCTGCGTGTGGGAGTCGCCCTGGCCGGTGACGGGGTCCAGGGGGAACGTGGGCCGGTGGCGGTACTCCCGCGTCTCCTCGACCGGCCCGAACCGCTCGAGCACCTCCTCCAGGGACAGCTCCGGATGCGCCGCCCGCAGCGCGTCGAGGCGCGCCCGCACCGCCTCGCAGGCGGTCTTGACCGCCCCGCCGGTGACGTACGACTGGCGGGAGGCCGAGGAGGACCCGGCCGAGCCGACCGCGGTGTCCGCCGGGGCGACCGTGACTCTGGCGATCCCGAGCTCCGTACGCGCGATCTGGGCCTGGACGGTGACGAGCCCCTGGCCCACCTCGGCGGCGGCGGTGTGCACGAGCACGTGCGGCTCGTCCCCGGCCAGCTCGACCCGCACCCGGGCCGTCGAGTAGTCGTCGAAGCCCTCGGAGAAGCAGATGTTCTTGATGCCGACGCCGTAGCCCACGCCGCGCCGCACGCCTTCGCCGTGCGTGGTCTGCGCGACGCCGCCCGGCAGGAGGCGCAGGTCGGGCTCGTCCGCCGGTTCCGGCGGCAGCGGCATCGCGGCCAGCTCCGCGAGCATGTCCGCGAGCGGCGCGGGGCTGTCGATGACCTGCCCCGTGGCCAGGCGCGAGCCCTGCGACACCGCGTTGCGGACGCGGATCTCGACCGGCGACAGCCCGCAGGCCGCCGCGAGCCGGTCCATCTGCGACTCGTACGCGTAGCACGCCTGGACCGCCCCGAACCCGCGCATCGCGCCACAGGGCGGGTTGTTCGTGTAGACGCCGTACGCGTCGATCCAGACGTTGCCCACCTCGTACGGGCCGACTCCGAGCGAGGCGGCGTTGCCCACCACGGCGGGGGTGGACGAGCAGTAGGCCCCGCCGTCGAGCAGGATCTCCGCCTTGACGTAGACGAGCCGCCCGTCGGCCGTGGCGCCGTGCTCGTAGCGCATCCGCGCCGGATGCCGGTGGACGTGGCCGAAGAACGACTCCTCGCGGCCGTACACCATCTTCACCGGGCGGCCCGTCCGCAGCGCCAGCATCGAGGCGTGGACCTGCATGGACAGGTCCTCCCTGGCGCCGAACGCGCCGCCGACCCCGGCGAGCGTCAGCCGCACCTTCTCCTTCGGCAGGCCCAGGCACGGCGCCACCTGGTCCTGGTCGACGTGCAGCCACTGGGTCGCGACGAACAGGTCCACCCCGCCGTCCTCGGCGGGCACGGCCAGGCCCGACTCCGGGCCGAGGAACGCCTGGTCCTGCATGCCGACCTCGTACTCGCCCGTGACGACCACCTCGGCCTCGAAGGTCCCGCCCACCCTCACCGGCTGGTGCCGTACGAGGTTCCCCTCGGGGTGGACGGCGGGACAGGACGGGTCGAAGGCGGCCCGGCGGGGGTCGGTCACCGCCTCGCGCTCCTCGTACCGCACGACGATCGCGGCGGCGGCGCGGCGCGCGGTCTCCGGATGGTCGGCGGCCACGATCGCCACGGGCTCGCCCTGGTAGCGGACCTGGTCGACGGCGAGCACCGGCTGGTCGCGGCGCTCCAGCCCGTGGAACTTCTCGCCGGGCACGTCCTCGTGGGTCAGCACGGCGAACACGCCGGGCATCGCGAGCGCGGGACCGACGTCGATGGAGCGGATCCACGCGGACGGGTGCGGGCTGCGCAGCGTGGCGCCCCAGAGCATGCCCTCAAGCCACAGGTCCGAGGAGTACGCGAACTCCCCGGTCACCTTCAGCGTGCCGTCGGGGCGCGGCGCGCTCTCGCCGAGGCCCGAACGCGTCCCGGTCCTCGTCGGCTCGGCCGCCGTCTCAGTCGCCATCCGCCGCTCCATCCTCGTAGTACAGCAACCGGGCGGCGGCGGGGCCTATCGGCGCGGCGATGAAACCCGGAGGCGGACGTAGTCGATGCTTGTAGATATCTCCAAATACGCTGTCTGTCGTGCTATTGCATGATCTGCTCGCCGTCCCGGAACTGCGGCTCACCCTGCTCACGGGCGACGAGCGGCTGGACCGCGAGATCAAGGGCGTGCTCATCACCGACCTGCCCGATCCCCGGCGCTACCTGTCGGGCGGCGAACTGGTGCTGACCGGTCTCATGTGGCGCCAGTCGCCCGCCGACTCCGCCCGGTTCGTGGACGCCCTGGCCGAGGCGGGCGTGGCCGCGCTCGGCGCGGGCGACGCGCGGCTCGGCACGGTCCCCGGCGACCTGGTGGAGGCGTGCCGGGCGCGCGGGCTGCCGCTGCTCGAAGTGCCCGTCGAGGTGTCGTTCGGAGCCGTCACCGAACTCGTCGGCAGGCGCGTCGCCGCCGCCCAGGCGGGCGACCTGCGCGGCGCGCTCGGGCGGCACCGCAGGATCGTCGCGGCGGTGGCCGAAGGGGCCGGCCTCGGCGAGCTGTTCGCCCTGGTCGAGGCCGAGCTCGGCGTCACGGCCGCGGTCGTGTCCGCCTGCGGCGCGGTCGTCGCGGGCGCTCTGCCCGAGGAGCAGGCCGTACGGCTGGCCCGCGACTATCTCGCCGCCGTCCGCCTGCCGGTCGTCGTGGACCGCGGCGGGCCGTTCACGCTGTTCGCGGTGGATCGCTCGCACCGGGCCGCCGGCTGGGCCCTGGTCTGCCGGGGCGAGGTCGACGTGGAGATCGGCTACGAGTTGGCGGCGTGCGTCGCGATGGAGCGGACACGGGCGGAGGAGGGCCGCCGGGTGGAGCGCCGGCTGGCCGAGCAGCTCATCGCCCTGGCCTGCGCGGGCGGCGACCTCGCGGAGCTGTCGGCCCGGCTGCGGACCTGCGGCATCGACCCGGCCGAGCCGTACGCGGTGGTCACCGCCACGGCGAGCAGGCGCGGGGCGACGGAGGGCCCCGATCCCGCCCTGCTGGGCGGTCAGGTGACGGAGGAACTGCTGGACCGCGGGGTGGTGGCCGCCGCGGGCGCCGACGCGTCGGTGGCGCTGGTCCCGTTGCGCGGCGGCACTCCCTGGGGCGACCGCGACGCACTCGCGGCGCTGCTGCGCGCCCGTACGGCGGTGCTCGCCGGCGGGCTGCCCTCGATCACGGTGTCGGCCGGGCTGAGCGGCGCGCTGACCGGGCCGCAGGCCATCCGGGGCGGAGTGGAGGAGGCGGGCCACGCCCGGCGGATGGCCGAGGCGCGCGGCGGGGGAGTGGTCACCAGCGACGAGATCTACACGCACGCGCTGCTGCTGGCGACCGTGCCCGGCGACGTACGGTCCTCGTTCGCCGGACGGCTGCTCGGGCCGCTGTTCGACTACGACCGGCGGCACGGGGCCGAGCTGGTGCGCACGCTCGGCGCGTTCCTCGACTGCACGGGATCGTGGAACGCCTGCGCCGAGCGGCTGCACGTGCACGTCAACACGGTGCGCTACCGGATCAGGCGGGTCGAGGAACTGACCGGCAAGGATCTGTCGTCGATGGCCGACCGCGTCGACCTCTTCCTCGCTCTCCGCGCCGGCTAGCCCCGCCGCGCCGGTCAGCCGTCTCCGTCGGTGCGCACGCCGTCGAGCAGGGCCAGCTCCGCGCGTGCGAAGCCCACCCAGTATCCCGCGCCGTACTTCTCCGCGGCCGCCAGGGTCTCCGACAGGTGCGCGCGCGCCTGCTCGAAGGCGCCTTTGAGCCGCTCGGCGCGCCCCAGAAGGCCCAGGCACTTCAGCTCCACGCCCCGATGGTGCCTCTCCCGGCTCAGGGCGAGGGCCTTCCGGTAGACGATCGCCGCGGACCAGGGGTCGTTCTGCTTCTCGTGCACCTCGGCGATGCCGATCAGTGCCTCTCCCGTGTGCAGGTCGTCCCCCGCCTGCTTCGCGAGCTGCCCGAGTTCGCGCCACGACACCCTGGCCTCCGCGACGCGGCCGAGACCGAGCTGCGCCGTGCCGATGCCCGTGAGGGCATGCCGCTCGCCCACCGCCGCCCCGATCTTCCTCGCGATCCGGAGCTGCTCCCGCGCCGACACCAGGGCTTCTTCGTGCCGATGCAGCGAGTTGAGCAGCACGCAGAGGTTGCCCAGGGCCCTCATGCGTGCGAAGGAGTCCCCGGCCGTGCGGCGAAGGTCCACCTCGGCGCGCTGGTGGACGAGCGCCTCCTCGTAGCCTCCCGCCGGGCTCAGCCCCAGGGCGACGTATCCGTGCGCGAGGGCCGAGATCTCCTGGTCCTTGAGGCGCTCACCCACGTCGAGTGCCTGACGGCTGAGGGTCACGATGTCGTTGTGGTGCCCGATGAACGTGTAGGGCCATTGACAGGAGAAGCCGAGGTGGGCGCCGGAGCGCGCGAGGGAGGGGACCGGTGAGGCCATCGCCTGGGCCGCCAGGGCATTGATGTTCGCACGTTCTCGCTGCAGCCACGCGGACGCGTCCCCGGCCTCCGTCAGCGTGAACGGCTCGCGGTCGGCGAAGTCGTGCGGGGGGTGCACCCGGTGCGGATCGAGCAGCCTCATGACGAGCCGTACGCTCCGGCCGTACAGGCCGAGGACGCGGTCGAGGGCCTCGTCGCGGTCGCGCTCGTTCAGGCGCCGCTGCGCCAGTTCCATGGCGAACAGCCGCACCAGGTCGTGCAGGCGGAACCGGCCGTGGTCGCCGGGCTCGGCCAGATGAGCGCGGACGAGGCGGGCGACCGCTCTGTCCGCCGCGTCCCGCGGCACGTCGAGCAGGGCCGCCACGACCTCGGGCGTGGCGTCCGGCGTGCGCAGGACCCCCAGATGGCACAGGGCCGCGGCCGCCGCCCGGTCGAGTTCGTGCGGGCTGCCCGCCAGATGGTCGAAGCTGAGCTGGAGGCTCGCGCGGACGGCGACGTCCCCCGATTCCAGCTCGTGCAGCACCCGCCCCTCGCCGCGGAGCCGGGCGTTGAGATCACCGAGACGGGCGTGCCGGTTCTCCGCCAGGCGGGCCGCCGCCAGGCGCAGGGCGAGGGGAAGCCCGCCGCACAGGGCCACCAGTTCGGTGGCGGCGGCGGGGTCGGCGGCGACGCGCTCGGCGCCGGCCAGCTTGGCGAGCATGGTCACCGCCTCGGCGTGCGGCATCGTGCCGAGCGGGACCGCGGCGCAGTCGTCCACGACGGCGAACGACTCGCGACTCGTGACGAGCAGGGCGTTCCCGGCGGGCAGCCCCAGCAGAGGACGGATCTGTTCCGGGCCGGCGGCGTCGTCCAGCAGGATGAGCACGCGCCGGCCCGTCAGGCGGTCCCTGAGCATGGTCGCGGCCTCGTCCGGATCGGACGGGACCGCCTCCGGACGCACCCCGAGGCTTCGCAGGAGCCTGCCGAACAGGTCGAGGAGGTTCAGCCGCCCGACTCCCGGCGTCGCACCGAGCAGGTTCACGTACATCTGGCCGTCCGGATAGTGATCGCTCACCGTGTGGGCGGCTCGCACCGCGAGTGTGGACTTCCCCGCGCCCGCCGTGCCGGTGACCGCCACCACCGCCTGAGGGGCGCTTCCGTCCCAGGGGGAGAGCAGCGCGCGCAGGCGCACCAGCGCCCCCACCCGCCCCACGAAGATCTGCGGGTCGCGCGGAAGCTGACGCGGCCGGCGGTCCTCATCGACGGAGACGACCGCCGTGGGGAGCGGTGCCGCGCCGAGAGAGGGATCCGCGCGCAGGATGAGCTCGTGCGTCCGCCGCAGGGACTCGCCGGGATCGACGCCGAGGCGCTCGGTGAGCAGCGACCGGGCGTCGTGGAAGACCTCGAGCGCCTCGGCCTGCCGTCCGCAGCGGTAGAGGGCGAGCATCAGGAGCTCCCTGGCACGCTCCCGCAGCGGGTCCTCCACGATCAGCCCAGTCAACGTCTCCAGGGCCTCCTGCGGCCGGCCCAGCCGCAGCAGCGCGTCGGCGTGGTCCTCCCGTGCCGTCAGACGCAGCCCTTCGAGCCGAGCCCGTTCGGCCTCGCAGAACGGGCCGGGCAGGCCGCCGAGAGCGGGGCCGGCCCACAGCGCCAGCGCGGCCTCCAGTTCGCGCAGCCAACCGGGGAGGTCCTCCTTGGCCTGGTAGCGGCGGGCCTCCGCGAGGCGTTGCTCGAAGTCCTGGGCGTCGGTACGGCACGCGTCCCGTGCCAGGCTGTAGCCCCTCGCCGACTGGGTCAGCAGCGTGAACGGCCCGCGCCGGCCCCGGTCCGGTTCGAGCACCCGCCGCAGGCCGGCGATGTAGGTGTAGACGCTCTGCTCGGCCGTCTTCGGGGCGGCGCCGCCCCACAGATCGCCGATCAGGCGTGCCTTCGGGACGACCCGGCCCGCCCTGGCGGCGAGCACGCACAGGGCGGCTCGCTGCAGCGGCGGCCCCGAGTCCACCTGCCGGTCCTCCATCCAGGCGGTCACCGGCCCGAGGACCCGGAGCCGGAGACCGGCCTGCCGCACGCCGGATCGATCGCTCGCCATCGTCGGGAGTCCCTCCTTCCGTCGTGTGACGTTCAGCGGCTCAAGGCGAGGTGCCCTGCCTGGGGCTGGGCGGATTCCGAGCCGGGGAAGGCCGCGCGGACGGCCCGCAGTTCGGCCTCCGCATCGCCGCGGAGTTCCTCGTCCCTTGAGGATTGCGCGATCGCCAGCGCCCTGTGGGCGCAGGCCAGGGCCTGCTCCGGCTCGCCGAGGAGGCGGTGTGCTCTGGCGAGCAAGGTGAGGGACCGGCACTCATGGAACCGGTAGCCGATCTCGATCGCGCATCGCAGGCCGCGCTCCAGGCTGGACTTCGCGCTGAGCGGGTCACCGCAATCCAGGTACAGCCTGGAGAGTATTTCCAGACCCACGGTCTCGTGGTAGCGATCTTCCGCGGCATGGGCGAGCGCCAGTCCCTCGCTCAGCAGGCTCAACGCCTCGGCCACCTCGCCCAGCCCGTGGCAGGCATCTCCCCCGATCAGCAGGGAGTGACGCTCGCCGACGGCGGAGCCGATCTCCCTGGCGATCCCCCGCTGTGCCTCGGTGCACTCCCGCGCCTCCGCGTACTGATCGAGCCTCAGGTGGGTGACGGCCAGGTTGCCCAGCGCGCGCATCTCGCCGAACCGGTCCCCGAGCACGCGTCTCAGCTCCAGCTCGGCCCGCTGGTGCGGCATGGCCTCCGAGGCCCGGCCGTAGTGGAGCAGGGCGGAGGAGACCTGACCGTGTGCCAGGGACATGATCTCCGGGTCGCCGGTGCGCTCGCCCACGGCCAGCGTCTGCCTGCTCAGCTGGAGGTGCTCGCGGCGGTGCGCGCCTCTCGACAGCTGCCAGTACAGGGAGAATCCGACGTAGACCCCCATGCGCGCGATGTCGTCGTCCTCGCTCACCAGCGCCTGCGACGCCGCGGCGACGACGTTCGCCAGCTCCTCCTCCAGCCAGTTCCTGGCTTCGCCGAGAGAGCCGAGTTCGACGGGGCGCTGCGGCACGGCGGGCCAGGGGAGCTGCACGCGGTTCGGGTCCAGCATGGTGCTGGCCTGCCGTGCGGTCGCGCCGTAGAACCCCAGCGCTCGCAGGAGGGCGTCCTTGCGGGCCTCGGGCGCGAGGCGGGTGTCCGCCAGCTCGATCGTGTACAGCCGTACGAGGTCGTGCATGCGGAACCGGCCGGTGCCCGCGGTCTCCAGCAGATGCGCGCGTACGAGGCGGTCGAGCGCTCGCTCCGCGGCGTCGGCGGGCTCGTCCACGAGCGCGGCCACGACGTGCGCCGTCACATCCGCCACATGGAGAAGGCCGAGATGGCACAGGACCCGGGACGCCAGCCGGTCAAGGTCGGCCTCGCCACGGGCGAGGCTCTCATAGCTGAGTTCGAGGCTGGAACGCACGGCGGTCTGGCCCGCCTCCAGCTCGTGCAGCGTCCGCCGCCGGTCCTCCAGCCGGCCGACCAGCTCTGTGGGCGTCCACTGCGGCCGGTCCACGAGCCGTGCGGCGGCCAGGCGCAGGGCCAGCGGCAGCCCGCCGCACAGGTCGGCCAGGCGGGCCGCCGCCGCCGGGTCCGCCGCGATCCGCTCGGCTCCCACGAGCTTCGCGAGTACGGTGACGGCCTCCGACCGCAACATGCTGCCGAGGACGAGCTGGACGCAGTCGTCGGCCACCGCGAACGACTCCCGGCTCGTGATCAGCACGCTGGTGCCGGCCGGCAGACCCAGGAGAGCGCGGACCTGCTCGGGCCCCGCCGCGTCGTCGAGCAGGATGAGGGTCCTGCGTCCCTCCAGCCGGTCGCGCAGTATCGCGGCGGCCTCGTCCGCATCGGACGGCACGGCCTCGCCCGGCAGTCCCAGGGCGCGCAGGAGCCTGCCGAGCACGTCGATCGGCGTCAGACGCTCCACACCCGGAGTCGCCCCCAGGAGATTCACATAGAGCTGGCCGTCCGGGAACGCGTGGACGGCGGCGTGGGCCGCGTGGACGGCCAGGGCGGACTTGCCCGCTCCCGGGGCGCCGGTGACGGCGACCACCGCCTGCGGGGCGGCGCCGTCCCAGGGGTCGAGCAGCGATCGCAGGCGGACCACCTCCTCGGCCCGGCCGACGAAGCCGCTCACCGCCCGCGGCAACTGGCGAGGAGGTCGTGGGGACGCCGCATCGGTGCCGGCCGCACCGTCGTTCACCCGGCTGAGCGAGGGGTCGGCCCGCAGGATCAGCTCGTACCGCTCCCGCAGCGTCTCGCCGGGGTCCACCCCGAGCCGTTCTGCGAGGAGCCGTTTGACGTCCATGTACACGTTCAGTGCGTCGGCCTGCCTGCCGCAGCGGTAGAGCGCGAGCATGAGCAGGTCACGGGCGCGCTCCCGCAGGGGAGCCTCGCCGACGAGCTCGGCCAGGGCCGTCGCCGCCTCCTGGTGAAGTCCCAGGCGGAGCAGCGCGTCGGCGCGGTCCTCCCGCGCAGCCAGGCGCAACTCCTCGAGGCGGGCCCGCTCCGCCTCGGCGAACGGACCTGGGACGCCGCACAGGGCGGGGCCCGACCAGCTTCCGACGGCGGCGTCCAGCGCGCGGAGGCAGCCGCGCAGGTCGCCGTCGCCGTCCAGCCGGCGTGCCTCGGCCAGGTGGCGCTCGAAGTCGTCGACGTCCACCTGGACCGGTCCGCGGGCCAGGACGTAGCCACCCGACCGGGACAGCAGGACCGAGTAGGAACCCCGCCGGCCTCCTGCCGGCTCCAGGACCCGCCGCAGCCCGGCGACATAGGTGTAGACGCTCTGCTCGGCGGTGTTGGGCGGCCGTTCCCCCCAGAGCCGGCTGATCAGCGCCTCCTTGGTCGCGACCTGTCCCATCTGCGCGGCGAGCACGCACAGGGCCGCGCGCTGCAGAGGGGGTCCGAGGTCGACGCTCCGCCCGTCGCGCCATGCGGCCAGGGGCCCGAGCATCCGCAGGCGGCAGGGCGAGTGGTCGGACGCTATACGCTCATTCGCGCTATCCATACGTCTGAACTCCACCTGGTAACGGCGTAGATGCATTCTGTGGGTCACCGCGATCGGGTGAAAACGCGCTCCCGCGCCGGTGCGCACGATGAGTCGCCACTGCGCTCGTCGCCACTGCACCTCGGCGGTTCCCCCCAAAACTGCGGCTTCGCGATGTCATCCCCGTGTTCGCCGGTCGCCGGGCACGCCGTCGGGCCCGTTCCGGCAGAGCATCAAATATGCCATCTTGCGCCTAGATATCGTCTAGATGCCTCGGATAATGCGCCGGTTCCAGTTGGCCCGGAATCTTCTACTCACCGGTAAGTCCAACTGCCGCCTCCTTTGACCTGCCCGGATGCCCGGAGGGAGCCGCGGGTCGCGATTGCGGGGAGGCCCGGTTCCGCGGCCGGGAGCGATCCCCGGCGAACGCCGTTTCGTTGGGAAACGCACCGCCGGGGCGCGGGCCGCCACCCGCTCTGACCCCGCTGACCTGCGCTGATCCCGAATCGGCCGGTCGTTCGTCGTTCTCACCGGCCTCGGATGGGACTGCCGGCCGTGTAAGGACGCGAGCGCGGGACGGAAGGTTTCCGCGTAAACGGGCCCGTTCGCCCGTTGTATGACGGTCTGGTGCGCTCGCCGCTTTCATCTCGGGATCGCGGACCGGCCAACCGGCCGCCTTCACAGATCAGGCCGGCGGCCGCCTCCGGTGTTCTCGTGAAGGCCGGCGTCAGCGGAATCCCGGGAACCCTCTCGAATTTTGGCGTCGGCCCGCACCGGTAATTTGAGATCGCGGCCGTTCGATGTGCTTGCAAATGGGAAAGGCGTCAACGCCGGCTGCGGGATTCCAATTCCTGGGGAGGCTCCTTGTCGGAAATCGCGACCCGGACTGTGAGCGGCGTCTGTCGACGACACCGGCTCCGTTCCCCGCTGATCAATCGTCTGCCGCCTGGCCCGTATCAGGCGGACGGCCGTCCCCCGGCGGCGGGGTCGTCCGCCGAGGACGGCGACGTCCTGCTCCGACTGGTGGCCACCGGCTCAGCAGCAGCTGGGATCGAAGACGGCGTATTGGCGGTCGGGAGACGCGGCAGCGCCGTTGGCCGTAGCATTGCCACCAACGGTCACAAGGGCCAAAATCAGGGCGGTAAGTAGATACGAGGCTGGGCGGCGCACGGTGGATCTCCCATCAGCTCAGATTGCCGGGCCTACAATATTTCAGGAGTTGCCAATGGCCGCGCAAGATCTGGTCGGACAGCGCATCAAGGCGATACGGCGACAGCGCGGGCTCTCGCAAGCGCAGTTGGCGCATCCTGAACTTTCCGACAGTTACGTATCTCTCATCGAGAGCGGCAAGAGGACGCCGACGCCGGCCGTTCTCGAGCTGCTCGCCCAGAAGCTCGACTGCTCGCTCACCTACCTCGTCAACGGTGTGACGGCCGAGCAGATGGAGGATCTCGAGGTCGGCCTGAGCTTCGCACGGATGGCGCTCGAGAACGGTGAGGTCGCCGAGGCCCGCCGCAGGTACGCCGAACTGCTCGCGGACAACAACCTGCTGGGCCTCACCGCGCTCCGGGTCGAGGCCCGCTACGGGTATGCCCTGGCCCTGGAGGCGTGCGGCGAGCTCGGTGAGGCGATCTCGGTTCTCAACGAGCTCAACGGCTCCGAGACGGAGGCGATGCCGCAGGAGCGCAAGATCGCCGTGGCGCTGGCGCTGTGCCGGTGCCACCGTGAGCGGGGCGACTTCTCCGCCGCCGTGCAGGTGGGTGAGCAGGCGCTCGCCACCTTCGCGCGCAGCGGCTGGAACGACGAGCTGGTCGAGCTCGGCGCCACCCTTCTGACGGCGTACATGGTGCGCGGCGACCTGCTGCGCGCGGGCCACTTCGCGAACGAGCTGCTGGCCGCGGCCGAGACACTCGGCACCCCGAGGGCGACGGTGGCGTCGTGCTGGAACACGGCGCAGGTGGTGGAGAAGACCGGCCACGGCGAGGAGGGCATCGCGCTACTCGAACGGGCGCTCGCCTTCCAGTCCGAGAACGGCGAGCCCCGCAATCTCGCGCGTGTACGTACGGCGTACGCGGCGATGATGCTCCGGGTTCGTCCCGAGGAGGCGGAGAAGGCGCGTGAGCTGCTCCTGCGGGCCCAACGGGAGCTGGAGGCCTCGGCGAGCAGCACCTTCGACCGTGCGCGGTGCTCCAGCGTCCTCGCGTGGGCGGAACTCGTGCTCGACCGTCCGGACAAGGCGGTGGAGCATCTCCGGGACGCGATGACGCACCTCCAGCACACCAAGAGCGGCCTTCTGCCCGCCGCCAACGTCCTGTTGAGCCAGGCGTACTTCCTGCTCCACCAGGACGGGGACGCGGCCGCGGCGCTCGACTTGGTCACCGGCTGGCTGGAGGACGCGCCGCAGACCCTGAAGGCCGCCGAGGACTGGATGAACGTGGCGGAGATGCGGCGGCGGATCGGCGATGACGAGCAGAGCGTCGCCGCGTACCAGCGCGCGCTGGCCTGCGCCGGGCTCTGACCGCGCCCACAGGCGCCGGGCGCACAGGTTTCGCTCTGCCGGGCCGGAGGCCGCTCGCCTCCGGCCCGGCTCGCGTCCGGCTCTCGTGGAGCGCGAGGACGAGTCCGGGAACCGCGGGCGGATCGATCGGCCCAGGGGTGCCGCACCGAGTGGCCGTGTGGAAGCCGGCCGCGGCGTGATCAGGCGTGTTCTCGGGTTATCCCCAGTCTTCCGATGCGAGGTATGGACCGGACCCCCGCGTCGGTAGCCTGGGAGGTGCCATGAAGAGACCCTTCCTCGCCGCCTTCGCCGCGCTCGTGGCGGCTCTCCTGCTGTGTGCCGCGCCGGTCCTGCCCGCCCAGGCGCACACCTCGCTCAAGAGTAGCGACCCGCAGAAGAACGCCCAGGTCAAGACCTTGCAAAAGGTCACGCTCGAGTTCGCGGACTCCGTTCAGTTCCCGGTCGTGGTCGTCCGCGGCGAGGACGGCAAGCGCTACGAGAAGGGCGACCCGGTCGTCGACGGGCCCAAGGTCACCGAGGCGGTGACCGAGCCGGTTCCCCCGGGTCGCTACACGATCGCCTGGCGGGTGGTCTCTCCCGACGGGCACCCGCTCGAGGGGGAGATCCCGTTCACTGTGATCGGCGACCAGTCCGTGGGGACGGCGACGTCCGCGACGGCTCCCGGCGACACGTCCTCCACGTCCGCTCCGGCGGCCGCCGCGCCCGCGACGGCACCTGCGGCGCAGGCCGATGACGGCGGGCAGGGGGGCGTTCCCGGGTGGATCTGGGCGGTGATCTTCGGGATCGCCGGCATCGGCATCGGGATGTTCCTGAGCCTGCGGAAGAAGCCGTGAACAGGGCGGTGCGCCTGACCGCCGCGGCGCTCTGCGCGGCCGTCGGCGCACTCGTCATCGCGATGGTGCTCGGCGGGGCCGCGACGCCGCGGATCATTCCCGGCCTGCCCGACGAGGGCACCCTGACCCGATGGATGCTGCCGCTGTCGAAGCTCGCGATGGACGTCTCCGGCGTCCTGACCGTCGGTCTGCTGGCCGCGGCCGCGGCGTTCCTGCCCAACGACAAGGGCCTGCTCGGCAAACAGGCGCAGAGTTACGTGAAGGGCGCGTCGTGGTCCGCGCTGGCCTGGGCGGTCGCCGCGGCGGTGGCGCTGGTCTTCAGCCTGTCGGAGACCCTCGGCGCGCCGGTGGGGCAGATCCTCGCCGGCAACGAGCTCACCAGCTACGCCAGCCAGGTGCCGCAGGGCATCGCGCTGACCCTGGTCGTGCTGTTCGCCGTCGCCATCGCACTGTTCGCCCGGGGGGCGATCACGGCGGGCGCCGCAGGGGGCCTGCTGGTCTTCGCGCTCGTGACGCTGCTGCCGCCCGCGCTCACCGGGCACTCCTCCTCCTCGCCCAACCACGGGCTGGCCACCACCTCGGTCGCCATGCACCTGCTCTTCCTCGCGCTGTGGGTGGGCGGCCTCGGGGTGGTCTGCGTTCACGCGCTGCGCGGGCGGCCGCTCCTGGACGTCGCCGCCGCGCGCTTCTCGCGCATGGCGCTGTGGTGCTTCGTCGGCGTCGGCGTCTCCGGGCTCGCCGCCGCCGCCTCGCGCCTCACCTCGATCGGCGAGCTGTTCACCTCGAACTACGGCCTGCTCCTGCTGGCCAAGATCGTCGCGTTCGCCGTGCTCGGGTTCGTCGGCTGGCGCCACCGCGGCCGTACGCTGCCGAGCCTGTCGGCGGGGGAGCCGCACGCCTTCCTCCGCCTCGCCCTCGGCGAGGTCCTGCTGATGGGGGCGACGATCGGCCTGGCCGTGGCGCTGTCCCGGACCGCCCCGCCGCCCGTCGACACGCCGGTCGACCGGGCCTTCGAGCTGCTCGGCTACCTGGTCCCGCCGCCGCTGACGCTCGCGAACCTGCTGGCGCTGTGGTGGTTCGACCTGTTCTTCGCCGTGCTCGCCGTCGTCATGGCCGGTCTGTACGGCGCGGGCGTCGTGCGGCTGGCCCGCCGGGGCGACCGGTGGCCCGTCGGCCGCACGGTCAGCTGGTACCTCGGCGTCGTCGTCCTCGTCCTCAGCACGCAGAGCGGCGTGGCGCGTTACTCGCCCGTGCTGTTCAGCGTGCACATGACCGAGCACATGATCCTGTCGATGCTGGTCCCGATCTTCCTGGTGCTCGGCGCGCCGGTCACGCTGGCGCTGCGCGCGCTCAAGCCCGCCGCCCGCCGGGGCGACCGGGGACCACGCGAGTGGCTCACGGTGATCCTGCACAGCAGGGTCCTGAAGTTCGTCAGCCACCCCGCCATCGCGACCGCGATCTTCGTGGTGTCGACGTTCGCCCTGTACTTCACCCCGCTGTTCGCCGCGGCGATGGAGGAGCACCTCGGTCACATCGCGATGACCGTGCACTTCCTGCTGAGCGGCTCACTGTTCTTCTGGGTGATCATCGGCGTGGATCCGGCGCCGCACAAGCTGCCCCACGTCGGGCGGCTGCTGCTGCTCATGGTGACCATGCCGTTCCACGCGTTCTTCGGGATTGCCCTGATGAGCATGGGCACCGTGCTCGCGTCCGGTTACTACGACCAGCTCGGGCGCACCTGGGGCGTCTCCTCGCTGGCCGACCAGCAGGCCGGCGGCGGAATCGCCTGGGCCTTCGGTGAGATCCCCACGCTGATCGTGCTGCTCGCGCTCGGCTTCCAGTGGTGGCGCGACGACGAACGCGTCGCGCGCCGGGCCGACCGCCGGGCGGACGCGGTCGCGGCCAAGTCCGGTGGCACCGGAGACGCGGAGCTGGACGCCTACAACGACTACCTGGCGAAGTTGAACAGGCGGGACAGGGCCGCCGAGTAGGCCGCCGGCGCCGGCGGGCCCTGCCGCCGCTGACGGCAGAATCCACGCGGCGCTTCGTCCGAACACCGGCGAAGCGCCGCGGTGCCGCCTGCCGAAGCTGCTACGGCAGGGTGAGGATCTCGTGCCCCGTCTCGGTGACCACGATCGTGTGCTCGAACTGCGCGGTCCGCTTGCGGTCCTTGGTCACCGCGGTCCACTTGTCGGGCCAGATCTCGTAGTCGATCGTGCCGAGCGTGAGCATGGGCTCGATCGTGAACGTCATCCCCGGCACCAGCGTCACCGACAGCGAGGGGTCGTCGTAGTGGGGGACGATGAGTCCGGAGTGGAACGAGGCCCCGATGCCGTGCCCGGTGAAGTCGCGGACGACGCCGTAGCCGAAGCGCTTGGCGTACGCCTCGATCACCCGGCCGACGATGTTGAGCTGGCGCCCCGGCGCGACCGCCTTGATCGCCCGCATCGTCGCTTCACGGGTCCGCTCGACGAGCAGGCGGGACTCCTCGTCCACCTCGCCGACCAGGAAGGTGGCGTCCGTGTCGCCGTGCACGCCGCCGATGTAGGCCGTGATGTCCACGTTGACGATGTCACCGTCACGCAGCACGGTGTCGTCCGGGATGCCGTGGCAGATCACCTCGTTGATCGAGGTGCACAGCGACTTGGGGTAGCCGCGGTAGCCGAGCGTCGAGGGGTAGGCGCCGTGGTCGCAGAGGAACTCGTGCCCGATGCGGTCGAGTTCGTCGGTCGTCACGCCGGGGGCGACGTGCTTGCCGACCTCCTCGAGCGCCTGCGCGGCGATCCGGCCCGCGATCCGCATCTTGTCGATGGTCTCGGGGGTCTGGATGTCGCTGTCGCCCTTCTTGGGCTCGGCCTTCCCCACGTACTCGGGCCGGGGGATGTGGGCGGGAACCTTACGGGTGGGCGAGATTCGCCCGGGGCGGAGCAGCGTGGTCATGCGGCCAAGTCTAGTTGCGCGTCAAGGGGGCACGATTATGAGCGTGAGCGATCAATGGTGGTTCTGCCTGAAGCACATGAGCGTCGAGCCCGAGAAGGGCTGCCCGAACAAGGACCGGCTCGG
This sequence comes from Microbispora sitophila, assembly GCF_014892245.1. Taxonomy (NCBI): domain Bacteria; kingdom Bacillati; phylum Actinomycetota; class Actinomycetes; order Streptosporangiales; family Streptosporangiaceae; genus Microbispora; species Microbispora sitophila. The sequence goes on along the minus strand of NZ_JADBGC010000033.1, from coordinate 39,192 downwards.
CCCCTACGACTCCCGCGACGCCGCCGCCCACGCCCTGCAGACGGCGGCCGAGCGCAACGAGCGCTGGAGGGAGCAGGACAAGGACTGGGACGACTGATCCCCTGACCCCTTTCCCGGGCCCGGCCCTCCGGAGTCTCTCCCCGGGCCCGGTTCTCCCGTTCGCGTGCCCGGTCTCACCGTGCCCTGTCTCACCGTGCCCGGTCTCACCGTGCCCGGTCTCACCGTGCCCTGTCTCACTGTCCAGTGGCCGGGGCGGGGTCGGCCGCGTGCCGCCGGGCCGTCGCGCGGCGGGCGACGAGCCGGCCGAGCGTCCACACGCCGATGCCGCTCCACACCAGGTTGAGGATCGCCGAGGGCCAGGCCGAGTGGTACGCGCTGTTGATCATCAAGGTGGCCGCCCCGCCGAAGTTGAGCAGCTGGTAGGGCAGCCCGTCCCCGGACATCCTGCCGGACGACACCATCGCGTACGCCAGCAGGAGGACGACGGCGCCCGCGGTGCCGATGATCGTGATGAAGGTGGACATCAGGACGGCTCGCCGCCCACGCGAATGGTCATGATCCGATGATCTGCCTTTGGAGAGTGAAGAGCAAGTGAAGGATTCTTAATCCGAACGTAAGATCTGCTGTATGGATATCGACCCGCGGCGGCTGCGGATCCTGCACGAGGTGTCGCGCAGAGGCGGCGTCATGAAGGCCGCGCAGGCGCTGCACCTCACGCCCTCGGCCGTCTCCCAGCAGCTCGCCCAGCTCGAACGGGAGGTTGGCCTCGCGCTGTTCGACCGATCGCAGCGCAGGGTCACGCTGACCCCGGCCGGCCGGGTGCTGGCGGCGTACGCCGAGCGCATCGAGGAGCAGCTCGCCGAGGCGAGGCACGAGCTCAACCGCTTCGCCGAGCGGCTGTCCGGGCCGGTCACGATCGCCGCGTACCCCACCGTGATCCGGCACCTGCTCGTCCCCGCCCTGCGCGAGCTGGCCGTACGGCACCCGCGGATCACGCCGGTGATCCACGAGCTGTTCGGGCCGGGCGCGGTACAGGAGCTGCGCCTCGGCGGCGTGGACCTGGTCGTGACGGAACGGGACATGAGCCAGCCGGCCGCGTCGCTGCCGTCGATGTCCCGGCACCGCCTCTACGACGACGAGTACCGCATCGTCGCCCCGCCGTCGTGGGACGTGGTGCCCGCCACCGTCGCCGACCTCGTGGACCTGCCGTGGGTGGCCGGAGTGCCCGACCAGGCGTGCGGGCAAGCGCTCGAACGGCTCGCCCAGCTCCACGGGTTCGTCCCGCGCCGCGTGCACCTGATCGCGGAGTTCCCGCCCGTGCTCGGGCTGGTGTCGGCGGGGCACGGGGTGGCGATCGTGCCGTCGCTGGCGCTGCTCGACGTGCCGCCGGGCGAGGTCGTCGTCACCGGCATCCGCGGCGTGGGCAGCCGCAGGATCGAGGCGCTGACCAGGGTGAGCCGTACGACGTCGGGAGAGCCCGACCCGATGCAGGCCGTGGTGATCGAGGTGCTGCGCGAGGCGGCCGAGGCGGTGGACCGGCGGGTGCGCGAGCTCAGCCGGGCCCCGCTCGGCCCGTCCATGCCCTGACGCACCGCCGACCGCACGCACCGCCGGCCGCACGCACCGCCGACCGCACGCACCGCCGGCCGCACGCACCGCCGGCCGCACGCACCGCCGGCCGCACGCACCGCCGGCCGCACGCACCGCCGGCCGCACGCACCGCCGGCCGCACGCACGGTCGGAGGCGCTCGGTCACTCCGGTGGCGTCGCAGGGTGCCCGTGCAGAAGGGCGGCGAGTTCGGACCGGCTTCGGGCGCCGGTCTTGGTGAAGACGGCCTTGAGGTGGTCCTGCACGGTGAACGCCGACAGGAAGAGGACCGAGCCGATCTCCTTGTTGGTGAGCCCCCGCCCGGCCAGCGCGGCGATCTGCCGTTCCCGGGCGGTGAGCCGGTAGGCGTCGGCGAGCAGCTCCATGATCTCGTGCGGGCGCGTGGTCTCCAGGATGACGGAGACCGAATCCTCCCCGAGACGCTCGGCGTGCGCGGTCAGCCACCGTCCGGTCCGGACGCGGATCCGGACGCGATGCGAGGTGGTGGACGCGGTGCGCCGGTGCGCCGCGTGCACCAGCGACGCCAGCGTGTACGGGAGATCGCCGAGGCGGCCGTCGTCGATCTCGTCGAGCAGCCGCCGGGCGGACGCCGACGTGTGCTCGACCACGACGGCGCCGGCCACCCTGCACAGCAGCAGGCCGGGCCCGCCGTCGTCGGCCGGCGGCCGTTCGGAGAGCATCGTGGCCCGGCGCAGCCCGTCGGCGACGACGTGGCTGATCCCGCGCAGGACGCCGAGCTCCCGCGCCGTGAAGTCGGGGACGTCGGTGCCCCGCATCAGGACCATCGCACCCCACACCCGGCCGTCCTGCGCCCGGAAGGCGACGCGGACCTCGTGCCTGACGCCGGACGGGCTCAGCACGTCGCGGAAGCGGTGGCTGCGCTCGAGGTCGCCGTCCGTCGCCTGCGTCAGGGTGCGTGCGACCACGCCGCTGCGGACCAGCTCGCGCATGGTCAGGACGTCCGGGTCCGTCTCCTGCTGCTCGATCTCGGTCAACCGGCCGAGCAGCCGGAACGGCAGTCCTTCGTCGTGGAAGCCGCCGCTGATGTTGTGCGTGTCCGGGTCGATGGTCAGCGCACACCACAGATCGGCCGGAACCACCCGGGTCACCTGGGCGGCCACCGCTCGCTCGAGTGTCAGCGGGGAGTCAGCCCGGCGAGACAGGTCGGCCACCGCCTCCCGTACGTCCCGCACTGTCGCACTTCTCACGGCGCCAGTATGGGCGTGGATCCGACGTCCGAACCATCCCTTACATGAGGGATGCCGCCCGCGCGCCGCCCTGCTCCAGTCTTGGCGCGGTCACCGCGACAGACAGGAGAACTGACATGACCATCGGCGTCCCCGCTCCCGCCCTCGACGGCTTCGAGGGCGAACTGCTCACCCCGCGCCACACGGACTACGACACGGTGCGGCGCATATGGAACGGCTCGATCGACCGCCGGCCCGCCTTCATCGCCCGGTGCCGCTCGACGGCGGACGTGGCCGCCGCGGTGGTCTTCGCCCGCCGCCACGGCCTCCCTATCGCGGTGCGCGGCGGCGGCCACAGCATCCCGGGCTACTCGGTGGTCGAGGGCGGGCTGATGATCGACCTCAGCCTGATGAAAGGCATCGCGGTCCGCGCGGCGGCTCGCCTCGCGGACGTGGACCCGGGGGTCCTGTGGCGGGAGTTCGACGCGGCGGCGCAGGCGGAGGGACTCGCCACACCCGGTGGTGAGATCTCCGACACCGGAGTGGCGGGCCTCACGCTGGGCGGCGGCATCGGCTGGCTGTCCCGGCTGCACGGCCTCGCCGCGGACAACCTCCTCGGCGTCGAGCTGGTCACCGCGAACGGGGACGTCGTGACGGCCGACGACGACACCGACCCCGAGCTGATGTGGGGGCTGCGCGGCGGCGGCGGCAACTTCGGCATCGTCACCCGGTTCACCTTCCGCCTTCACCCGGTCGCTCCCGCGTGGGCGGGCATGGTGATGTATCCGGGAGAACTCGCCTGCGAGGCCCTCCACACCTTCCACGAGGCCGGCGAGCGGGCGCCGCGCGAGCTGTCCCTGGTCGCGGCGCTGGTGTCCGCTCCTGCGGCGCCCTTCGTGCCCGCCGAGGCCGTCGGCAGGCCCGTGGTCGGCATCGCGGCCGCCTACTTCGGCCCGCACGGCACAGGTCAGGAGCTGACCGCGTCGCTGCGCGGCCTCGGACGGCCGCTCGTCGACACCTTCGGGGTGATTGGGTACGCCGGCCTGCAGCGGATGCTCGACGACGCGAACGTCCCCGGGCGGCAGCAGTACGTGCGTTCCGACTTCCTCCATGGCCTGCCGGACGAGGCCGTCGCCGCGCTCGCCCACCACGGCACCCACCCGTCGTCGCCCCTGAACCAGGTGCTGCTCCGCCGTCTCGGGGGCGCCATCGGCGACAGGGACCCGGAGGCGACGGCCTTCGGTCACCGGTCGGCGGACTACATGACGATGATCGCGGCCACGTGGGAGGACCCGGCCGAGGACCCCGAGCGGCACCGCCACTGGGTGAGCGAGACATGGAACTCCACCCGGCCGTGGGCCCACGGCACCTACGTCAACCACCTGGGCGACGAGGGCGGCGGCCGCATCCGAGAGGCGTATCTGCCCGGCAGCTGGAGCCGTCTGACCCGGCTGAAGGCGCGTATGGATCCGGACAACGTCTTCGCGTCGAACCAGAACATCCCGCCCGCAGGCGGCTGAGGCGCCCTTCCCGGAAACGGCCGGACCTCAGTCGCTCACGTGGGGGCCCGTGATCCGCTCGGCCAGACGGGCGAGGCGTTCCCGCAGGCCGTGCCGCCGCACCTCCCCGGCCGCGCTGCTCACCAGGTGCTGCGCCGCGTCGAAGCTCAAGACGGCCCCCTCGCCCGGTACGGCGATCGCGTCGTGGGCCAGGGCCTCCAGCTCGGGGTCGCCGCCGTCGACGGCGAGGATCGTGGCGCCGGTGCGGCGGGCGTCGTCCACGCGCTCCAGCAGGGGCACGGGCGCCCGTCGCTCGGCGACCACGAAGAGCGTCTCGCCCCTGCCGGCGCTCCGCAGGCGCTCCATCCCGACCCGCAGGTGTGCGGGCGCGCCCGGCGGCGGCGCCCAGCGGACCAGCGTGGGGGAGAGCTGGGCGAGCCCCGACAGCCGGGCCTCGTCGGCGAGATGGGCGGTGACGTGCCACGGCTCCTCCTCGGGGGTGCCGACGACGAGGAGCCCCCCGGGCGACCGGGTGGCCCGCAGGGCCAGGCCGAGCTCCCGGGTGCGTTCGAGCCATCCGGTGGAGGCGAGCACCTCGCGCAGCAGGTTCACCGATGCGGCGTCCATGACCGTCATGGTGCCTGACACGAGCGCGTGAAGTCCCGCCAATTGGGTCCTTGACACACCGTTACCGCCGGGTAACGATCAGGCCGCGGCGCCGATTGTGGAACGTGATCCGACAGCCGGAAGGCGGCTTTATGAACCTTCGCGTTCGTGCCACCCTGTCCATGATCGGGGCTCTTCTCCTGCTGCCCGCACTGGGCGGCACCGCACGCGCGACCTCCGCCGGGGACGTCGTCGAAGCCGGCCGTACGACGGTCTACCTCGCGCCCGGCAAGCTGCTGGAAGTGCCGGTGAAGGCCTGGCACCTCCGCTACAGGTCCACCTCCGCGACCGGAGAGCCCAACGTCGTCTCGGGCACCCTGCTCGTCCCCGACTCCCCGTATCCCCTCGGCAAGCGGCCCATCGCCGGGTACGCCGTCGGCACCCACGGCATGGGCGACCAGTGCGCCCCGTCGGCCGCCATGGCGAACGGCACCGAGGCCGAGCTCGCCATCATGAGCCTGATGCTGCTCAAGGGCTGGGCCGTCGCGGTGACCGACTACGAGGGGCTCGGCACGCCGGGCGACCACACGTACATGGCGGGCCTGTCGCAGGGGCACGCCGTGCTCGACTCGATCAGGGCGGCGACGCGGGTGCCGGACGCGAACCTGTCCGCCGGCGCTCCCGTCGTGGTCATGGGCTACTCGCAGGGCGGGTCGTCGGCGGCCTGGGCCGCCCAGCTCCAGCCGTCGTACGCGCCCGAGCTGCGGCTCAAGGGCGTCGCGGCGGGCGGGGTGCCGGCCGACCTGCGGGCCGTGGCCGAGCACCTGGACGGCACCGGCGACTTCGGGCTCGCCGCTGCGGCCGGCATCGGGCTGGACGCCGCCTATCCCGAGCTGCACCTGGACAGCTACCTGACCCCCGAGGGCGCGGCGCTGTTCGGCGACGCCCGCGACGACTGCGTGAGCGACCTCCGGGCCAAATTGGGCGGGCGGCGGCTGGCGGAGTTCACCACCGCCGACGTGCTGAACCTGCCGGACTGGCGGGCCCGTCTCGCGGAGAACCGCCTCGGCGCGTCCGCGCCGCGGGTGCCGCTGTTCCTCTACCACGCCAAGGGCGACGAGATCATCCCGTACGAGGTGGGCAGAACCCTGCGGAAGGAGTACTGCGCGCGGGGCGTGAACGTCCTGTGGACCGGTCTGCCGGCCGGCAGCCACGTGCTCGGCGCGGTCGAAGGCGGCCCGCTGGCGGTGGCCTGGCTCGCCACCCGCGTCGCCGGTCTTCCCGCGATCCCCAACTGCTGACGACGACAGGAAGCGGCGCGAGCAGGCTGAGCGTGGTGCTCGTCGTCTCCGGCGACCAAGCCCTGCGGCCGCCGGGGACGACGGGGATGCTGACGCGCAGCCGGCCGTCGCGGTGCTCGCGCGGCGGTGTCGGCACGGGCAGGAAGGCGTCAGGGAAGTCCCGGAGCCGGAGCGTCGAGGATGTCCTGGACCCTCCGCATCACGACCGGGACCTCGCCTGATGTGGCCGGACACGGGACGCGTGAACGACCGTGTAGGTCGATACCTTCTCAGGCTCACCTACCGGCCGGTCATCTACCTCCACCCAGGCGTGAGCGGTGAACGGGTGCATGGCGAATCCGGCACACCAATCGGGGGCGCTTCCTCGCAGCCGGCACAAGATGACGACGGCCACAGAACGTTGGAGGCATCCCTGTCCCGCGCAGCGCCGGCTCAGCGCGCATACCACGTCCCGCGCATCGCCGGCGTCCGTCGCCGACGCCTGAGCGACACCTCGGCAAAGGCGCGTCAGCACGGCGGCAAGACGGTCGGGAGAGAGCAAGATCAAAACACGTGCGACGGCGATGGCCAGGCGCGCTTGAGCCCGGTACTTGAGCGAATCGACCCTAGCCAACGCGATCAGTCCAAAGAGTCGGAGTGAACGAGGCGGGCCTGGACAAGAGCCGCGATCAACTGGTCGATGTCGGCCTTCACCCGCAGGCGATCGATGTCATGAGTTCGAGCGATCGACTCGACCACTTCGGCGGCTGTATTGCCGTCGAGCAGGCGTTTCAGCATCAAGAGTGCCGTGCCGTTGATGCGCCAGTATGCCGCGTTGCGTCCGGTCCCGACCAGGACCGCTTGCCCATCGACTTCCTGAAGCACAATGCCCTTGTTCAAACGGATAGCCACGAGACTTCCTTATTCCTCGTACGTGAATATGAAGCGGGAGAATCAATCGACTCCACGCAGCCATCGCTCCGCGGTGACCAACTTCTCGAGTTCGAGCAGTCCGATGTCGGAGGCCGCTGGTTCGGCTAGAATCGGCTCAATTTGGTCTCGCTCAACGAGGTCGCGCTCCACTAGACGGCTGTCCTTGAACTCGATGAGGAGTTTGCCCCGGCGTGTCTGGTGCTCGGCGTAGATATCCGAAGTGAAGTCTCCCCGGCCTCTCTTGTCGTAGAAGCCGCTTGGCGCGATTCCATGCATCGTGGCCGCCAGCAGCGGCTTGTCCACAGAGTCGCTGATCCGGGCGGATGCCGGAGCACGGAGTACCGCGCGCACGACGCGACTGTCGGTGAAAGGTGCACACCAGCGAACCTCGTGCCGGCGGTAAACCTCGGAGAACTGCCGAAGTATCTTCCCTTGAAAAGCGATCGACTCCACGGTTTGGTGTGCGAGCGGGTCGCGCCCCAATGGGTCCGGCAACGACGTCGCCGCGTCGAGGAATGCCTGAACGATCAGGCTCCTCGCCTTGGTCGTGATCCAACGGGGGAGGACCACCGGTGGAAACCACGAGTACGCGTCCTCGGGCCGGGAGGGGACAGCGCGCTCGATCGATGCGGCGACACGCAGGAAGTAGCTCCGGTAGCTCTCGCGAGATGATGCGCCCCGGAGAAGCGGAACGAGACGTTGCTTCTGCGCGAGTTGGAATCTGCGCATACGCCGCAAGGCTGCCATGGGATTCTCACGCCACAGAGCCCGGAACAAGCCAGGAACCACATCGAAGAGTTCATCGCCACCGAGGCCCGTGAAGTGGATGTGAGCCCCTGTCCGGCAGACTTCGTTCACCAGGAGGTCGAGGTAGCCGCGGGATGCGGCCCAGACAAGCGGACCTTCTGCGACGGACGCCGGGCTCGGGTCGGGATCCAGGTCGAACGCCGTACTCTGCTCGGCAAGCGGCGGGAACTCGTGCAGGGGCAGCCGGAGGCCTCGGGCAATCTCGCGGGCACGGGTCGTCTCGTCATTCCATGGACTCATGGACGACGTTCTGTAAGTCGTGAAATCGGCACCCAGGTCCGCGAGCAGAAAACACAGGCTTGTCGAGTCCAGGCCGCCGGACATGTCCGCGCTGACGCGCCGGGTGCCGCTGCGGATCGTTTCGCCGACCACTTCACGGAGCGACGCGCCGACAGCGTCAGCCGACGACGCGAAGTCTTCGCCCGAAGCTGGGGGAGCCCACCATCGCATTGGTTGAGCCGATCCCCGGGCGTCGATCCTCAACCACTCGCCGATGCCCAGCGAGAACAGACCGGCCCACGGTGTCCGCCGAGCGAACGGGTGGATGGGCAGTGCCTTCACCAGGGAAAGTGCAAGCCAGGTCTCATCGACCGGGGGCTGAGTCGTCTCTCTCAGCACACGCAGGCTGTTCGAGGCAAGCGTGACGCCGTGAACAACGCCCCAGAACAGCTGCCTCTGTGTGCTCAGGGATCCCTGTAGACGCTGCTGCCCGTTGGCCGAGACAAGGAGGAAACTGGTCAGGGTCAGGCTCTTCGCGATGTCGTCGATGCGCGCGTTCGTTGCCAGGCCGTTTATTTTGGCGGCAACGACAGGGTCGGCGTTCGCTTCGGGAACGGCAATCCTGGTGCCGTCCGATAAATCCCGGACCGCCCAGTCCGACAGGTTGTCTGCGAGGATCCAGGGCCTTCCTGAAGGATGTCGGACGACATCCGGCTCGACGTCCCACCCGAGACGGCCGACAACGTGATGATCGACGTCTCGGTCCGGTAGAGCCAAGAACTTCACGTGACGTCACCTAACCATTGGAGTTCTAGTTTTGTGCCGCCGGCGAGTCGACCGAGCAAATGTGTGGGTGAGGTGAAATGACTCACCTCACCCACACACCGGAATCACGGTGAGATGAACGTGCGCCCACCGAAGATGTCCCGGTAGTCCCACCAGGGGTAGCCGTTCGTCACTTCGCGGAACCCGCCGATCTTCTCCAGGACCGGAGCGACGTAAGCCTGCTTAGCCATGCCTCTCACCTCCTTCCCAATAAAGTGGATACCAGAGGATAGGCGCATCAGCGCCTACTGGCCCCCGCAATAGGCGGCAGTTGTTGTCCTCTGCCCCAAGCCTGCGGGCCGTGAGGTCACGCTAACACGTTGACGGAGAGGCGGCCAGATTCACGTTGAGATGTCCGATGCCGGCCTTGATATCTCTTCGGATTTCTGCAGGCCCTGTCCTCAAGAGAATGAGAAGACGCGCGCGAATACCATGCGATTATCTATCTGTCATCCCCTTGACTTGGAGCGAAGCCCTTATTGGCATGGTGCGACGGCGGTTCTGGTAGCGGTATGTATCTTTCTCGATCCGTCTTGCGATGAGAGATGGGTCACATTGTCTGTGTTCGGCTCCGTGTGATAGTCCGAAATCATTCTGCCAATGGCCCTCCGGTGCCTCATGTCGTGCTCGGTCTTCCGGGAGCGGACAAAAGCCGCCGGGCACCGCCGGCTCCGCGAGCTGGGCGGATCCGAACAGCCGGAAGCTGATAAGCCCGTGAAGGTGCCGCTGAGTTGCCCGATCGACGCAATCGGTCGACGGGTCGAGGTTGTATGCCTCCGAATGTTGCGCGACCGCCCGTGATCTTGTTTTTGCTCGGACATTGAATCGTGATTGGATGGTGTGATATGCGACGTGGCGATGGAGTCCGTTTGTCGCTCCGTGCGCTGCTGGGCCTGCTGAGGGGCAATGGCGGACTTCTCTCGGCGGGGATCGCCGTCAGCCTGCTGGGAGCCGCCGCGTCGTTGTTGCTTCCCATTGTCGTCAACCGCCTGGTGAAGGAGGTGGGCGGCACCGGTGGGAAATCCCTGCTCCCGCATGTTCTGCTGGCATGCGCGCTGCTCCTGACCGTAGGACTGCTCAGCGCGCTACAGCAATATCTCCTCTACCGCATGGGGGAGGGCATTGTATTCAACGCTCGGCGGAAGCTGATCCGTTCATTGCTGCGGCTGCCGATCCGTGAGTTCGACGAGCGCCGAAGCGGCGACCTGGTGTCTCGCGTCTCCAACGACACGACAGTCATTCGCCTGGCATTGACCCAAGGGGTCCTCGCGAGTGCGGGCGGAATCGTCACCATGGTAGGGGCGCTGGCCGCGCTGCTGCTGCTCGATGCCTTGCTCTTCGGGCTCACGCTGGGCATAGCCGCAGTGTTCGCGATACTCACGACCGGGATGTCGCTGGGCGTCAAGAAGGCGAGCCGCGAACTGCAGGAAAGCGTCGGTCAGCTCACATCGGCGCTGAGCAGGGCGATTATCGGCATCAGGACGATTCGCGCCGGAAATGTGACCGATCCCGAAGAGCGGGCCATCGTCCGCATCGCCGATGACGCGCGCAAGGCAGGGCTGCGGGTCGCACGGATCACAGCGCTCCTGGAACCGATGTCGCTCCTGACCATGCAGGCCGCTGTCCTGATGGTGCTGGGGGTCGGCGGCTTCAGGGTCGCGGCCGGTCAACTCGCCATCGGCGACATGGTGTCGTTCCTCATGTACGTCTTCCTGCTGATCGCCCCGCTCGGACAGATCTTCTCCGCCTTGGGGTCCCTCGGCTCCTCGATGGGTGCGATCGATCGCATCCGGGAGATCACGGAGCTGCCAAGCGAGTCTGAGGGTTACCGGGTCGCTTGCGCGTCCGAGGGGCGTGCCGGAGCGGTGAGCATCACGTTCAGGGACGTCTGCTTTGATTACCGGTCCGCAGCAGTGAACGGCTCCTCGCGGCGGGGCGCGCTTTCGAATGTGTCATTTCATATCGATCCCGGCCAGCGAGTCGCTCTAGTCGGCCCTTCGGGAGCGGGCAAGACCACCGCCCTTAGCTTGATCGTGCGCTTTTATGATGCGACTTCCGGTCAGATCCTCATCGACGGCGTTGACATCGCGAGTCTTCCTCACGAACTCGTGCGAGATCGCGTAGCTTACGTCGAGCAGGATTCGCCGGTATTACCGGGGACGATTCGCGAGAATCTCACGCTCATCGCGCCGGAGGCGACGGACGCCGACTGCTGGGGTGTCCTGGATGCCCTGGAACTCGGGGACAGGGTTCGAGTTTCGACCACAAGACTGGACACTCCGGTCGGGGAGTTCGGTGCAACCCTGTCGGGCGGAGAGCGCCAGCGACTTGCCGTCGGACGCGCGCTTCTCGCACGGCCCCGGCTCCTCCTCCTCGACGAGTCGACGGCGAATCTCGATGGACGAACCGAGATGCTCGTTCGCCGGGCGATCGCGTCGGCGGCGGACGACTGCACTCTCGTGATCGTGGCCCATCGCCTCGCAACCGTCCGAGACGCTGATTCCATCATCGTCTTGGACGAGGGCCGTGTATCGGCACAAGGCAGCCATGATGACCTGATGAAGCAGAGCCCGCTTTACCGGGAGCTTGCTCGCAATCAGCTCCTTGTCGACTGAACGCGTACGTCGGTTCGCGGATCACTTCACGTGTCCGATCGCGCGAGGGCCACGGCGTTGACCGGAATGTCCGCAGGACGAACCGCGTCTCAGCCGTGGCCGTCCTCCAGATGAGACGGGTTCAGCGTGTCGACTGGACGAGGTTGCTTTCGTAGGCCGCGATGACGAGGTGCGCGCGATCTCGCGCCTGGAGCTTGCTCAGCAGGTTGCCGATATGGGTCTTGACGGTTTTGATCGAGATCGTGAGCCTCGCCGCGATTTCGTCGTTGGAGAGCCCGTGGCCGACCAAGGTGAGGACCTCGGTCTCCCGTACGGTGAGAGCGTCCAGGCTCCCCGGCTTCGCGACGGTCGGCTGGGCGATGTAGGCCTCGATAAGGCGTGTCAGGACTTTCGGGGCGAACAGTGATTCGCCCTGATGCGTTCGGCGGATGGCGTCGAGGAGTTTGTCCGGGTGGGAGTCCTTGAGGAGAAAGCCGCTGGCGCCGGCCTGCAGGGCGGCACGGACATACTCGTCAAGCTCGAACATCGTGAGAACGATGACCTTCACCGATTCAGCGCCCGCGCCGGCCATGATGCGGCGGGTGGCCGCGATTCCATCAGTGCCCGGCATCCGGATGTCCATGAGCACGACGTCGGGGTGGAGATCGGCGCTGAGCTTGACCACCTCTTCGCCTGTGCCCGCCTCACCGACCACCGCCATGTCATGATTGGCATTGATGACAGCGGCCAGGCTGTGACGCAGCAACGGCTGGTCATCGGCGATGACGACGCGAATCGGCGTTTCACGGTCACTCATGATGTCCGAGCCTCAGGAATACGGGCGGTGACGCGAAACCCGTTCTCGACGTGCTCGGCTCGAAAGGTCCCGCCGATAGCGGTGATGCGCTCCCTGAGCCCCTCGATCCCCTGCCCGGCTCCCGGGTGAGGGGTCCATCCGTCCACAGGACCTTCGTCCCAGACGCTCGTGACGATCCAGTCGCCATCGCGACGGACGTACACGTACGCGCTCGTGGGTCCGGCATGCCGAGCGGTGTTCGTGAGAGCCTCACGCACGATGGAGCAGACGGCGAGTTGCGCCCCAAGGCTGATGTCATCGACCTCGCCGAGCCTGAGAGTGACGGTCGGGCCTGCCCTCTCGGCATCGTGGATGATGGCCGGCAGGTCGTGAAGAGTCTCTGCTGGCCGCAGAGGCGCGGCCACATCAGTTGAGGCACGCAGCACGTTGAGCATCCGGCGTAGCTCCGTCGTGGTCTGCCGTCCAAGGCGCTCGATGTCCGACAGCGCCGCGGAGCTGTCGTCCTCTACGCCAGGATAGCGGGCCGTGCTTGCCCGAACAGTGATGAGGCCAAGGCCGTGGGAGACGATGTCGTGCAGCTCCCGGGCAATGCGCAGCCGTTCGGCCTGTGCCGCGCGTTCGCCGGCCCACGCCGTCAGGCGCGCTTCGTACGCGATCCGCTGCCGGCGCGCGTGAACCAGCGCCCACACGGTGACCGTCAGCGCCAGCGCGGCGATGACGACCGGGAGGACGACCGCAGCGGTACCTCCGCGGCCGACCGCGAGAAGGGCGAGCAGGAGCACGACGTGAACGGCGATGGCCAGTGGCCAGACTCGCCGACTGCGTTCCGGAAGTGCCTGACCCGGCCCCATTTTTCAAGTCTAAGGACTCGCCCGTGAACGAGGCATCAGTCCTGGGTCCGAGAGGCTCAGGTCTGAGCCGCGGGATCACGTCCAGTCTTCGGCCCGATGACTGGAGGCCATGCTCTGAGTTCACATGTGAACATGGTTACGATCGACAGCCTCGTCAAGCGGCGAGGTTCCAAAGAGATTCTGAGCGGAATCAGCTTCCAGGCCCGCCCTGGAAGAGTGACCGGGTTCATCGGCCCTAACGGGGCGGGGAAAAGCTCCACGCTGCGCATTCTGTTGGGCCTGGATCGGGCGACCTCCGGTACGGCACTCATCGGTTCTGTCCCGTTTGTAAAGCTTCGTGACCCGCTCGCCACCGTCGGAGCCATGCTGGACGGCTCCGGCGCGCATCGGGCGCGGACGGGCCGCGCGCACCTGCGATGGGTGGCTCGCTCCGCGGGACTGCCACGCGCGCGCGTCGACGAGGTGCTTGAGATCGTGGGCCTGACGAACGCCGCGTCGAAGCGGGTGGGCAGCTACTCCCTGGGCATGGGGCGTCGCCTCGGGCTGGCGGCGGCGCTGCTCGGAGACCCGGAGATCCTGATCCTGGACGAGCCGGTGAACGGATTGGACCCGGACGGCATCCGCTGGATCAGGACCTTCCTTCGCGAACACGCCGCGTCCGGCCGAACCGTGCTGCTCTCCAGCCACCTGATGGGAGAGCTCGCGGAAACAGTGGATGACGTCGTGGTCATCAACGAGGGCAAGGTCGTGGCGGATGGCACCCTCGACGAGGTCACCGGCTCATACCGCACCCTCGAGGACGCGTTCTTCGCCCTCACCACGGGTGGTGCGCCATGAGGGCGCTCGCGGCGGAGGCCTCGAAGCTCACCTCATTGCCGACGGTGTGGATCGCGATGGCGGCCGGGGTGCTCGTGCCGAGTGTGATCGCCGGAATCACCGCCTCGTCGACCCTTGGCGCGATCACCCGCGGCGCCGAGACCATCGCCGGGGTCGACACCGGATATCAGGAGCTGGCTTTCGGCGTGGTCGGTGCGATCATCCTCGGCGTCGTCGGTATCAGCAGCGAGTACTTCACCGAGAGCGCGGAATCCGGAGGCGGGCGTCAGATCACCACCAGCCTGACCGCCGTTCCCTCCCGCCTCCGGTTCCTGCTCGCGAAAATATCCGCGGTCGCGATCACCAGCGCGTTGCTCGCGATCGTCGCGGCAGGGACCACCATGGGCGTCATCCGGGTGGTGCTCGGCGAGCACGCCCCGACATTGGGAGCGGACGACGTTCCGCGGCTGGCTGGTGTCGTCTGCTACTGGGTGTACACCGCGCTCCTCGCCTTCGGGATCACCGTGCTCACCCGCCACGGGGTCATTCCGCTCGCGGTGCTCATCGCGAACACCTCGGTCGTCACCGTCACCTATTTGCTGACCAAGATCACGCCGCTGGCGAACTATCTGCCCGACATGGCCGGGGTCCGCATGTTCATCCGGAAGCTCGCCGACAACACCGTCGAGATCAGCCCGCTCGCCGGAGGACTGGTGATGACCGCCTGGGTGGCGGTGCTGCTCGTGATCGCCGCCATCGCGTTCACGCGGAGGGACGCGTGACCGTCCCCACGCCGACGACTCGCACCCGTAGCCGGGAAGCCGCTCAGGCGCTCGCGGCGGAAATGTCGAAACTCGTGTCTCTTCCGGCGACCTGGCTGACGCTAGGAGGCACTCTGGTGGTGAACCTGATACTCGCGATCGCGTTCACGATCGCCGGCCTCCAAGGTTCTACCGGCACCAAGAGCGCTGTTGACATCGGACTGGCTTCGATCAGCTACGCGCAAGCCGGCTTCGTCATCCTCGGCGTCCTGGCCGCCTGCTCCGAGTACACCGGTGGGCAGATCCGCACCACGCTGACCGCGATGCCCCGCCGCGTCCTCCAGTTCACCGCCAAGCACCTCGCGCTGGCGATCGTCGTGTTTCCCGCAGCGGCGATCACGGCTGCGTCCGGAATCGTGCTCACGACTGGTGTGCTCGGCGACACCGCTGCGCCCGTGACCTTGGGCCGTGTCGCGGGGGCGCTGAGTGGTGTGACCGCGTATCTCGCGCTCACGGCGTTGATCAGCGCAGCCGTCGGTGCCCTCGTTCGCCGGACTCTTGCGGCAGTCGTCGTCCTGCTGGGGTACTTCTTCATCGTCGGACCGCTCCTGCGTGATCACACCCCTGCGGCGAAGTACCTCCCGGACAGCGCCGGATTCGCTATGTGGTTCCCGGTAGCCGACGACGCGAGCGCGGTGACACCGGCGCAAGGCGCCCTGCTCCTCACCGCCTGGACTGTCGCCCTGATCGTCGTTGTCGTGCTCGGGTATCGCCGCTGGGATATGTGAAGCACAATCCTCAGAGCCACTGGTCAGGGGGCCGGCGGATGCCATTGACGAGCGTGAACACCATTTTCGGCCTGGAGTCTGAGGCGCTGGGGATGGTCCGGGCGCCGCGGAGTTGGGGGAGGCGTCCCCCGTGCCCCCCATGTCAACAGGCGGTTGACATCGCAAGACAATGGCGGAAATCATGCAGATGTTCCGGCGACTTCCGTTAGCGGAAAGCGTGCTCAGGGGTGCTGCCGCGTGCCCGTGTTCCTCCTTGCCTCGTACAAATCTCTGTCGAGGAGTGATGGGTCGAGGCTGTCGCGACGCACGCAAATGCCCAGCGAGGGACGACACAGGGTAAGGGAGGTACCGCTCTCCCGCACCTTGAGGTTGAAGGGCCGACCGGGGAAAACCGGCCCTCATGGATCAGAAGCGGAGTCGAGGCCGAACCGCTTTGGCTCCCAACGGGGTTTCACAATCAGGGGATGATGCCCAATGGCGATGCCACTTCTCGACCCGGTTCCGAAGAGGGGAGAAGAGCGCGGGACAGCCCGCCGGGGAGTCGGCGACACGAGAAGGCATTCTCCACAGGAAAGGCTGGGGCTCGACGCGTCGGTGCGAGCGGGGAGGCTCGGGCTGCGTCTTCCAGTGGACCTGTCATTCGAGTCCTGGCAGAGAATCGGCAGTCAGTTATGCGTCATTGCGAACTCCTCTACCTGGTGGCTGGGCGACTGGCTTGTCTACGGTGAGGAGTTCTTCAGTGACCGGTACCGGATGGCTATCGCCAAGACGTCCTTGTCGTACAAGACCCTCCGTAACTACGCATGGGTGGCCCGTAAGTTCCCAATGTCCCGTCGACGGGACACCCTGAGCCTGCAGCACCACGCGGAGGTGGCCGCACTTCCCGAAGACGAGCAGGAGTTGTGGCTCACGCGGGCGGAGAAGGAAGGCTGGCCGCAGAGCAGGCTGCGCAAGGAAATACAAGCAAGCCGTAGCCGCGGCCAGGATGCGGATATGGTGACGGTGACCATCTCCGTCGAGGTCTCGTCCGAGCAGGAAGAGCGGTGGAAGGCGGCGGCGCAGGTCGCGTCCGTCCCGTTGCCGGAGTGGATCGCCACGACACTCGACCGAGCCGCTGTCAAGGACGGCGATCCGGAGTAGTTCCCCCCGCCGGCGACAGGTGCGCGGAGGACGTGGCTCCCGATAGCCGTCGCCGGCTGGTCCGGCATGTTCATGCCCATGCGACGCGGCTGACACCGCATCGCCGCGCTGCTTGGAGGGCGATCGCCGACGACCGGCCGCACTCGCAGGCGTCCGATCCTCCGGCGGTCCGCAGCCGCGTTCACCCGAGGCTCTGCGCCGTCGGGCTCGGGGAGCTCGTGTAGGCGGCAGCCTGCAGTGTGTACATCTCGGCGTACAAACCCTTGTCCGCCATGAGGCTGTCGTGTGTCCCACGCTCCAAGATGCGCCCATCCTTGAGCACGAAGATCTGGTCGGCGTGCCGGACGTTGGAGAAACGGTGCGAGATGACGATCGCGGTGCGGCCCCGCAACAGCCTCCGCAGGTTTTCCAGTAGCGCGTGGTCGGCCTGAGCGTCCAACGCCGACGTCGGCTCGTCCAGGATGACCAGGTCCCGGCCGCGGTAGAAGGCACGGGCGATGGCCAGGCGCTGCCGCTCGCCTCCGGACAGCGCGGTGCCGCCGCCGAACTCGGGGCCGAGTGGGGTCTCGTACCCGCCCGGCAATCTGTCGACGATGTCCCGGGCGCCTGCTTCGTCGACGGCCGCACGGACGGCCGTCTGTCCGTCCGGCCTCGTCGTGTCCCCCAGTGCCACGTTCTCCGCGACGGAGAAGTGGTAGGTCATGTGGTCCTGGAGAACCGTCGTCACCTGGTCGCGCAGCCCCTCACGGGAGAGCTCGGAGGTGTCCACACCGTTCCAGAGCAGGGCACCCGACGAGGGCTCGTACAGGAAGGCCAGGATCTTCGCCAGCGTGGTCTTGCCCGAGCCGTTCTGGCCGACGAACGCAACTATCTGGCCGGCTCGGATGGTCAGGTCGACGTTGCGCAGCGCCGGCCGGGCGGCTTCGGGATAGACGAAGGTGAGGTCGCGCACGCACAGCTCACGCAGCGGTGCCGGTTGTGCGCCCTGACGGCTGACCAGGCTCCTTCGCATGAGCTGAGCGTAGAAAGCGTGCTGGTCGTCGAGGAACAGTCCCGCCTCGGACAGCTCCGCCATCGGACCGCCCAGACCGGCCATCGCCGTCGCCAGCCTGCTCAAGCTGAGCACGGTGGTGAGCACCGTCGACGTGTCCATCGCCCCGACGGCGTAGAACCAGGCGAGCACGGTCACGACCACGCACAGGATCAGGCCGAACGCCAGCTGCCCCAGCAACTGCCTGCGCCACTGCCCGCGCAGCGTTTCGCGCAGTTCGGCGTAGCGCCTGCGGGTCAGGAGGTCATATCTCTCTGCGAAGTGCTCCGACAGCTGGAAGGAGCGTACTTCCGCGGCGGCCTGCCGACCGGTGATCAGCATGCCGACGTACCTGCGCATCCGCTCGAGCGGGGTCATCCTGGTGAAGAACGCGAATCGGTCGCCGGCGAGCTTGGAGCTGACGACCGCGATCGGGGCCGCGGCGAGCGCCATCACCGGCAGTAGCCATGGCTCCAGCACGATGAGCAGCACGGTGAAACCGGCGACCTGGAAGGCGGAGGCCAGCAGGCCGTTGACGCCTCTGACCACCTGCCGCGGTTTGCTGTCGGCGGTCTCCTCCGCCCGGCTGATCCGGTCGTGCACGACCGCGTAGTCGAAGTCGGCGAGGTCGAGCTTCGCGATGGCCGCGTGCATGCGGCGGCTGCTGAACTGGCGTACCCGGTCCACGAGCAGTTCGTTCAGCGTGTGACGCAGGTTGCCGAGCATGAGCGTGACCAAAGTGAGCAGGACAGCTCCCGCAAGCCATGGGATGAGCGTCCTGGTCGCCTGCGCGGGCCCGCCAGAGGACCCAAGGAAGACCCCTACGCTGCTGCGGAACAGCAGCAGCAGGCCGACACCGAGCAGTCCCTCGACGGCCGGCAGGAGGATCACCCCTGTCCAGAACAGCGTCGGGTCCGCCTGCCTGCTCAACCTGAGGGCGGCCATGACGGTGGCGGCGGTGCCGGACCGGCTCGTCGCCTCCTTCACGGCCTCGCTCACGGTCTCCCCCCGCTCTCCGGGGCTCGCCGGGGAGCCCTTCATCGGCGTTCGTATTCGAGCAGGTCCAGCAGGTGCCCGTGGCGGCGCTCGAAGGCGCGGACGGCGGCCTCGGAGAACGAGGCCCGCCAGGCGCCCGACCGGCCGTCGCGGAAGGTGAACGACGCCCGGTTGAACAGCGACTTCGCCAGCGTCGCCGGATTCGCCTCGGCGCCGAGGAACGCGACAACCCGCTCGACCGCCGCCTCCTGGAGCTCGGGGGTTCCGCCGCCGTCGGGGCCGACCAACTCCTCGAAGGAGACCCTGCACACCGCCGGATGCACCGCCAGCCAGCGACTGCTCCGCAGTTCCGAGAGTCCGGGGAACCGTTCGTCCTCCACGGCGTAGGCGATCTGTTCGTCGAGGTGCGCCAGGGAACGGAGTATGTCGCTGTAGAGGCCGAAGCGGACTAGCTTGCCGATGCCCTGCGGCCGTGTGTCGGTGAGGAAACGCACCATCGATAGAAGGCTGTCGCGCGGGTCGCGGTGCAAAAACAGGATGCGTGGCTCACCGCCCGTGCGCCATTCGTGGATGAACTTGCCGTGCACCTGCGCGAGGTCCATTTCGTGCACGAACCAGCAGGTGTTCGGAGGGGTGTCGGAGAAGGTACCGGTGGCGGTGCGCCAAAGGGTCTTCTGGACGAGCTCGCTCAGCATCGTCTCGTGCGGATACCGGGAGGCCAGCGGGACGCCCAATCGGTGAAGCCAAGCCCACATCACCGCCGTCTGGGAAACGTCGACCAGCCGAGCGAAGCGCTCGGGATCGTCCGCGACCCGCATCCGGAGCAGCTCCTCGTGGTCGTAGACCTGAGAGACGAGGTTCCACGAGGCGTCCTCGTCAAGAGCCGTTCGTTCGCCCGGTGACGTCTTCACCTCTCCTTGGAGGCCGTACCCGAGAGCGAGCATCAATTCCTTGATGAGATGAGTGCCCGCTTTGGGAGGCGATACCACGACGACTCTTGGAGCACGGGCCATGAATTTCCCTCCTCATATCGCCCTACAGCAATACCACGGTCCGCGCCGGGCTGAAAGGCGCATAGAAATCGATGCGAAAATGCCGGATGATACTTCGGTGGCTTCCCCCGGTCAATCCCGTTATGCCTTAGTGTAGAGATGCACTTTTTCGGAAGGCCGTCGCGGTGAGAGATTGCTCACATTGTCTGGGGTTCCGGTCCGATGTGATATTCCGGAACGACCGCTTCGGAGAGGAGAAAAGAATGCAGACGACAGATCTGGCCAAGGCGTGGAAGGATCCCGCTTTCAGCGCCACCCTCACCGCTGACCAGCTGTCCGCCCTTCCCGCGAACCCGGCCGGCGACCTCGTCGACGTCGCCGACTTCGCCGTCGAGGGCGAGGTCCAGCCGATCATGATGTCCTGGCTTCCGTGCTGGGTCACCTGGAGCAGCGACACGGAGTGCTGCGCCTACTGAGATGGCATGACGAGAGGAGGTCGGGCGTCCGCTGCGCGCGGGCGTCCGCACCTCCGCGTCCCTGCCGATCGGATCGCCGAGTTGTCGAAATACGGGGTGAGAATGGCGCCTGAGCACGCAATCGATTCACTGCTCCAATTCTCGAAGCGCATCGTCGATGCCGCGGCCGCTGATCTCACCGAGAAAGTGAAGGAACGTCTCGGATCGCTCGCGGCCGAGCCGCTTCTCCATCACCTGACGGCGGCGCCGCCCCGCGCCGGGCTCGCCAGGATCGTCCTCAGGATTCTCGTGCTGGAACTCAACGTGCAGCGGGTCGAAGGTCTCTTGCGCGGCGCCACGCCCGCCGAGCGCTTCGACTTCTTTTCAGGGCGGTTGTCGGACACGGATTTCGCGCGGCGAATATGGCGCGACTATCCGCTGATGCGTGCGGAATGCCGCCGGCTGCTCGCTCACTGGGTGAGCGCGCGCTGCGCGTTCGCCGAGCACCTGGCGGCCGACTTCGGGCTGCTGCGCGGGCTCGACGTCCACGCGGACCTACGGGAGATCGACGAGATCTCCTTCGACGCCGGCGACAGCCACGAAAAAGGCCGGTCCGTGGCGATCGTCCATTTCGGTCGCGGACAGAGCGTCGTGTACAAGCCCAGAGCGGTGTCGATGGAGGCGCGGTTCCAGGCGCTGGTGGACTGGGTGAACGCCAAGGGGTTCGAGCCGCGGTTGCGCACCGTGCGCGTCCTCGACCGCGGCGACCACGGATGGCTGGAGCACGTCCGCGGCGGCGAATGCGACACCTCCGCCGCCGTCGAGCGCTTCTACCGACGGCAGGGCGGCTATCTGGCTCTGCTGCACGCGCTCCGGGCGCGGGACCTGCACATGGACAATGTCATCGCGGCCGGTGAGCACCCCTTCCTCGTCGATCTCGAATGCCTGTTCACCGGAGAGCTGAACGCCTCGCAGTCCGACTCCGCCGGAGATGAGGCCCTGATGCGCGGCCTGTTCGATTCGACCGTGCTCGCCGTGGGAATGCTGCCCTTCTCACGGCCGCGGACGGATGCGGCGGGCAGGCAGACGAGCGGCGACGTCAGCGGGCTCAACGGCGGCGGCGACACGCGGTTGAGCACAGACGCGCTGCCCCAATGGGTGGACGCCGGCACGGACACGATGCGGCTGGCACATGGCCGGGCACCCCTTCCCGCGTCGGCGAACCTGCCGCGTCTCGGCGGTGAGGTGCGACGGTTCGACGAGTACCGGGACGTCTTCCTGGCGGGGTTCGAGCGCATGTACGGGCTCATCCTGGCACACGCCGGCGAGCTGCTCGCCGAAGGCGGCCTCCTGGAGACCTTCCGAGGCGCCCGAACCCGGCACATTCTCGGCGCGACCCAGACGTACAACGCCTTCCTCTGGGCGAGCTGCCACCCGCACCTCCTGCGCGATTTGGAGCAACGCGAGAAGTACCTCGACCGTGCGCTGTCCCGCCACAGGGGACTTGCGGCGGGGGCGGAGATCGCGGCCAGCGAACGTGCGCAACTGGCCGCCGGCGACATTCCCCTCTTCACGGCGGACGCGGACGGCACCTGCCTCATCGGCGGAGACGGACGGGTGATTCCCGGCGCGCTGGTTCAGGATGGGCTGAGCGCCGTGCGTGAGCGGATCGCGGGATTCGGCGACGACGACCTTCGGCGCCAGCGATGGATGGTGGAGTGCGCCGCGGCCACGGCCGTCGCTGGGGATCTCGACGGCGCACCGGTCTTCCGGGTGCCCAGGGACGACAGGCCGGTCCGGCGGTGGTCCGGCTCACAGGAGGCGCCCGACGCCGGGACCGTCGTCGGTCACGCCGTCGAGATCGGGGAGGAGTTGATCCGGTCCGCGCTACGCCATGAGGGGGAGATCGGCTGGCTCGGCCTGGCCTCGATGGGTGAGGGAGGGTGGCAGCTCATGCCGACCGGGCTGGACCTCTACTCCGGCAACAGCGGCATCGCCCTGTTCCTCGCCTACCTGGCTCGGGTGTCCGGCCAGGACAGGTTTCACGAGCTGGCAAGGGACATCTCGTACGGCGTCGTGCGCCGACTGGAACGCGCGATCTCGTTCCGCCCTCGCGAGCGCCGGCAGAACGCACTCCTGGCCCTCGGCATGTCGGGCGGTATGACCGGCGCCCTCTACTTTCTGACGCACTGGGCGGCCCTCACCGCGGACACCGTTCCGCTCGCCCGGTTGATCGACGACATCGCGCCGGGGATGGAGGAGATCTGCGACGCCGACGAGATCCTCGATGTCGTCGGTGGCGCCGCCGGACACGTCCTCGCTCTCTGCGCGGCCTGGCGGGTCGTCCCGTCCGACGGGCTCGCGGGGCTCATCGGGAAGGCGAGCACACACCTGGCCGAGCGCGGGGTGCGCACGGGCGACCAGATCAGCTGGCCGGCCGCGCACTTCGACAATCTGGCGCTGGGCGGATTCGCGCACGGCGCGTCCGGCATTGCACTGGCCCTGGCCAGGGCGGCGCGGGTGACCGGCGACGACGCGCACCTCGAGACCGTCAGGGCCGCGCTGCGCTTCGAGAGGTCGCTGCGCGACGAACATGGCGAAGCCTGGCCGGACCTGCGGCCGAACGTTCCCTGGGAGACGATGGTCGCCTGGTGCCACGGCGCGCCGGGAGCCGGTCTCGCCCGGCTGGCGCTGGCGGAAACGCTCGGCGACGATACGTCCCTGGCCGCCGACATCGAGGTCGCGGCACGCGTGACCGCCGACTATTACGAAGCGGCGAAAGAATATTATCCGGTACGCAATCTATCGCTTTGCCACGGCGATCTGGGAAATCTGGATTTCCTCTGGTCGGCGGCCCGCAGGACAGGCGAGGGCGACCTGCTCCACCTGGCGGAAAACGTCACGACGGCCGTGCTGGCCGCACAGCGGGATTATGGCTGGATCTGCGGGGTGCCGCGCGGGCTTCGCACTCCCGGTTTACTGCTCGGACTCGCCGGCATAGGACTCGGCTATCTGCGCATCGCCGATCCCGCCCGGGTGCCCTGCCTTCTCACACTCGACGCTCCGGCCGATAACCCGTGATATGGCTCGCATCGGATACGATCACAGATCCGGCTGGAAAACCATCGCAGAGTGGAGGGCGGCGAATGCGCCTCCGGAACGTCTCCTATCGTTACAGACGCAAAGGCCCTTGGGTTCTTCGTGGTGTCGACGTCGAGGTGGCGCCGGGCCGGATAACCGAGGTAACCGGAGCGAATGGTGCCGGTAAATCGACGCTGCTGCGGCTCGTCGCAGGACTGGCCCGGCCGTCCGCCGGTCACATCGAGCATCGGCCGCGAATCGTGGGATATGCGCCCGAGCGTTTTCCCGCCGCGCTTCCCTTCACGGTGCAGGAATACCTTGAGCACGTATGTCGTATCCGCGGGGTGCGCGTGGCCGGACGGCAGGCCGTGATCGGCCATTGGACGGAGCGGCTGCGGTGCCGCCACCTGGCGGCGACCCGGATCCGCGATCTCTCGAAGGGCAGTGCCCAGAAGGTCGGGCTGATCCAGGCGTTCCTGGCCAAGCCGGAACTTCTCGTGCTCGACGAGCCTTTCGCCGGGCTCGACGTGGCGGCCATGAACGCCGTCTCCGCCGCCGTGGGCGAGGTGGCGGCGCAAGGCGGCAGCGTCGTCGTGAGCGACCACCAGAACTACCTCGGCGACATCGACCTGCGACAGCGGTGGGAAGTCGGCGGGGGCACGGTGTCCGTGCTGCCGGGCTCGCCCAAGCCGCGGGAGGAGAAACAGACCGTGGTCCTGCGGGTGCGGGTGGAGGCCCGGAGCGCCGGCGTCGCCGTCGAGCACCTGCGTGAGCTGGGCTATGACGTGGAGATCGGCGGCCCGGCGGAGGTCCGGAAGTGAACGTCGCGGCCCTGAGCTGGTTCTACGTCAAGGCGTACGCAAACTCCTACCGATTCGTTCAGCCGCTCGTCCCCACGCTGGTGCTGCTGGCCATCCTTTCCGGCGCGCCGCCGAACGCGCCGGGCGCGGCCCAGGCCGCGGTGCTGGAGACCTTGGGGTACCTCAGCGTCTTCATGATTCCGGTGTGGGCGTGGGCGTCTCGCCAGGTCCTCGACACAGAACCGGACACTCATCGGCTCGTGTCGGCCACGATGGCGAACTCCCGCCCCAGGCTGCTGGCCGGGCGTCTGCTGGCCTGCTACGCGGTGAGTCTGGTGCTTTCAGCGATCGCCGTGCTGCCGCCGCTGTGGATGACCGTTCAGTCGGGGGCGGGCGTGCGGGCGCTGCTCTCCGGGGCGGTGCTCCTGGTGGTCGAACCGGCTGTCGCCCTCGTCTTCGGCATTTTGACCAGTCGTGCACTGGTCCCGTCCACCGGCGGATCCACCCTGTTGTTCCTTGGAGGGCTCCTCGTCGCCGCGCTTTTGGACGCCCGCGCCGGATTCTGGCCGGGTCCGCCGATCGTGTCGGGGGTCGGCGCGGCCAACCAAGGGCTGGACGCCCTGCTCGCCGCCCTGCCTGCTGTGGCGTCGCGCGCCCTGGCGTGGACGGTCATCGGAATCAGCGTGTACGCGGTTTTGCGGAGGCGCCGAGAGTGAAAGTCGTCGCCTGTTCCCTGTCCTTCCACTGAAGAATGAGGTGCCCATGCGCCAGCCCAGCCGTCGCAGCGTCTTGAAGGCCTCCGTGATGACGCTCGGAGCGATCGGAGCGGGAATTCCGTTGAGCGGTCCCGCATTCGCCGCCGACTACAACCCCGCCCCGCACGATCCGGAATTCCCGGACGTCGAGGGAATGCGCGGGGACCGGCGGGCGAACGAGCTGTGGTACACCTACGAGAATGTCTTCCAATATCAGGCGACCGCCGAGATAATCGACGCCTACACCGCCATCGGTGCGGTCGCGGGCGGATCGCCCGAGCGACTCTATCCCGTCTACCAGCGGCACCGTCAGGCGGGCACCTACCCCGACGGATTCATCGCCGAGGTGGCCCCGGCCAAGGATGCCTTTGAATATCTCTCCCGCTTACAGCTCGACATCTACGACCGTTTTTACCGGCACGACAAGAATGGACTGACGGCGGCGTTCGTATGGTTCGGCGAGGGAGTCCTCTTCGATCCGCGCATGCCGTACGGATCGCGTACTCACATGATGAACGTCAAGCCCGGCGAGCCGCCGCAGAACTGGCATGCATGGCATCCGATCATCAGGGCCACGGTGTTCCTCGGGATCGATGTCATGCGATGGATCGAGCTCAACCGCCTCGTCGGGATTGGCTGGACGATCCAGTCCATCACCAAGCCGCGTGCCGGGGCCGACAATCCCTACCTGGACAAGAAGAGCGTCCACGATGTGGTGAAGACGTGGCGCCACATGTCCCCGGAGAGGATGGACGACATGTTCGACAACTTCCCGTACCCCTCGGGCATCTCCTGACGCCGGCGCCGAGTGCGGGCCGTCCGAGGGCCGCGTGGGGCCGCGGCCGACCGTTCGCGTCCTCGGCGGGACGCCCCGGGCGGCTCTCGGCGATGACCTGCTGGCATGATCTGACCCATGGTTGAGCACACCACCGCAGATCTGCCCGACGTCTCCGCGCTGACCATCGGCATCCTGGGAGGGACCGGGGACCAGGGCAAGGGACTGGCCCGCCGGTTCTCGCTGGCCGGGCACACCGTGCTGATCGGCTCGCGCAGCGCCGAGCGTGCCCAGGAGGCGGCGCGCGAGATCGGCGTACGCGGAGCCGCGAACGCCGAGGCGGCGGCCGAGGCGGACGTCGTGATCGTCGCGGTGCCCTGGGAGGGGCACAAGGCGCTGCTGGAGTCCCTGCGCGAACCGCTCGACGGAAAGATCGTGGTGGACTGCGTCAACCCGCTCGGCTTCGACAAGCAGGGGGCGTACGCGCTGCCGGTGGAGGAGGGCAGCGCGGCGCAGCAGGCTGCGGCGGTGCTGACCGGCAGCCGGGTGGTCGCGGCCTTCCACCACGTGTCGGCGGTGCTGCTGCTCGACCCCTCGGTGGCGGAGATCGACCTCGACGTGCTCGTGCTCGGCGACGACCGCGAGGCCACCGACGTCGTACGCGCGCTCGCGGGCCGCATTCCCGGCGCGCGCGGCGTCTACGCGGGCCGGCTGCGCAACGCCCACCAGGTCGAGGCGCTCACGGCGAACCTGATCTCGATCAACCGCCGATACAAGGCCCACGCCGGCATCCGGGTCACCGACGTTTGACGCGCTCCCCGGCCAAGGCACCTGCTTCCTCGCACTGCGCCGGCGGCATGGACCCGGCGAGTGCCCCACATTCCGAGCAGAGCTTGGAGGAGACGAACCACCGGTCGATCCGGTGGAAGATGGGCCTGAACAGGCGGGCTTTGTACTCCAGCATGGTCACGAACTGCGCCCAGCCGGCGTCGTGCACGCTCTTGGCCCCAGGTCTTCCACGTAGATCGCTTGGTTCTCGCGAACTAACCGGGTGGATTCCTGGTGGTGGAACTCGCGGCGCGCGTCGGCGACCTTCGCATGCTGGCGGGCGATCTTCTGCCGGGCCTTGGCCCGGTTGTCCGGCCCCCTGGCCTTGCGGCGCGGCTCCCGCGCGCCGGGGTTTGGAAGCGGACGTTGTACCGGAGCGACGCACGTTCCGGCACCGGGTGTTCACCGGCCTGGAACGGATGAAGCAGATCGTGCGGGGCGTGCGCGGCGACTTCGAAACCGAGCCGGCCGAGTTCGACGGCGACAGCGACCAGTGCCCTGCTGCATGGGCGGGTCCGCTTCACCCCCGAACTGAAAGACCGGAGCATTACGGCCGAATCCGATAGCCATCCGCGCTTCACCTGATCGTCACGTCGGAGACGTGGACGTTCACTACCTTCGGGCGCTGTCGTCGCTGTCTGAAAGGTCTCCAGTGCTCCGTCACGTCTGCGCCGGTCTGGCGATCGCCGCCGCGCTCACCCTCACCACCACCGGCACGGCCGCCGCCGACCCGGCCGAGGGCCCCGTCGTCGTCGCCGACGTCACGCTCCCCGCCCCCGCGCTGAAGCAGGTGCAGCCGTCCATCGCCGACGACCGCGGCGTGCGGCTCGGCGGCGTCGGCAGCGGCCTGTTCCCGGCCGGCCGCGCCGGGGAGTTCTGGCTCGTCACCGACCGCGGCCCGAACGGCCAGCCGACCGTGGACGGGGAGAAGCGCCGGACCTTCCCGGTGCCCGAATTCGCCCCGGCGATCGTCCGGGTCGCCCTCACGCACGGCACGGCGAAGATCAAGCAGTACATCTCGATCGTCGGCGCCTCCGGCAAGCCGGTGACCGGCCTGTCGAACCAGGCGGGGCACGACGAGACGCCCTACACCTGGGACGGCCGCACGGTGCTGCCGTACAACCCGAGTGGGCTGGACGTCGAGGACCTCGTGCGCACCCGCGACGGCGACTTCTGGCTGGTCGACGAGTACGGCCCGTCGCTGGTGCGGGTGTCGCCGGACGGCCGGGTGCTGGAGCGTCACGTCCCCGCGGGGCTCGGGCTGACCGGCGCGGACTATCCGGTGAAGGAGACGCTGCCCGCGATCCTGGCGAGCCGTCAGCAGAACCGCGGCTTCGAGGGGCTCGCGATCTCCTCGGACCAGCGCACGCTGTACCTGGCCGTGCAGAGCCCGCTGGCCAACCCCGACAAGAAGGCCGCGAAGAAGTCGCGGATCGGGCGCATCCTCACCTTCGACCTGCGCGGCCGGAAGGTGACCGGGGAGTATCCGTACCAGTTCGAGGACGTCACGACCTTCGACCCGAAGGTGAACGGCGACCAGAGCGAGATGAAGATCTCCGGCCTGGCGTACGCCGGGCGGGACCGCCTGCTCGTGGACGAGCGCACGGACAACGTCGCGCGGGTGTACGCGATCGACCTGACGAAGGCGACGAACCTGCTCGGCGGGCCGTACGACGACCCGAAGACCAGCCCGTCGCTGGAGGAGCCGACCGGCGCGTCCGGCCTCAGGCTGCCCGCCAAGTCGCTCGTGCTGGAGCCGAACGCGCTGGTGCCGTCGCTGCCCGGCAAGATCGAGGGGCTGGCGGTGCTCGACCCGCACACGATCGCGCTGGCCAACGACAACGACTTCGGCCTCGGCGACTTCGGCCCCGACGGGAGGCTGGTGGACAGCGGCGTGCCGAACCGCCTCGTCGTCGTCCGGCTCGCTCGCGCACTCGGCGCCCACTGAGTACGCCCGCCGAGTACGCCCGCTGAGTACGCCCGCTGAGTACGCCCGCTGAGGGCGCAGGCTGAGCGCGCACGCCCAAGCGCGCGGCTATGCGGCGGCGGCGACCAGCCAGTCGGCCACCGCCTCCGGCGCGACGAGCTGGTGCAGGTGCTCGCCGGGGATGCGGGCGACCGGCCAGCCGCGCTCCCCGGCCTCGTCGGCGAGGGCGGCGTACGCCTCCGCGAACCACAGGTAGCCGCTCCTGAGGTGGTCCCAGCGGGCCGGCACCGGGATCTCCTCCTGGTAGTACGCGAGGGGCAGCCGCGCCTGCTCGGCCACGACCACCTGGCGGACCACCGGGTCGGGGAGGAGGGCGGCGACGTCGTCCTCGGGCCACCAGTCGGTCCAGCGGGGCAGGACGCCCGCGTCGTCGGCGAGGGAGTGCAGGAAGCCGAGGTGCTCCGGCTCCGCCGCCCGGCACACGCCCCTGCGCGGCGGCAGGGCGGCGTCGACGAACAGGCACGCGGCGACCTGCCCGGCGAGGGCCTGCGCGATCAGCGGCACGAACAGCCCGGCGTTGCTGTGCGCCACGACGGCCAGCGGCCCGCGCGGCGCGCTCGCCGCCACCTCGCTCACCACTCTCGGCCAGTAGGGCGGCGGACCGGCCGTCACGTCGGTCAGCCGCGGCACCACGGCGGTGTGCCCGCGCGCCCGCAGGATCTCGGCGACGGGGGTCCAGGTCGAGGGGCCGACGGAGGGGCTGTGCACGAGGAGGAAGCTGACGTCCATCCCCTCATCCTCACCGTGGGCGGCGGCGCCGGACGCCTTCTCCGCTCGCCGCGTAACCGGTCGTCGGCCGTCCAACCTGACAAGAGTGCATTTTCTGGGTAATTCTGGACGGCATGAGCTCCCTGCATCCGGAAACGCGCGTCGTCCACCTGCCCCGGCCCACGCCGGAGGCCAGCACGCCGATCTCCATGCCGATCTACCAGACCTCGGGGTTCGTCTTCGACGACCCGGCCGTCTTCGCCGACGGCATGGGGCGGCCCGACGGGGCGTACGTTTACGGCCGGCTCTCCAACCCCACCGTGCGCGCGCTTGAGGAGGCGGTCGCCGGCCTGGAGGGCGGCGTGGCCGCCGTGGCCACCGGCTCAGGCATGGGCGCGATCAACGCGGTGCTGCTCGGCCTGCTGAAGTCGGGCGACCACGTGATCGCCCAGTCGGCGCTGTACGGCGCCACCGCGCAGACGCTGGCCGACCTCGCGGAGCGTTTCGGCGTCGAGGTCACCCGCGTGCCGGAGGACGACCCCGCGGCCGTTCGCGCCGCCGTGCGGCCCACGACGAAGCTGCTGTATCTGGAGACCATCGCCAACCCGATGACGCAGGTGGCCGACGTGCCGGGGATGTGCGCGGCGGCGCGCGAGGCCGGGATCCTCACCGTGGTCGACAACACCTTCGCCTCGCCGGTCCTGTGCCGCCCCATCGAGCACGGCGCGGACGTCGTGGTGCACTCCGTCACCAAGTACCTGTCCGGGCACACCGACGTCGTCGGCGGGATCGCCGTGTTCGCCTCTGAGGAGGTGTACCGCACGGTGTGGTCGTACGCGGTGGAGCTCGGCGCGACGGCCGACCCGTTCGCCGCCTGGCTGACCCTGCGGGGGATGCAGACGCTGCCGCTGCGGATGGAGCGCCACTGCGCCAACGCCCGCGTGCTCGCGACGCGGCTCGCCGGGCATCCGGCCGTGGCCGCGGTCCACTGGCCGGGCCTGCCCTCCCACCCGTCGCACGAACTCGCCACGAAGCTCCTGCCCGACTTCGGCGGCGTGTTCTCCTTCGACCTCGCCGCAGGGCGTCCCGCCGGCGAGGCGTTCATGCGCAATGTGCGGCTCGCGCTGCTCGCGCCCTCGCTCGGCGGCGTGGAGACCCTGATCCTCCACCCGGCCACCACGTCGCACCGATCGGTGAGCGCGGAGGGCCTGGCCGCGGCGGGCATCGGCGAGGGGACGGTCCGGGTGGCCGTGGGCATCGAGCACGCCGAGGACCTGTGGGCCGACTTCGCCCAGGCGCTCGACGCGATCTGAGGCGCCCCCACGGGGACGCCGGTCACGGGCGGCCACCGCGTGTGCGGCGGCCGCCCGCCGGGCGTCAGCGGTAGCTGTGCTCGGGCCTGGGGAAGGCGCCGGAGACGACCTCGTCGGCGTACGCGCGGATCGCCCGGTCCATCTCCCCGGCCAGGTCGAAGTACTTCTTCACGAACTTCGCGGGCTGCGGGGTCAGGCCCATCAGGTCCTGCCAGACGAGGACCTGCGCGTCGGTGTGGGGCCCCGCCCCGATGCCGATCGTGGGGACGCTCAGCGAGGTGGTGACCCGCTGGGCGAGGTCGGCGGGAACGCATTCGAGCACGACGGCGAAGGCGCCCGCGTGCTCCAGCGCCTTGGCGTCGGCCATGATCTCGTCACCCGCCTGGCCGCGGCCCTGCACCCGGTAACCGCCGAAGGCGTTGACCGACTGAGGGGTCAGGCCGAGGTGGGCCATGACCGGAATTCCGGCCGACACGAGCATCTCCACCTGCGGGAGGACCCGGTGGCCGCCCTCCAGCTTGACGGCGTGCGCGCCGGCCTCCTTCACGAAGCGGGCCGCGGTCTCCAGGGCCTGCTGGGGCGAGGCCTGGTAGGAGCCGAACGGCAGGTCGGCCACGACCATCGCCCGCGACGAGCCGCGTACGACCGCGGCGGTGAGCGGGATGAGGTCGTCCACTGTGACGGGAAGCGTCGAGTCGTAGCCGTAGACGACCATGGCGGCCGAGTCGCCCACGAGCATCACCGGGATGCCCGCCTCGTCGAACACCCTCGCGGTCATGGCGTCGTACGCCGTCACCATCGGCCACTTCTCGTGGCGCTCCTTGGCTGCCGCGATGTCGCGGACGGTGACCCTGCGTCCCGCGGCCCCGCCGTAGAGGGCGGGCTTGGACACAACGGAAACAGAGGACATGGCTACCTCCAGGCCTCGTGGCGCCCCTGTGGCGTCCCCGGACAGTCAGATCATTGCATGCCGCCATGGGCTGGAACACCCCCATACGGGCGCCGTAATCCTGGCCTACGACCAGTGGGACCAAAGGGACGAATGAGGCGACCCGGCCGCGCGAATGTCGGAGGCACCCGGCACAATGCCGTGCGGAGGTAAGGAACCACAATGGCTTTTGATCGTTACCGGCGGGTGCTCGCCCTGCCGGGCGTGCGGGCGTTGCTGCTGGTCGGCATGATCGCGAGAATTCCCCTCACCGGCACCGGCATGACGCTGACCCTGCACGTGGTGAACGACCAGAAGCTGGGGTTCTTCCAGGCGGGTCTGGTCGGCACCGCCTCCATGGCGGGCGCCGCGATCGGCTCGCCGCTCGTCGGCCGGTTCGTCGACCGGCGCGGGCTGCGGCCGGTGATGGCCGTGACGACCGTCGTGCAACTGTGCCTGTGGTGCGCCGCGCCGGCGATGCCGTACGCCGTGCTGCTGCCGGGCGCGCTGATCGGCGGGCTGTTCAGCCAGCCGGTGTTCGGGGCCATCCGGCAGTGCGTGGCCGCGATGGTGCCGGTGGAGAACCACCAGACCGGCTTCGCCCTCGACTCGATGGGCGTGGAGCTGTCGTACATGGTCGGCCCCGCCCTCGCCGTAGCGAGCGTGACGGCGTTCGGCAGCACCGCGACGATGTACGGCGTGGCCGCCGGTCTGGCCGGCTCGGGGGTGGCGCTGTACCTGCTCAACCCGCCCACACGGTCGGCCGAGGAGGACGCGGGGCACGAGGGGGCCGTCCCCCGGCGGCAGTGGCTGCGGCCCGGCCTGCTCGCCCTGCTCTGCCTGGTGTCCGGGCTGACCTTCGTGCTCACCACGACCGAGTTGAGCGTCGTGGCGATGCTCAAGGCCGACGGCGCGACCGCCTGGACCGGGCTCGTCCTCGCGCTGTGGTGCGCGTTCTCGCTCGTCGGCGGATTCGTGTACGGCGGGCTCTCCCGGGGGTTGTCGCCCGTGGTGCTCGCGGGCGGCCTGGCGGTGCTGACCGCGCCCGTGGGCCTGGTCGGCGGGGGCTGGGGCTGGCTGTGCCTCGCGCTGGTGCCGGCCGGGCTGCTGTGCGCCCCGGCGCTGTCGTCCACCGTGGACGCCGTCAACCGGCGCGTCCCGGCGGCCGCGCGAGGTGAGGCGATGGGCCTGCACGGCACGTCGCTGACGATCGGAGGGGCCCTTGCCGGACCCCTCGCCGGCGGGCTCCTGGACGCCCACGGCCCCGCCTGGGCCTTCGCCGTGTCCGGAGCGGTCGGCGTCGCGCTGGCCCTGCTCGTCGCCCTGGTCAGGCGGGATGCTCCGGCCGCCGTCCTCACCCCGGCCCGATCGAGCACGGCGGCCGGCCCGGAGGGCGCGAGCGGTTCCGGCGCGGCGGCCGGATCGGACGTGGCGGCCGGGCCGGACGACGCGACGTCCCTGCACGCCCCCGCCCGGGAATAGGACCGGGCCGGACCGGGAATCGATTCCGCCCGGATCGGGAATAGAACCGGCCCCCGCACGGATGTACAGGGGGTGCGGCTGTCCCTCGGGGCCGCCGCACGGAGGGCGTCCGCCGCCTGCTCCGGGTGGCCGTGCGAGACGCCGTGGCGTCCCGGCGCCCCGGGACGAGGGCGCATCGGAGACGAGCGGTGCGTGGGCCGGCGCCTCGGCCGAGCGATTTTTGTCCATCTGACCAGCGGATACGGCGGTACCGCCCCGGATTATGAAACGGTCCCGTTGCGTATCGGAATGAAGCAGCGCTACGCTTGCGTTGCGAAACACAACCGTATCGAAATCATGGGGGAATCCGTGGAAGCACTCACAGAAGCTCATACAGGTCACCCACGCCGATGGCAGGTCCTCGGCGTGATGGTGTTCAGCCTGCTGGCCGTCGTCCTCGACAACACCATCCTCAACGTGGCGATCAAGACGATCGCCGATCCCGTCCACGGCCTGGGCGCGACCCAGAGCGAGCTCGAATGGGCGATGAACTCCTACACGCTGGTGTTCGCCGGCCTGCTGTTCACCTTCGGCGTGCTGGGCGACCGCTACGGGCGTAAGCGGATGCTCATGGTCGGCATGGTCCTGTTCGGCCTGGCCTCCCTGGCCAGCGCGTACGCACAGGACCCGATGCAGCTCATCGCGGCGAGGGCCCTGATGGGCCTCGGCGGCGCCGCCATCATGCCGGCCACGCTGGCGATCATCTCGAACGTCTTCCCGATCCACGAGCGGGGCAAGGCGATCGGCATCTGGGCCGGCGGCGTCGGCATCGCCGTGGCGATCGGCCCGATCACGGGGGGCCTGCTGCTTGAGCACTTCTGGTGGGGCTCGGTCTTCCTCGTCAACGTGCCCATCGTGCTCATCGGCCTCGCGCTGATCGCCACGATCGTGCCCGACTCGAAGGACCCGAACAAGGCCGGTCTCGACCCGGTGGGCGTGCTGCTGTCCATCCTCGGCCTGATCAGCCTCGTCTACGGCATCGTCCGGATCAGCGACCTCGGCACCGTCGCCGACGTCTCGGTCATCGTGCCGTCGCTGCTGGGTCTCGCGATCCTCGCCGCGTTCGTCTGGTACGAGAGCCGGATCGACCACCCCGCGTTCGACGTGCGCAATTTCCGCAACGCCGGCTTCTCCACCGCGATCGCCACCGTCGGCCTCGTGTTCTTCGCGGCCATGGGCGTGATGTTCTTCCTGGCCTTCTACTGGCAGATCGTGCGGAACTACTCGCCGCTGCAGTCGGGGGCGCTCGTGCTGCCGTTCGCGGCCGCTCAGCTGATCTTCGCGCCGCAGAGCGCGCGCATGGTGCAGAAGTACGGCGCCCGGGCCGTCGGCACGGTGGCCATGCTCGTCATCACGCTGGCTCTGACGGCCTACGCCTTCGTGGAGGTGGACACCCCGATCTGGATGCTGCTGGCCCTCGGCTTCGTCCAGGGCGCCGCGATGGCCAACATCATGCCCCCGGCGACCACGGCCATCATGAACGCGCTGCCGCGTGAGAAGGCCGGTGTGGGCTCCTCGATGAGCAACGTCGTCCGGCAGGTCGGCGGCACACTGGGAATCGCCATCCTGGGCGCGGTCCTGTCCGCCAGCTACCGCAGCGACATGGAGGGCAAGGTCGCCGCTCTGCCGGAGCAGCTCCGCCACGTCGTGACCGAGTCCATCTCGGGCGCGGCCGGTGTCGCCGGCCACCTGGGCCCGCAGGGCGCGAGCCTGCTCGACGCCGCGAACGCGGCGTTCGTCACCGGCGTCCACTGGGCGGCCCTCGGCTCGGCCTTCGTCGCCCTCGTCGGCACTCTCGTGGTGGCCCGCTGGATGCCGGGCAAGGGTTCGGTCGACGCCACGGTCATCAAGGCTGAGACCGAAAAGGAAGCGGCGGTAGTGTGAATTCGTCATGAAGACGCAGCAGACGGCTGAGGGGGTGGCCCGCCCGGCGGGCCGCCCGCGCAGCGAGAAGGCGGAACGGTCGATCATCGAGGCCACTCTCGAACTGCTCGGTGAGGGCATCGGGGTGTCGGAGCTGTCCATCGAGTCGATCGCCAGCCGCGCCGGTGTGGGGAAGACCACGATCTACCGCAGGTGGTCCAACAAGGAGGACCTGGTGGTGGACGCTCTGGCGACGCTCAAGCCGCCGATCCCGCTGCCGCAGGGCGGAACCGTGCGGGACGACCTGGTGACCTACCTCCGGGTGATCCAGGAGGAGGCCCTCCACCACCGCACCCGTTGCATCATGAACATCGCCATGAGCGACTCCGAGCGGCATCCCCGGCTGGCGGAGCGGTTCCGCGAGCTGACCGTGGAGCCGCGCAGGGCGGTGGTTGCGGCGGTTCTTCGGCGTGGCATGGAGACCGGGGAACTGCGCGCGGACCTCGACATCGACATGGCGCTGGCGCTCCTCAGCGGGGCGGTCATCTGGCTCACGAAGTGGTCCCACCCCGGCGACTCCCATGCCGGCCTTCCCGAGCGGATCGTCGACGAGGCGCTCAAGGGCTTCCGCCCCCGCCCCTCCGAGCCGTGACCCGTCCCTCCGCCCCCGAGCTGTGACCCGGCTCCCTACCCTGGACCGTCGTGTGGCCCTCCACCTCCGGGCCGTGACCCGTCCCGTGCGGCCGAGCGCCGTACGGGGGCCGTCATCCCGGACCGCGGGGCAGCGTTCGGCCACGATGAGTGGCGGAACGGGTGGCCGCCCGCGATGAGCGGCGCACCGCGTGCGCGCATTTCTCGTGGGAGCCGAGTACCACTGGCGGGAATGGACGCGAGGGCGGGCGGCCGTCTGCCGATGATGCCGCCCCGATGACCCCGTGACCGGTGCCGGACGCCTGCCCGGCACCGGTCACGGCGTTTTCACCTCAGGCCTGCGTCGAGCGCGCCCATCAGTGTGCCGGTGTCGCCGGACATCTCCCAGATCATCGCCCCGAGCAGGCCCTTGCTTCGCAGCCAGGCGGCCTTGCGCCCGATCGACCAGGCGTCGTCGAAGCTCCACCACTGGCCGCCGTTGCCCGTGTAGCAGGAGGTGGCGACCGCCTGCTCGTCATGGCTGACCGTGCAGTTCGGGACGCTCGCCACCAGGTTGGAGTAGCCCCGGGTGCCGGCCTCCTCCTGGAACTGGCCGGGCGCCGCGCCGTTGGCCTGTTGCCACTCGCCGCCCTTCCCGCCGTCGGTCACGCCCTGCCAGCCGCGCCCGTAGAACGCCAGGCCGATCGTGAGCTTGCGCGGGTTCACCCCCGCCTGCAGGTAGGCGTTCACCGCGTTCTCCACGCTGAAGTGGAACGAGTAGGGATCGTCGACGTCGGTGTAGAGGTTGCCCTGATGCCCGGTCCGGTTCGGCTCCCACGAGTTGTCGCTGCCCGAGCCGTGGAAGTCGTAGCCCTGGATGTTGAATACGTCGAGGTACTTGGCCACCTGGGGCAGGTCCCAGCCGGAGGCGATCTTCGCCGGGTCGGCCGGGGTGAACGCGCTGAGCAGGTAGTACTTGCCCGTCGTGGCTCCCAGCGCGTCGAGCTGCCGGCGGAACTCGGCGATCAGCGCGGTGTTGTTCGCCTTGTCGTTCGGGCTGACGTGGTTACCGGGGTGGCCTTCTGCGCCGGGCCACTCCCAGTCGAGGTCGATGCCGTCGAAGATCCCGGCGGCGCTGCCCGGGCCGCCCGCGCTGTTGTAGACGGGCAGGTTGCCCTTGATGTACATGTCGATGCAGGAGCTGACGAACTTCTTGCGCGACGCGTCGGTGGCCGCGACGTCGGAGAAGTACTTCGAGTACGTCCAGCCGCCGATCGAGATGAGCACCTTGAGGTCCGGGTGCTTCGCCTTGAGCTTGCGCAGCTGGTTGTAGTTGCCGCGCAGATTCTCCCAGCCGGTGTCGCCGACGCCGTCGACCGACTGCGCGGCGCTCATCGGCCGCCCGTAGTCGGCGTCCGCGTCACCCGCGCCGTCGCCCTGGCTCGGGTCCTGCGGGTTGGACGTGGTTCCCTTGGTCACGCCGTTGAGGCAGGTCAGGTTGACCGGGTCGATGTTGGCGAAGGCGTAGTTGAGGTGGGTCAGCTTCGCCGCCGCGCCGGTCGTTTCGAGGTTGCGCACGAAATACTGCCTGCCGTAGATGCCCCACTGGACGAAGTAGCCGACCCGGGCGTAGCCGTTCCCGACGATGTCGGCCGTGCTCACCTTCACCGGATCGCTCGCGGCCGAGACGTTGTCGTACAGGTCGCGCGCCCGCACGGTGAACGTGTACTCGGTGGACGGCGACAGTCCCGTGACCTTGGCCGAGGTGCCGGTCACCGTGGTCGCCAGGTCGTTCCCGGTGTACACGTCGTAGGCGGCCACGCCCTTGTTGTCGGTGGAGGCCGTCCAAGCGAGCGAGACGCTGGTGGCGTCCTTGGCGGTGCTGCGCAGACCGGCCGGAACCGTGGGCGGCTGGGTGTCGTCGGCGGGGTCGTTGGTCGTGACCGTGAGGGCGCCGCTCGCCGGGGATGGGTTGCCCTTGCGGTCCTTCGCCTTGACGGTGAACGTGTACGTGGTCTTCGGCGTCAGCCCGGTGATCGTCGCGCTCGTGCCGGTCACCGTGGCCGCGAGTGCCGAGCCGTTGTACACCTCATACGTGGTGACGGGCAGGCTGCCGGGGGTCGCGGCGTCCCAGGCCAGCATCGCCGTCTTGGTGGTCTTGGCGGTGGCGCGCAGGTTCGACGGCGCACCCGGCGGGGTGTCGGCCGAGCCGTCGCACCTGACGTCGTTGACCCGGCAGCTCACCGGCTCGGCCGCCGCGCTCAGCGTGAAGGAGGGGCTGTACGGCTCCGTCGACCCGTGCGCCGCGATGTTGGTGTTGTAGAAGGCCGGGGTGAGGGTGACCTGCCGCCCGCTCTGGTTCAGAGCGCCGTTCTGGGCATTGCTCGCGGTCACCCCGGCCGGCAGCTCGAACACGATCGACCAGCCGTTCAACGCCGCGTCGGAGTTGTTGTTCACCACGAACCTCCCCTGCGTCCCGCTGCCGGTGAAGGTCGCGGTCAGCGGCGCGGGCGGGGGAGGCGGGTCGCCGGTCCCGTCGCAGTTGGCGCCGTTGATCGTGCAGTTGGCCGGCTGGGCGGCGGCGCTGAGCGTGAAGGAGGGGCTGTACGGCTCGGTCGTGCCGCCCGCCCGGATCGTGTTGATGTAGTAGGCGGGGGTGAGCCTGACCTTCGTCCCGCTCTGGCTGATGGTCGCGTTCTGTGGGTTGCCCGCTGTGACGCCGGCCGGAAGGTCGAACTGGATCGACCAGCCGGTGACGGCCGTGGAGCCGGAGTTGGTGACGACGAACTTGCCCTGGGTGCCGGTGAGCGTGAAGACGGCGATGAGGCCGGTGGCGGCCCGAGCCGGTACGGCGAGAGCGGACATCAGCAGGAGTGTCATAAGGAAAACGGCTGTTCGGCGCATCCGGCCTCCATTAATCGTTAGGAAAGTTTCCTAAGAATTAGCCGGAGCGTAGTTCCGCGGCGCGACACGGGCAAGGCCCAATTTCCATCGATCCCGCCGCGGACGGGACGGCCCGGTCAAGCCCGGTGCGGTCAAGCCCGGTGCGGTCAAGCCCGGCCCGGTCAAGTCCGGTGCGGTCAAGCCCGGTGCAGTCAGACCCCGTCCGGGAAGCCCGGTCCCTGCGGTGCCGGACCCGCCGGTGCCGGTCGCGGTGTCGCCGATCGCCCGCAACCGCTCCGCCCCTGCGGCCGGCATGCCCGGCACGGCGACACGGGCCGTCTCCGCCTGCACGGCGACCATGGAGATGTGGTGGGCGACCACGTCGTGCAGCTCCTGGGCGATGCGTGCCCGCTCTCCGCGCGCGGTGTGCTCCAGCAGGGCGCCGGCGATGACCTGCCACGGCGGCGGCCCAGGCGGCCGCCACGCGGCACCTGGTTGCTGCCGCGGACCCGCGACGTGCGGGCCTAGATGTACTCCCCAGAGAGGTTGGTGACGCGGCTGATGGGTGGCTGGCCTTTCAGCGCGGTGTGTCCGCGGTGATGGTTGTACATGTGCAGCCAGGGATCAAGTGCGGCGCGGCGTTCGGCTTTTGAGGCATACGGGCGGGCGTAGGCCCACTCGTCGGCCAGGGTGCGGTGGAAGCGTTCGACCTTGCCGTTGGTCTGCGGCCGGTAGGGGCGGGTGCGCTTGTGGGTGATGCCCAGTCCGGTGCAGGTGGCCGCCCACATGTGGGACTTGTAGCAGGCGCCGTTGTCGGTGAGCACGCGCTGGATGGTCACGTTGCGGGCGGCGAACCAGGCCGCAGCTCGCGCCAGGAAGCCGGCCGCGGTGTCTTTGCGCTCGTCGGGCAGGATT
>NZ_JADBGC010000032.1:0-111530 GCF_014892245.1 Microbispora sitophila | reverse complement strand
TCACCCTCATGGATCAAACCAAGAAGAATGTGCTCAGTACCGATGTAGTTGTGGTTGAGCATCCGAGCCTCTTCCTGGGCCAGGACGACAACCCGCCGCGCACGGTCGGTGAACCTCTCGAACATCTGCACTCCTCGCTGCGGCGTGACCTACAATCGGAGTCTCCACTTCGGTTACAGGCTATGAACCGGCGAATGCGGATGTCAATCGAGGCGTGGGGAGAGCCGAGGAATGCCGAACGACCAGCGCGTTCCCGAGCCGGACGCCTCCGGAGGGCCGGCCAGGACGCTGCGCGCCGACGCCCAGCGCAACCGTACGCGCATCCTGCAGGCCGCCGAAGCCGTCTTCGCGGCCAAGGGCCCCTCCGCCTCGACCGAGGAGATCGCCCAGAAGGCCGGAGTCGGCATCGGGACCGTCTTCCGGCACTTCCCTACGAAAGAGTCCCTGCTCAAGGCCATCATGCACGCGGTCGCGGTCAGGCTGACCGAGGAGACCCGGGCGCTCGCGACCGAGGGCGACCCCGCCACCGCCTTCTTCACCTTCTTCACCCGCACCGTCGAGCAGGCCGCGGAGAAGAAGACCGTCGTCGACCTGCTCGCCGAGGCCGGCATCCCGGTCACCGTCGCCAAGCCGGTCCTCGCCCTGCGTGAGGCCGTCGAGGTGCTCGTCGCCAAGGCCCAGCAGGCCGGGGCCGTACGTTCCGACGTCCGGGTGCCGGAGGTCATGGCCCTGTTGATCGGCGTGTGCCAGGCGTCCCTGCACACCCGGTGGGAACCCGATCTGCGGGCCCGTACGCTCGCGATCGTCTTCGCGGGACTGCGCCCCGCCGCCGCGACCGGCTGACCGCGGTCACGGGGCGGTCACACAAACTCACAGCTCATCGGCGTGGCGGGCACGTCGTGTGAACCCTCGCGCCGCACAGCCGCAATGATTGGCTGCGCACGGTGCCGACGACCCGTCGACGATGAGGGGTCCGGCGCGCCGGGCAGCGGTCACCGTGGTCAGAGAGGAGACGACGTGCGGCGCCAGGACGAGGCCGAAGATCTGGTCCAGTTGCTCACGCCCGAAGGCGAGCGTGTCGCGCACCCCGAGTACGACCTGGACCTGTCGAAGAGCCAGTATCGGGGGCTGTATCGCGACATGGCGCTGGTGCGGCGGATCGACCGGGAGGCCTTCGCCCTCCAGCGCCTCGGCGAGCTCGGGATGTGGATCCCCTGCCTGGGGCAGGAGGCCGCCCAGATCGGCTCGGGCCGGGCGCTGGCTCCGGACGACCACGTGTTCCCCTCCTATCGGGAGCACGGCGTCGCCTGGTGCCGGGGCATCGCTCCCCTCACGCTCATGGGCATGCTGCGCGGCACCACGAACGGCGGCTGGGACCCCCGGGAGACCCGTTTCCACCTCTACACGATCGTCCTCGGCGCGCAGACGCTGCACGCCGTGGGGTACGCCATGGGGGTCCGCAGGGACGGCGACGACTCGGCCGTCGTGGCCTACTTCGGCGACGGCGCGGCGAGCGAGGGGGACGTCAGCGAGGCGTTCAACTTCGCGGCCGTGTTCGACGCGCCGGTGGTGTTCTTCTGCCAGAACAACCAGTGGGCCATCTCCCACCCCGTCGGGCGGCAGAGCCGGGGGCCGATCCACCGGCGCGCGCAGGGCTTCGGCTTCCCCGGCGTACGGGTGGACGGCAACGACGTGCTGGCCTGCCTCGCCGTGACGAGGGCCGCGCTGCGGCACGTACGCTCCGGGGGCGGGCCGTTCCTCATCGAGGCGCACACCTACCGGATGGGCCCCCACACCACCTCCGACGACCCGGGCCGTTACCGGCCGGCCGAGGAGGTGGACGCGTGGCGGAAGAAGGACCCGATCGCGCGCATGCGGTCGTACCTGCTGCGGGAGGGCATGGCCGACGAGGCGTTCTTCGCCGAGGTCGACGAGGAGGGCGACCGCATGGCCCTCGAACTGCGCAACGGGGTCATCGCCATGCCGGACCCGCCGGTGGACGCGATGTTCGACCACGTCTACGCCGACCGCCACGCGCTGGTGGAGGAGGAGCGCGCCTGGTACGCCGCCTACCTCGACCGCTTCGAGGAGCCCGGCGCCTGACGCCCCCGGTGACTTCGGGACTGGTGTTTTCAGGACTGCTGTTTTCGGAGTGGCGCCTCCGGGTCGCCCGTCTCGCGACTCGTACGCGTCGGGGGCTCCCGGCCGGAAGGGCCTCAGCCCGCGCGGTGGGCGGCCAGGCCGTCCAGAAGGCACAGCAGGCCGAACTCGAAGCGCCGCTCGCTCTCGCGTTCCACGTCGAGGTCGCCGGCGGCGGCCATCCGGCGGCCCAGCATCGGGTATCGCCCGGTGACCTCGCGCAGGTAGCCGTCGGCCCGTTCGCTCCAGTCGGCTCCGCTCGCACTCATGCGCGCCAGCGTGTCCCGCCAGGCGACCTCGGCGATGACCGCGCCGACCACGTGGTCGTTGACCGCCGCCATCGCGGCGTCGAGGTCCGCGTCGGCGAACCCGGCCCGGGCCAGCAGCCGCAGACCGGTCTCGGCCAGCGCCAGAGCGTTCGGCCCGAGGTTCGGCCGGACGGTCAGCTCCGACAACGCCCATGGATGCCGCAGCAGCATCGCCCGGTTGCTGCGGGCCAGCGCGGCCAGCGCCCGCCGCCAGTCCGGCTCGTCCGGATCGGCGCTCACCTCCCCCAGCACCCGGTCGAGTGCCAGTTCCAGCAGGTCGTCCTTCGTGCGCACGTACCAGTACAGCGATCCGGCGGTCACCCCGAGATCGGCGGCGATGCGGCGCATCGACAGCCCACGGTGCCCGTCGGCGTCGAGGACGACGACGGCCGCGTCGACGATCTGGTCACGGGTGAGCTGACGGTCGCGCGGAGGCCGTTGGGGCCGCAGCCAGACCGACCCGTCCTGAACATCTGAGGACACGAGCCAACGCTATAGGAGTTGACGATCGGCGTTCATCGGTCTTATACAGCGTTCAAGGCATCGAACGTCGTTTAGGGAGCGCCGATGACTCTCGCACCCGTGTTCCGCGCCAACGGGCCGCTGCCGGGCGAGATGCACGTGACCGCGCTGGGCACGGACACCGGCGCATCGCCGGTGATCTTCGTGCACGGCTCCACCAGCTGGGGGGACGATCCGGAGTACGGGTTCGCCGCGCAGGCTCCGCTGGCCGCCCGTTTC
Organism: Microbispora sitophila; assembly: GCF_014892245.1. Taxonomy (NCBI): domain Bacteria; kingdom Bacillati; phylum Actinomycetota; class Actinomycetes; order Streptosporangiales; family Streptosporangiaceae; genus Microbispora; species Microbispora sitophila. The sequence goes on along the minus strand of NZ_JADBGC010000032.1, from coordinate 108,342 downwards.
CGGCTGCTGCTCGTCGACCGGCGCGGGTACGGCGGCAGCCCCGACGCCGGAGAACGGTTCGCCGGCGACTACCTGGCCGACGCCGACGACATCGGTGAACTGCTCGGCGAGGGCGCGCACCTGGTCGGCCACTCCTACGGCGCGGTAGGGGTCATGATCGCCGCGGCTCGACGGCCCGAGGCGGTCCGGTCGCTCACCCTCATCGAACCCGGCTGCTACCAGGCGGCGGCCGACCACCCGGCGGTGGCCGCCGCGCTGCGCGCCAACCGCGCCGCCTACGCGGACCTCCCCGAGCTGACGCCCGAGCAGTGGCTGCGGGCCGCCGCCGACTCGGCCGGCATGCCACCGCTGGAGGCGACCGAGCGCCGGCTCCGCGCGGCCGCCACCGTCCTGCGCGAACGTGTGTGCTGGGAGGCCGGGATCCCGCTCCCCGCCCTGCGGGCGGCCGGGTTCCCCAAGCTGGTCGTCTCCGGCACCTGGGAGAGCGGCCCCGAGCCCTATCGCGAGCGCGGCGGTGTCCCCCTCGTCGCGTGCGCGCGGGTCACCGCCGAACGGATCGGCGCACGCCACGTGTCGATCCCCGGCGCCGGCCACTATCCCCATGTGGAAGCGCCGGAGAGACTGAACGAGGTGCTCGCCGCTTTCTGGGACGAGGCCGCGGCCGTCTAATCGGGGACCGGGTGCGGCATGCCGATCCGTACGAGTACGCCAGGAGACGCGTGCACGAGCGGATTGTGGTCGGGCGGGTTCTGGTCGGGCGCGGGCAGGCCGGCCGCCTCGAGCAGTCCCTGCTCCAGCCCGGCGAGCCGGGCACGGTGCAGGGGCCAGCGTGGGTGTTCCACCTCCGCCGTCGCCAGGCGGCCCGCGACGACGGTGAACAGCCGGTAGCGCTCGACCAGGAAGTCCGCGAGGCCGTCCCGTTCGGCCTCGGTCAGCCGAGCGCCGAGGTCGACGTCCGCGTCGCAGCGTGCCCCGGAGGGCCCCGGCCACCGGCGACGGCAGCGGTAGCGGCGCCGCGCCCCCTCGCCGGTCACGGACATGTCCGACCAGTAGTACGGCAGCCGATACGTGGCCCGGGCGCCGAGCACGGCGGGCAGTCTCCCGGCGTCCAGCGACAGGAACCACAGGCCGCCCCTCCCCCGGCGGTCCCTGACGTACGTGCGCACGTTGGTCTCGGGGAAGCGCGACAGCCACGGCAACGGCGGCAGGCCGGGCGCCCGCACGTCCCGCATCAGGAACGGCGTGAGCCCGACGTACGCGGACCCCTCGTAGGTGTCCACCGTGAGCCCGTCCGGCAGGAACGCCTGCACGAGTTCGGGCGGATACCTCCAGTGGATGAACGTGATGTCGGCCCAGCGGTGGTACATCACCGGACGCTCGACCCGACCCGACGGCATGGAGATCATGCCGGGCCTCTACCCAGGACGCTGGAGGTCGGTCGCGATGATCTTGTCGAGGTTGCGTTCGGCGAGCGCGGTGATCGTGACGAACGGGTTGACGCCCGTGCTGCCGGGGATCAGCGAGCCGTCCACGACGTACAGGCCTGGATAGCCGGGCAGGCGGCCGTACGCGTCGGTGGCCTGGCCGAGCACGCAGCCGCCGAGCGGGTGGTAGGTCAGGTCGTCGCCCCACACCTTGCCGACGCCGAACAGGTCGGACCGGTAGACCGTCCCCTCCTTCCTGTTGACGGCGTCGAAGACGGTCCTGGCCGCCTCGACGGACGGGCGGTTCTGGGCGGTCTGCCAGGTCAGGCCGACGGCGCCGGTGGTCTGGTCGAACGCGAAGCGGCCCCGGTTCGGGTTCTTGGTGATCGCGAGATACAGGCTGATCCACAGCTCGACCCCGGCCGGGAACGGCGCGATCTCCGCGAACACCGGTGCGCTCGACGCCCAGTTGTCGATGCCGACGACCGGCATGCCCGACTGCAGGGCGCCGGTGGGGTTCCACACGTGGCCGGCCCTGGCGACCATCACGTTGCCGTTGTTGCCCCAGCCCCGGCCGACGGCGTCGGGCAGGTCGGGCAGCCTGCCCAGGGCCTTCATCGCGACGAGCAACTTGCTCGTGCCGACGCTCCCGGCCGCGAAGAACACCAGGTCCGCGACCACCGACTTGGTGGCGACCGTCGCGCCGGAGGTGTCGGTCTGCACCATCTCCACCCGGTATCCGCGACCGGCCGCGGGGGCGACCCCGGTGACCGTGTGCAACGGGCTGATGGTGAGCCTGCCGGTGGCCGCGGCCGCGGCCAGATAGGTCTTGTCGAGGGACCGCTTCCCGTGGTTGTTGCCGTAGATGACCTCGCTCGCCAGCGCGGAGCGCGGCACCCGGTTCGCCTGCTCCTGCTCCATGTATGCGAAGTCGTAGACGTTCGGCACGAACGTGGTGGCGAAGCCGGCGCGGCGCGCGGCGTCGCGGCCGGCCCGCGCGAACCGGTAGCACTCGGCGGACTCGAACCAGACGGGATCGACCTCGTTCACGCCGAGTCCGGCGTTGGCGCGCGGGAAGTACGTCCGGTACATCTCGTCGGCGTCGACGTCGGGCAGGATCTCCTCGAAGTAGGCGCGCCTGGGGACGACGGCCATGCCGCCGTTGACGAGCGACCCGCCGCCGACGCCACGCCCCTGGTACACCCGGACGCCGGGGAAGTCCTCCGCGTCGAGCACGCCGGTGTACCTGTCGATGCCCCGGTCGACCGGCAGCCCCAGGAGATGGCCCACGGGCTGGGCCGTCCTCGTCCGCAGCCAGTAGGCGCGCCCGTCCGGGTTCAGCATGTCGCAGAAGACCCGGCCGTCGGCTCTGGGGGTGGTCCAGGCGCGGCCCATCTCCACGATGTGGGTGTCCACTCCGGCCCGCGTGAGCCGGAGCGCGGCCACGGCACCGCCGTATCCGCTGCCGATGACGAGCGCGGGCACGCGGTCGCCGTCGGCGAGCGCGCGGTGCGGCGCCGCCGCGGCGGCCGTCCAGCGGCCCGGCGCAGCGAGCGCCCCGACAGTGAAACCTGTTACAGCGAGGAAGCCGCGGCGCGTCAGCCCCGGCCGTAATCCTGACCGAAAAGCGGATTTCACTACGGATGCACCCATGCGACGCTCCTCGCCCGGGCAAAACAAGAACCTGTTACATTCAGGTGTACGCCCCCGGAGCCCGTCTGCCAAGGCCGCGAGCGCCCCTTCCGTGTCGGTGCGCGACGCTACGATCATGCGCATGTCGGACGACTTAGCGAGGAACGCCCGATCCTTCCAGGTCGACCTGCGCGGACTGGTCGACCTCCTGTCCCACCACCTCTACTCCAGCCCGCGGGTGTACCTGCGCGAGCTGCTGCAGAACGCGGTGGACGCGGTCACCGCACGGCTGGCGGTGGACCCGGCGGCGCCGACGGACATCCGGATCACCGTCGAGGAGAACGGGCTGCGGATCGACGACCCGGGAATCGGCCTGACCGAGGCCGACGTGCACCGCTTCCTCGCCACCATCGGCCGCTCGTCGAAGCGTGACGACCTCGAAGGTGCCCGGCAGGAGTTCCTCGGTCAGTTCGGCATCGGTCTGCTGGCCTGTTTCACCGTGGCCGAGCGGATCCAGGTGCTCACCCGGTCGGCCCGCGACCCGGACGCTCCGGGTGTGGAGTGGTCGGCGACCTCCGACGGGACCTACTCGGTGCGGACGCTCTCGCCGGACGAGCGTGCCGCCCTCGTCGGCACCCCCGGAACGACGGTGCGCCTGCTGGCCCGGCCGGGGGCGCGGCGGTGGTTCGCCCCCGACCTCGTGGCCGACCTGGCCCGCGACTTCGGCGCGCTGCTGCCGTACGAGGTGACGGTGACAGGAGGCGGGCGGACGGTACGCACCACGGACAGCCCTCCGGTGTGGGACCGCCCGTACCGGTCGGCGGCCGAGCGCCGGGCGGCGCTGCTCGCGTACGGCGAGCGGGTGCTCGGCTTCGCGGCGCTCGACGTGGTCGAGCTCGACGTGGAGCTGGCCGGAGTGCGGGGGGCCGCCTACATCCTGCCGAACGCGGCCAACCCGGCCGCCGGGGGCCGTCACCGGGTCTACCTGAAGGGCATGCTGCTCGGCGACGCGGTCACCGGCCTGCTGCCCGACTGGGCCTTCTTCGCGCGCTGCGTGATCGACACCGACACCCTGCGCCCCACCGCCTCCCGGGAGGGGCTGTACGAGGACGAGACGCTGGCGGCGGTCCGCGAGGCCCTGGGCGCCCGGCTGCGCGACTGGCTGACCGGCCTGGCGGCGCAGGAGCCGGGCCGCCTGGCCACGTTCCTGTCCGTGCACGCCCTCGGCGTCAAGTCGCTGGCCAGGCACGACACCGAGCTCTTCGCGATCATGCTGCCCTATCTGCGCTTCGAGACCACCGACGGCGAGGTGACGCTCGCCGAGTTCGCCAGGAAGCACCCGGTCGTGCGGGTCACGTCCTCCGTCGAGGAGTTCCGGCAGGTCGCCGGCATCGCGGCGGCCCAGGGGCTCGGAGTGGTCAACGGCGGCTACACCTACGACGGCGAGCTGGTCGCCGCGCTTCCCGGCGTCCTGCCGGGGGTCGCCGTCGAGGAGCTGGACGCGGACGCGGTCACCGCGGCTCTCGATTCGGTGGACCCCCGCGAGGAACTGGCGATGGCCGCCTTCCTCACCGCGGCCCGCGCGGCGCTCGACCCGCTGGAGTGCGACGTGATCCTGCGCGCCTTCTATCCCGCGTCGGTGTCCGCCCTCCATCTCGACTCACGGGCGGCCAGGAGCGAGCGCGCCCGCGCGGAGACCGCCGCCGAGTCCGACGAGCTGTGGGCCGAGATCCTCGGCGCGCTCAAGTCGTCCGCGCCGCGCGCGCAGCTCGTGCTCAACCACCGCAGCCCGGTGGTGCGCAGGCTGGCGACGATCCGCGACCGCACGCTGCTCGTCACCGCCGTCGAGGCGTTGTACGGCCAGGCGTTGCTGATGACGCACCGGCCGCTGCGGCCGATGGACACCTCGCTGCTGAACCGGGCCTTCGACCAACTGCTCGGCTGGGCCGCGGCGAGCGTGACCGACGCGCCGGAAGGAGAGGGGCAATGAGCGGCACCGCCGCGATCCGCGCGGGCCTGGAGGAGTGCGCGGCCCTGCCCGAGGGGCGGCAGAAAACAGAGCGCCTGGAGGTGCTCTCCGCGCAGGCTCGCACGGCCGACGACCGCGCGCTTGAGGGCGAGGTCCTGCTCGCCCTCGTCGAGGCGTACATGTACGCCGCAGAGAGCGACCGCATGCCGGTCGCGGCGGGACGGCTCCTGCGGCTCCTCGACGACTTCCCGGCCGAACTGGGCCGGCTGACCTACTCCATCCACTGGCAGCTCAAATGGATGACGCACAGCCTGGTCGACAATCCCGCCGTGCCGCTGGAGACGACCCACCGCTGGCTCGACGAGCTCCAGAGCCGCTATCGGGAGCACGGCTACAGCGCACGCCCGGTGCTCACGCTGCGCTCGATGCTCGCGCAGGAGACCGGCGACCTCGCCACGGCCGCCGCCGCGATGGAGGCGGCCATCGCCGCGCCCAAGGACGTGATGACCGACTGCGACGCCTGCGAGCACAACGGGTGGGGCACGCGGCGGGAGGCCGCAGGCGACGACGAGGGCGCGCTGGAGTTCTGGGCGCCGCTGCTCGACGGCACGCTGACCTGCGCCGAGGAGCCTCACCGGGTGCTCGGGCATGCCCTCCTGCCCCTGCTGCGGACGGGCCGCGTCGACGACGCCCGCGGCGCCCATCTGAAGGGGTATCACCTGGCCCGGCGCACGCTCTCCCTCCGGGAGACGGTGGGGCGGCACATCGAGTTCTGCGCGCTGACCGGCAACGAGGCGCGCGGCCTGGAGATCCTCGGCGAGCACGTCGGATGGCTCACCCCGCAGGGCGAGGACGTCTCGCGGCGGCTCGGCTTCATCTGCGGCGCCGCCGTGCTGCTGCGCCGCCTGGCCGCGCTCGGACACGACGACCTGCCGGTGGGCGGCCGTACGGCGGGGGCCGTGCTCGGTGACCTGGAGCGGGAGATCGGCGACATCTGCGCCCGTTACGACGCCCGCAACGGCACCCGCGTCGTGAGCGAGCGGGTGGCGGCGCGGCTGAGCCGGGAGCCGCTGCTCGACCGGCTGCCGCTGGGCTCGCCCGTACGGCTGCCGCGGCCGGCGGCGAAGGTCGCCGTCCCGGCCCCGCCCCGCCCGGCGCAGGCATCCCTGGACGATCTCGTCGCGGAGGCGCGGCGGCTGTCCGCACTGCGCCACCCGCACACGGACGAGGCGTGGGAACGGGTCGGCGCCGCCGAGACCGAGCTGCCCGAGCCGGTGGCCGCGCAGGTCGAGCTCAGGAGGGCGGGGACGGCGATGGAGCGCGACCCCGGCGCCGCGCACGCGCGGCTCCTGGCGGTCGCGGCACGGTTCGAGCGGCTCGGCGACCGGGCCCACGCGCTGGAGGCGCGCGCCGCGGCGGCCGTCGCCCTGGTTCACGCGGGTGACCGGGCCGGCGGCGAGGGTCTCGCGGAGACCGTCACCGCCGAGGCCGCCGCCGCGTACGCCCAGGGGACGCTCGACGCCGGGGAGTACCTGGCGGCCCGCAGGGCCGGGGCGTACATCGCGATGAACACGCTCGCCGGGCCGGACGGGCCGGACGGGCCGGCCGAGACCGACATCCTGGCGGCGCGCGCCCGGGTGGAGGCGGAGCTGTCCGCGGCGGAGGAACTGGGCGGAACCGGCCGGGCCGGCACCTACCACAACATGCTGGCCCGGATCTTTCTCATGCTCGGCGACCTCGACGCCGCCCGCACGCATCTGACGTCCGCGCTCGACCGCTACCGCGACGCGGGGATGCCCTGGCACGCCGCGCGGCCCGCGGGCATGCTCGGTCGGATCGCCCTCGATCAGGGCGATCCGAAGAGCGCCGAGGGCTACGCGTCGACGGCCCTGGAGTACGGCGGAGACCTGCTGCCCGCCGAGGAGGCGGCGGAGCTGAGCTCCCTTCTCGTCGACGCGCTCATCCGGCAGCCCGGCCGTGAACTCGACGTGGTGGGGGCGGCGCTCGCCGCTGCCGCCCGCTGGGACGGCCTCTCCGAGCCGGACACGCTGCACAACACCTTCGCCGCCGCCCGCGCCTACCACCTCCTCGACCGGCACGGCGAGGCCGCCGCGCTGTTCGAGGAGGTCATGCCGCGCGTCGAGGTCCCGTACGAGGGGGAGGCCGTCGCGCGGACGCGGGCGCAGTACGGCAGGTCGCTGGCCGAGCTGGGCCGGCACCGGGAGGCCGCCGAACAGTTCGTCACGGCCGCGCGGCTGGTGCAGGACGACCCCGGCGCACGGGAACTGCACGCGGAGCTGGCCTGGTCGGCCGCCGAGTCGCTGCAGTTCGCCGGGATGGCGGACGAGGCGCTGCCCGCCTACCAGCGGGCCGCGCGGCTGTGGGCCGATCTCGGCATGACCGTCCCGCGCGTACGCTGCCTGCGCGCCGCCGCGTGGCTGATGGACTGGACGGGCGAGGACGGTGACATAGCGGACGGGGACACGGCGGACGGAGACACGGCGGACGGGGACACGGCGGACGGGGACACGGCGGAGCCGCCCGGCGTCACCGCGATGCGGGCCGTGCTCGCCGAGCTGGAGTTCCTGGCGGGTGCCGAGCCGTCGGAGGAGATCGCCGCCGAGCTCGCCGAGACGCGCCGGCAACTCGACGCGATGCTCGACGACGGCTTCGACTCGTTCGGCCCCGGCTTCGAGGAGGACTCCGAGGAGGACGAGGGCCGGGAGTAGATCCCAGGTGACGGGCCACGGCAGTGATGCCGGGCCTGAGCGGCCGCATGCCGCGATCCGGCGGGACTTTCGTCACAACCCAGCAAAAGTTCCGCCGTTTTGCCAAAACTATCTTCACAAGTCTCCAAAAGACGCTTACCTTCGGGACGAATCACCGCTAACACGGCTGGTTTGTGAAGCGAACGCGTGCCCATGACCGTGCCGGGCCATATCGCACCGAGGGAAAGGAAGCCCCGCCATGCCCCCCAGGCGGCCGACCGATCGCGCCAGAAAACGGATCGCGCAGACCTGCGCCTTACTTTTGGCCTTCACGGGCCTGACCGTGCTCACCCCGGCCGCGCCCGCGCAGGCGGCGCCCATCGACGCCACCGACTACCAGCGGGTGGAGCTGGCCAGGGGCGTCGCCGAGATGGGCGAGCCGATGACGATGACCGTGCTGCCCGACCTGTCGGTGCTGCACACCGCTCGCGAGGGTGTCCTGCGGCGCACCGACGCCCGCGGCGACACCACCGTGGTCGGCACGCTGAACGTCTACACCCACGACGAGGAGGGGCTCCAGGGGGTCGCCGCCGACCCTGGCTTCGCGACCAACCGGTTCATCTACCTCTACTACGCTCCCCGTCTCAACACCCCCGACGGCGACGCCCCGGCCACCGCGTCCGACTTCTCGGCCTGGAAGGGCGTGAACCGGCTGTCCAGGTTCACCGTCAAGCCCGACTGGACGCTGGACAAGGACAGCGAGGTCAAGATCCTCGATGTGCCGGCCGACCGCGGCATCTGCTGCCACGTGGGCGGCGACATGGACTTCGACGCCGCCGGCAACCTCTACCTGTCGACCGGCGACGACAGCAACCCCTTCGACTCGTCGGGCTACTCCCCCCTCGACCAGCGGCCCGACCGCAACCCGGCGTACGACGCCCAGCGCAGCTCCGGCAACACCAACGACCTGCGCGGCAAGATCCTGCGCATCAAGGTCAAGCCGGACGGGACCTACGACATCCCCGAGGGCAACCTGTTCCCGCCGGGCACCCCGGACACCCGGCCCGAGATCTACGCGATGGGCTTCCGCAACCCGTTCCGGCTGAGCGTCGACAAGGCCACCGGCGTCGTCTACGTGGGCGACTACGGCCCGGACGCCGGCACCACCGACCCCAACCGGGGGCCGAGCGGCCAGGTCGAGTTCAACCGGGTCACCCGCCCCGGCAACTACGGCTGGCCCTACTGCACGGGCACCAACACGCCGGTCGAGACCTACAACGCGTTCACCTTCCCCTCCGGTCCCTCCGGGGCGAAGTACGACTGCGCCGGCGGCCCGGTCAACGCCTCTCCTCGCAACACCGGGCAGCGCACGCTGCCGCCCGCCCAGCCCGCGTGGATCAGGTACGGCGGCGACGCCGGCTCGCCACCCGAGTTCGGCGGCGGCTCCGAGTCCCCGATGGGCGGGCCGGTCTACCACTACGACGCCGCCCTCAACTCGGCGGTCAAGTTCCCCCAGGATCTCGACGGCCACCTCTTCGCCGGTGAGTTCGGCCGCAGGTGGATCAAGGCGATCGACGTGCAGGCCGACGGGACCCGCGGCGACATCGCCGACTTCCCGTGGACCGGCACGCAGGTGATGGACCTGGCGTTCGGCCCGGACGGCGCGTTGTACGTGCTCGACTACGGCACCGGCTACTTCAACGGCGACGCCAACTCGGCGTTGTACCGCTTCGAGTACATCAAGGGCCGTGACCGTTCCCCGATCGCGGTGGCCAAGGCCGACAAGACCTCGGGCAAGACGCCTCTCACGGTCACGTTCTCCTCGGCCGGCTCCGCCGACCCCGAGGGCGCGACGCTCACGTACTCCTGGGACTTCGGCGACGGCACCACCTCCACCGAGGCGAACCCGGTCAAGACGTACGACAAGGACGGCACGTACACCGCGACGCTCACGGTGCGCGACCCCGCGGGCAACAGCGGCAGCGCCAGCGTGGTCGTCACGGCGGGCAACACCGCGCCGACCGTGACCATCGAGACGCCCACGGCGGGCAGCCTGTTCCAGTGGGGCGACTCCGTCCCCTTCACGATCAAGGTCACCGACCCCGAGGACGGCGACGTCGACTGCGCGAAGGTCAAGATGACCTACGTGCTGGGCCACGACAGCCACGGCCACCAGATCAGCTCGAAGAACGGCTGCTCGGGCCAGCTGACCATCCCCGTGGACGGCGAGCACGACGACGCGGCGAACATCTTCGCGGTGTTCGACGCCGAGTACACCGACAAGGGCGGGCTGACCACCCACACCCAGCACATCCTGCAGCCCCGGCACCGGCAGGCCGAGCACTACGCGGCCTCCTCGGGCGTCAACCCGATCAGCAAGTCGCAGGCGCACGGCGGCAAGACCGTCGGCGACATCAACAACGGCGACTGGATCTCCTTCAAGCCCTACGAGCTGAGCAAGGCCAAGGGGATCGCCGCCCGCGTCTCGTCCGGCGGGAAGGGCGGCACCATCGAGGTCCGCACGGGATCGCCGACCGGCACCCTGCTGGGCAAGGTGAGCGTGCCCGTCACCGGAGGCTGGGAGACCTTCACCGACGTCTCCGCGCCGCTGTCGAACGCCCCGGCGGGGACGACCGAGCTCTTCCTGCTCTTCAAGGGCAACGACGGCGCGCTGTTCGACGTGGACGACTTCACGCTGACGGCCGAGCCGCCCGCGGGCGGAAGCCCGGGACCGATCGTCAACGCCGGCGGCCTGTGCCTCGACGTCGCGGGCGCCAACCCGGCCAACGGCACCAACGTGCAGCTCTACCAGTGCAACGGCACCGGGGCTCAGGTCTGGAGCGTCAACGGCTCCACGCTCCGCTCGCTCGGCAAGTGCCTCGACGTGTCCAACGGCGGCACCGCCGACGGCACGCGGGTGCAGATCTGGGACTGCGTCGCCAATGTCGGCGCGCAGGTCTGGACGATCGGGACGGACGGCACCATCAAGAACCCGCAGTCCGGCAAGTGCCTCGACGGCTCGAACACCGGGCAGATGGTCATCAAGACCTGTGACGGCAGCAACGCGCAGAAGTGGACGACCTCGACTGCCCCGGGCGGCGGCGCCGAGGGCGAGGTCCTGGTCTTCTCGCGTACGGCCGGCTTCCGGCACGACTCGATCCCGGCGGGCATCCAGGCCGTCAAGGACCTGGGCTTCAAGGTCACCGCGACCGAGGACCCCGCCGTCTTCACCGCCCAGAACCTGGCCAAGTACAAGGCCGTGGTGTTCCTCAGCACCACGGGCGACGTGCTGAACGACGCCCAGCAGGCGGCCTTCGAGTCGTACGTCAAGGCGGGCGGCGGCTACGTGGGCATCCACGCGGCGGCGGACACCGAGTATGACTGGCCGTTCTACGGCGGCCTGGTCGGCGCGTGGTTCGCCTCGCACCCCGCGGTGCAGAAGGCGACCGTGAAGGTGGAGGACCGGGCCCACCCGGCGACCGCCCACCTCGGCTCGCAGTGGACCCGCACCGACGAGTGGTACGACTACCGCTCCAACGCCCGCACCACCGCGCACGTGCTGGCCACGCTGGACGAGAAGTCCTACTCCGGCGGCAGGATGGGCGAGGACCACCCGATCGCCTGGTGCAAGGAGTATCAGGGCGGTCGTTCGTTCTACACGGGCGGCGGGCACACGGCGGAATCCTTCTCCGAGCCGGAGTTCCGGCAGCACCTGCTCGGCGGCATCAGGTACGCCATGGGCGACCTCAAGGCCGACTGCCGTCCCGAGACCGGCTACACGACGCTCTACAACGGCAGCACCACCGGCTGGCAGCAGGCCGGGCCCGGCGGATTCACCAACGCCGACGGCACCCTGACCTCGCACGGCGGCCTGGGGCTGTTCTGGTACAAGGCGAAGGAGTTCCACTCCTACTCGCTCAAGCTCGACTGGAAGATGCGCGGCGACGACAACGCGGGCGTCTTCGTGGGCTTCCCCGCCTCGGACGACCCGTGGTCGGCGGTCGACAACGGCTACGAGATCCAGATCGACGCCACGGACGTCCCGGAGAAGACCACCGGGTCGGTCTACGGCTTCCAGTCGGCGGACCTCAAGGCCAGGGACGCCGCGCTCAACCCGCCGGGGCAGTGGAACACCTACGAGCTCCGGGTGGAGGGTGAGCGCCTGCAGATCTTCCTCAACGGCGTGAAGATCAACGACTTCACCAACACCGACCCGAAGCGGTCCCTCCAGCAGGGCTACGTGGGCATCCAGAACCACGGCGACGGCGACGAAGTGGCGTTCCGGAACATCCGCATCAAGGAGCTCGGCCCGGCGGAGGGCGACGTCACCGTCCAGGCCGAGAGCTGGACGGAGGCGAAGGGCGTCGACACCTACCCCCACGCCCCCGCGCACGGCGGCACCGTGCTCGGCTACGTCAACCCGGGTGACTGGGCGGCGTACGACGGCGTGGACCTCACCGGTGTCACCCGCTTCACGGCCCGGGTGGCCTCGCCCAACCCGAGCGGCGGCTTCGAGATCCGGACCGGTTCCCCGACCGGCCCCGTGCTCGGCAGCGTCACCGTCCCGAACACCGGCGGGTGGGAGTCGTACGCGGACGTCTCCACGGCGCTCACGAACGTCCCCTCCGGGAGCGTGAAGCTCTACCTGGTGTTCACCGGGGCCGACTTCGACGTGGACGACTTCACGCTCGTCCGCGCCTCGAAGGATGCGAAGGCGCCCGTGACGACGGCCACCCTCGATCCGGCGGAGCCGGCGAGCGGCTGGTTCACCGGACCGATCTCGGTCACGCTGAAGGCCGCCGACGAGGCGAACGGCAGCGGGGTCGACAAGACCGAATACAAGGTGGACGGCGGCGAGTGGACCGCCTACACCGACCCGGTCGTGGTCTCGGGCGACGGCTCGCACACGCTGGCCTACCGCTCCGCGGACAAGGCGGGCAACGTCGAGGACGCCAAGACCCTCGCGGTCAAGGTGGACGCGACGGCGCCGATGACCACCGCGTCGTTCGCGCCGGCGAACGACGACGGCTGGCACAACGGCGCGGTCCCGGTGACCCTGGCCGCGACGGACGGCACGTCCGGCGTGGCGAAGACCGAGTACTCGATGGACGGCGGCGCCTGGACGGCGTACGCCAAGACGGTCGACGTCACGGGCGAGGGGCAGCACGAGCTGCGCTACCGCTCGGCCGACAAGGCCGGCAACGTCGAGGAGATCAAGGCCGTGACGGTCAAGATCGACACGAAGGCCCCGACCGTCGCGGTCTCCGGAGTGGCCGGCGGGCAGAAGTACGGCGACGGCCAGGACCTGACCATCGGATGGACGGCCGTCGACAACGGCTCCGGCATCAAGACGGTCACCGGCACGCTGGACGGCAAGCCGTTCACGGCGGGCACGGTCCAGGCGCTGTACGAGCTGGCCCTGGGCGAGCACACGCTCACCGTCACCGCCGTCAACAAGGCCGGCAACCGGACCGTTCAGACGGTGAAGTTCTCCGTCGTCACCTCGACGGACGACATCTCCGCGCTGATCGACCGTTTCGAGGCCGCCGGAAACCTCACCGGAAAGAACGCCGACAAGCTGCACAAGTCGCTCGACGGCATACGAAAGGCCGAGAACAAGGACGACAAGGGCAAGGACAGGGACGACAAGATCGTCAAGGAACTCGAGAAGTTCAAGAAGACCGTCGACGACAAGAAGGTCGTGACCGACGCCCAGGTCCGCGCCACGCTCCTGCGTGACGCCGACGCGCTGATCGTCGAGTACGGCGGCACGCCGAAGAGCTGACGCCCTGCTGAGACCTGGTTCACCGATCTGATTCACCCGGGGTGCCCCGTGACGCGAGTCGCGGGGCACCCGCTTCCCTCGCCAACGCGCTCAGGCATTCGGGGGCGACCACGGCCGAGGTGGCGGTCGGCCGCCCCGCGCACTCGGTCATCGTCCAGATCACCGACAACGGCAAGGGCGACTCCTCCGGCGGGGGAGTCGCCGAGGGGAACGGCCTCACCGGGATGCGCGAGCGGGTGCGCATCCTCGGCGGGACGCTCACCGTGGGCCCGGCCCCCCGGGGCTTCGCCGTGAAGGCCGAGATCCCTGTGGCAGGTTCGGCGGAATGACGATCAGAGTGCTCCTCGCCGACGACCAGGCGCTCGTACGGGCGGGCTTCCGCAGCCTGCTGGCCCGGCGGTTGAGGGGTCGCGGTCAGGCTGTCGCGACGGCGGATTCGATGCTGCGGTGCCGGGCGGCGCCGTGCGCGAAATCGGGCACGCCCGGAGTGCCGCCCTCGCGCAGGTCGTCCAGGAACCGCTGGTAGGCGTGGGCGACCGCGTAGGCCGGCGCGTCAGCGTGGGGGTCCAGTCGCGGAACGCGAACGTAGGATTCCGGCACCGCCAGAGGAGCGAGGCCGGTGGACGTCCCGCGGCCGCCTTTGATGGTGATCGGGCTGAGCTGGAGATGGCCGATCGGGGCGGTGAGGACGAGGTCGCCCTCGGTGCCGTTGATCTCCCAGCGGAAGTTGGTGCCCCGGGAGATCCCTCCGCGGTAGTGGAAGGTGGTCACCGCGCCGCCCGGCAGCCGTCCCGAGGCCACCACTTGGTCCGGCGCGGTCATGGGGACGGGCCGCCCGCTCCCGGTGTCCACGGCCGACGTACGCCGCGACGCCAGGTGGATCCGCAGATCCTCGGGCTCTCCCAGGACGGACGCGAGTCCGTCGAGGGTGTGGGCGAAGGGGATGGTCAGCAGCGTCATGCCGTTGGCGGCGTCGAGCACGTGGTGATCGCCGGGGCCGACGGTGGCGCCCCAGGCGCCGCCGGAGCCGACGACCGTCGTGGACAGCACCTGCCCCACGTAGCCGTCGGCCACGAGATCCCGCAGGTAGGCCAGGGCCGGGTGCGACCGCGCCTGGAGCCCGACGACGGTCGGCACGTCGCGGTCGCGCGCCTGCCGCGCCATGTCCGCGGCCTCCGCGAGCCCGTTGCCCAGCGGCCACTCGCACAGCACGCTCTTGCCGGCGCTCAGCGCCGTCCGCACCAGGTCCCGGTGGTGCGGCACCTTCACCGCCACGACCACGAGGTCCACCTCGTCACAGGCGGCCAGTTCGGCGGCCGTCCCGAAGGTGCGCGACACTCCGTGCTGGTGGCCGGAGCGCTCCGCCGACTCTTTCGAACTCGTGCTCAGGGCCCTCAGCTCGTAACCAGGGACGGCGCGCAGGGCCGGCAGGTGTGAGCGCTCGGCCCAGCTTCCGTTCGCCCCCAGTCCGATGATCCCTACTCCGATCGGCTTGCCTGACCGGGCCGCTTCGGCAATCGGCGACGCAGATGCGTTCATGATTCGCCGCCTGTTCTTTCTGTAGACGGCACCGACGCGGACGGCTCCGGGGTGCGCTCGCTGTCCAGCAGAGCCATGAGGGGTGCGGCGTACCGGGTCCCGGCCACCGCGCCGGCCGGGATGGCCTCGTCGATCGTGCGGAGGTCCGTGTCGGTCAGGGCGACGTCGGCCGCGGCCAGGGCCTCCTCGATGCGATGCGGCCGGCGGGTGCCCAGGACGGCCACGATGGTGCCGCGCTCGCGGCTCTGGGCGATGACCCAGGCGACGGCGAGTTGCGCGACGCTGATGCCGTACGCGTCGGCGAGCGGCCGCAGCCGGTCGACGAGGGCGAGGTTCGCGGCGAGATTGCCGGGGTGGAAGCGGGGCAGCCAGTGGGCGCGCGGGTCACCTCCGGGGGGTCGCCGATAGGCGCCGGTGAGCAGGCCGTGCGCGAGGACCCCGTAGGCGGTGACGCCGATCCCCAGCTCGCGGCAGGTGTCCAGGATGCCGTTGGTCTCGGGATCACGGCTGAACAGGGAGTATTCGATCTGCACATCGCAGATCGGGTGTACGGCGTGGGCACGGCGGATGGCCTCCGGCCCCACCTCGGAGAGCCCGATGTGGCGCACGTACCCGGCCTGGACCAGCTCGGAGATCGCGCCGATCGTGTCCTCGATCGGGGTGTCGGGGGCGAGGCGCGCGGGCCGGTAGATGTCGACGTGGTCGCTGCCCAGGCGGCGCAGCGAGTAGGCGAGCGCGTTCTTGACGTGGGCGGGCCGGCCCTCGATGCCGACGAAGGCTCCGTCGGGGCCACGCAGACCGCCGAACTTGACGCTCAGGAGCGCCTTGTCGCGATCGCCGACGCGGAGGGCACGGCGGATCAGGTCCTCGTTGTGGCCCATGCCGTAGAAGTCGGCGGTGTCGAGGAGGGTGACGCCGGCGTCGAGGGCCGCGTGAATCGTGGCGATGGCGTCGGCCTCGTCTGCGGGGGCGGTGTGGTCGGACATGCCGGCGCAGCCCAGGGCGAGAGGGGCGACCGGAGGGCCACCGGTTCCAAGAGGTCGGGTGTGCATGGCGCCTCCTGCGGGGCGAGAAACATGGACGCCGCCGACAGGGCTGCCGCGAAGGCAGCCGCCTGTTAGCGTTGATATTTCAACACTAGGAAGAGGCATGTTGATATGTCAACGCGAGATGGAGAGACGGCCGCTTCGAGCGAGGCCGTGACCGGCGCCGCACCGGAGCCCATCGAGTTCTGGTCCGCCTTCAAGCGCGCCCACGAGGTCGTCCGGGCCCGCGTGATCGCGGACACCGCCGAGGCGGCCGGCCTGTCCGAGCCGGACCTGGCGATCCTCGTCAATCTCGACAAGGCGGGGGGCGCCCTGCGCCAGAGCGAGCTCGCCGCGTCGCTCGGCTGGGATCGCACCCGCGTCTCCCACCAGCTCACCCGCATGAGCACCCGCGGACTCGTCACCCGCGAGCGCGCCGGGGGCGTCATCGTCACCCTCACCGACACCGGCCGCGCCGCCATCACCGCCGCGCTTCCCGGCCTGGACGCCGCAGTACGCCGCCACTTCGCCGACAAGCTCTCCGCAGAGGAGATCGAAACGCTGGCCGCCGTGTTCAGCCGGCTCTGACGCGCTCCCGGCCAGAGTGAAGCCGTTGAGGATCGCGGACTTCACCCATGGCGCCAAGAAGTAGCCGTACTGGCGGTTGCCGGTCACCTGGCAGTTCTGACCGGGGATGTCGCTCCACACCTTCAGCGCGAAACCCCCGTCGCAGAGGACGGTCTGCCCGACCCTGTTGCCGACCGCCGCGCCCGCGTAGTCCATCACGGTCGTCCCATTGCTGGTGCAGCGCGCCGAACACGTGCGCGTACAGCTTCGTGTCGATGTCGTCGTTCCTGCGGTATAGGCCGCGCCAGGTGTCAAAAGCGGCACGGCGCAGCTCGGTTTCGACGCCCTCCCAGGCGAACTGCTCCAAGGGGGGCGGGCACGGAGGGGCTTGCAGCTGGCTCAAAGACCCGAGCACTGGGGACGATTCCGACTGCGAACGGAACATGCAGTACCTCGGCAACTCCCGATCGTCGGCGGGAGTGGACGTCGCGAGTCAAGATCTTTTCGTTGCACACTAAATTCAAGTATTGACCTAAGTTTCGAAGGCGATCATTCTCTGGTCAGGGCTCGTCCCCGTTCACCCCCCGAAGAGAGATCGCCATCATGAGAAAGCGTTCGACGATCCATCCCACGCGCCGCGCCCTGGCGGCCGTGCTCAGCGCGCTGGTCCTGGTCGTGGCCTGCGTCGTCGCAGCGGCGGCGATGTCCGCCCCGGCCACGGCCGCGCCCGCGCTGCTGTCGCAGGGCAAACCCGTGACCGCCTCGTCCACGGAGAACGCCGGCACCCCGGCGTCGGCCGCCGTCGACGGGAACACCGGCACCCGGTGGTCCAGCGCGTTCGGCGACCCGCAGTGGCTCCAGGTGGACCTCGGCACCACGGCGACGCTGAGCCAGGTCACCCTCAACTGGGAGGCCGCCTACGCCACTTCCTTCAAGATCCAGGTGTCGGCCGACGCCACCACCTGGACCGACGTCTACTCCACCACCACCGGCACCGGCGGCGTACAGAACCTCACCGTGACCGGCACCGGCCGGTACGTCCGGGTCTACGGCACCGCCCGCGCCACCGCGTACGGCTACTCCCTGTGGGAGTTCCAGGTCTACGGCACGACGACCGGCACCTCCTGCGGCACGGCCGACGCCGCGCAGGGCAGGCCCGCGACCGCCTCCTCCGCCGAGAACGCCGCGACACCCGCGTCGGCGGCCGTGGACGGCAACAGCGCGACCCGCTGGTCCAGCGCGTTCGGCGATCCGCAGTGGCTCCAGGTCGACCTCGGCTCCGTCAAGACGATCTGCAAGGTGGTCCTGGCCTGGGAGGCGGCCTACGCCACGGCGTTCAAAATCCAGGTGTCCGACAACGCCTCCACCTGGACCGACGTCTACAGCACGACCACCGGCACCGGCGGCACGCAGACCCTCAATGTCACCGGCTCGGGCCGCTACGTCCGGATGTACGGCACCGCCCGCGCCACCGCGTACGGCTACTCGTTGTGGAGCTTCACCGTGAACACCACAGGCGGCTCGACGGATCCGACGACCCCGCCGCCCGACGCCTTCTGGGGCGACACCGCGAACATCCCGGCGGCCAAGAACGTCGTCATGGTCAAGATCCTCAACCGGACCAACGGCCAGTATCCCGACTCACAGGTCTACTGGAGCTACAACGGCCAGGTCCACTCGATCGCCGAGCAGCCCTACTTCGACATGCCGGCCAACACGGCGGGCCGGATGTACTTCTACCTCGGCTCCCCCAACAGCCAGTACTACGACTTCATCGAGTTCACCGTCGGGCCTTCGGTGTTCAACGGCAACACGACCCGGGTGGACGCGTTCGGCCTGAAGCTCGCGATGCGCCTGCACGCACGCGACGGCTACGACGTCGCGGTCGGCGAGGACTACGCCACCTTCGCCGAATCCCGCGCGGCGACGTTCCAACGGTTCATCGACGAGGTGCCTGCCGAGTTCAAGCAACTGGCCCAGGTGCAGGCGCCGTACCGCATTCCGGCCCCGGGCAGCGCGTCGATCTTCCAGCCCGGCGGGGCGTACGCGAACTACTTCACCGGCTACGCCGCCCAGCAGGGCGTGACGGCGACGACCTCGCAGGTCACCGGGTGCGCCGGACCGCTCGCCGAGGCCCCGAAGATGTGCGCGGCGCTGAACCGGCACGTCGCCGGGCTGTCCGACGCCCAGCAGTCGGACCCGGCGAACTACTACAAGGCCGCCCCGGCGAACTACTACGCGAAGTTCTGGCACGACCACGCCATCGGCAAGCTCGCCTACGGCTTCCCCTACGACGACTACGCGGGCCAGTCCTCGTTCATCTCGCACGGCGACCCGCAGTGGCTGCTGGTCGCGGTCGGCTGGTAGCGCAGGCAGGAGACGCCATGAAGCACCCCCTCACGCTCCGGCGCGGGCTCCCTCTCGTCCTGGCGGTGGCGCTGGCGCTGCTCGCGAGCGTCGTCGCCGGGCCCGCCCACGCCGCGCCCGTCCTGCTGTCGCAGGGCAAGACCGCGACCGCCTCGTCCACCGAGAACGCCGGCGCCCCCGCATCGGCGGCGGTGGACGGCGACACCGGCACCCGGTGGTCCAGCGCGTTCAGCGACCCGCAGTGGCTCCAGGTCGACCTCGGGACCACGGCGACGCTGAGCCAGGTCACCCTCAACTGGGAGGCCGCCTACGCCACGGCGTTCAAAATCCAGGTATCCGACAACGCCACCACCTGGACCGACGTCTACTCCACCACCACCGGCACGGGCGGCGTACAGAACCTCACCGTGACCGGCTCGGGCCGGTACGTCCGGGTCTACGGCACCGCCCGCGCCACCGGCTACGGCTACTCCCTGTGGGAGTTCCAGGTCTACGGCACCACCGGCGCATCCTCGGGCTGCACCGGCCCCAACAGCGCGCTGAACCGGCCCGCGACCGCCTCGTCCACCGAGAACGCCGGGACGCCCGCGTCCGCGGCGGTGGACGGCGACCCCGGCACCCGCTGGTCCAGCGCCGCCGCCGACCCGCAGTGGCTCCAGGTGGACCTCGGCTCGGCCAAGACGATCTGCAAGGTCGTCCTGACCTGGGAGGCGGCCTACGCCACGGCCTTCAAGGTCCAGGTGTCCGACAACGCCTCCACCTGGACCGACGTCTACAGCACGACCACCGGCACCGGCGGCACGCAGACCCTCGACGTGACCGGCTCGGGCCGGTACGTCCGGCTGTACGGCACCGCCCGCGCCACCGGCTGGGGCTACTCGCTGTGGGAGTTCGCCGTCCACACCAGCGGCGGCGGCACCACCGACCCGCCGGGCGGGACGCCGATCTCGGCGTACAAGCAGGTGACGGCCTCCTCCTGGGAGGGCGGCAACGCTCCGGCGGCGGCGCTCGACGGGCGGACGACGACCCGCTGGTCGAGCCAGTACTCCGACGACCAGTGGCTGCGGGTTGACCTCGGCGGCGCCGGGCACATCACCGGCGTCACGCTCGACTGGGAGTCCGCGTACGCCACGGGTTACCGGATCGAGGTGTCCGCCAACGGCACGTCGTGGACGCCGATCTACACCACGACCAGCGGCAGGGGCGGCGTCGAGAACCTGAACGTCACCGGGGACGGCCGCTACGTCCGCTTCGTCGGCACGGCCCGCGCGACCGGCTACGGCTACTCGCTGTGGGAGTTCCAGGTCTTCGGCACCGTGGACATGGCGGCCACGACCGCTCCCCTGCTGTCCCCGCCCACCACGGCCCCGGCGACCACCGGCCAGTTCGCCCTGTCCGCCCCCGCCGACAAGGCCATGGTCACCGACACGCGGCGGCCCGCGTTCTCCTGGGCGGCCGTCTCCGGCGCGGTGCGCTACGAGGTCTGGCTGAACGTCAGCCGCACCGACTACGACTTCACCGCCTCGGGCAACCTGATCGACCTCTACACCAAGGTCGCCGAGCCGACCGGCACGAGCTACACGCCCACCTGGGACATCCCCGACCGGTGGACGTACAAGTGGTTCGTCGTCGCGGTGAGCGGGTCGGGTGCCAGGACGACGTCGAACATCCGCACCTTCAGCCTCTACCTGCCGGACATCGAGCAGGTCGCCGACGGCGTTCCGATCGTCAACGGCGCCCGCGACCTCAACAGGAACGGCACGATCGAGCCGTACGAGAACTGGCGGCTGCCCGTCGAAACCAGAGTCAACGACCTTCTCGGCAGGATGACCCCCGAGGAGAAGGCGTACCAGATGTTCTACAACGCCCAGACCTACTCGCTCTCGGGCTGGCACTTCGGCCCGGCGTTGCCGAACGACCTGCACGCCGTCCTGCTCGGCGCGTCCGGAACCCGGCTCGGCATCCCGCCCGTCTCGGCGGGCGACACCATCGCCGGCTACCAGACCACCTACCCGCTGCAGAGCGCGCTCGCGGCGGGCAAGGACTACGCGCTCGACTACAAGCTCGGCGACATGCAGCGCCGCGAGGAGCTCGAGGTCGGGGCGCGGGGCGTGCTCGGCCCGCTCGCCGAGGTCGGCACGAAGGTCCTCTACCCCCGCATCCAGGAGGGCAACGGCGAGAACGCCGACGTCGCGGCCGCCCAGGTCCGCGCGCTGGTGGCCGGGCTCCAGGGCGGCCCCGAGCTCAACCCCGCCTCCGTGCTGGCGACGGTCAAGCACTGGCCGGGCGAGGGCGCGGGCGGCGAGGCCGGGATCACCTACGACGCGGTGACGATCAAGTATCACATGATCCCGTTCAGAGCCGCCATGGAGGCCGGCGCCGTCAACATCATGCCGGGGTACGCCGGGAGCTCCTACCTCGACCCGGGCGGCTCGGGCGCGGGCGACAGCAAGCCGATCCTCGACTACCTGCGGAACAACCTCGGCTACACCGGCCTCATCACCACCGACTGGCTGCCGTCCTCGGTCTGGGTCAAGGCCGCGAACGCCGGCTCCGACGTGATGGGCGGGGCCGACCCGGGAGCCACCGGGTTCACGATGGCGACCTTCCTCTCAAGTGTTCCGATCGCGCGGATCAACGACGCGGTGACCCGGATCCTGCGCCTGAAGTTCACGCTCGGCGTGTTCGAGCACCCGTACGGCGACCCGGTGAACGGTTCCTACCGCTTCCACCAGCCGTCGTACGTCGCGCTCGCCAACCAGGCCGCCCGGGAGTCCATCACGCTGCTCAAGAACAACGGCGTGCTTCCGCTGAAGCTCAAGGCGGGCGACAACGTCGTGGTGGCCGGTCCGCGGGCCACCGACGGATCGGCCTGCTGCATCTGGACGAGCTTCTTCCACCAGGAGTACGGCTCGCAGACCCTGCTGGACGCGGTCAAGGCGCGGGCGGCCACCGCGGGCGTCAACGTCTATCAGGACACCGGGCCTTCGCCCAAGCTCGCGATCGTGGCGGTCGGCGAGCCGACCTACACGCACGCCACCGCCTGGGTGAAGGAGCAGCCCCAGTTGCCCGCCGACCAGCTGGCCGTCATCCAGAACTTCAAGAACCAGGGCATTCCGGTGGTCGTCGTGCTGACCCTCCCCCGGCCCATCGTCATCAGCGAGTGGAACGGCCTGGCCGACGCCATCGTGGTGACGTACCGGGGCGGTGAGGAGGTCGGCCCGGCCACGGCGAGCCTCCTGTTCGGCGACTACACGCCGCGCGGCCGCCTGCCGTGGCAGCTCCCGCGTAGCCTCGACCAGATCCTCAAGCCGGGCGGCGGCGACGTGCTCGCCGACGCCGTCGAGGACTGGAACCTCCCCTACGACCTGGGCGCGACCGCCGCCCAGCGGTCGGAGATCCGGGCCCGCATCGACGCGGGCCAGACCGTCCCCACCACCTACGGCAACCCCCTCTATCCGTACGGAGCCGGGCTGCAGGGCTGGTCGTGACGCCGGCCTCAGACTGAGGTCGGCAGCGGCCCGCCGTGCCAGGTCACGGCGTCGGCCAAGGCGGCGAGGAGATCCACCTCGCCGCCTTCGGCCTCGGCGTAGGCACGGTGGAGGTTGAGCACCAGGCGCTCGGCGTCCGCCCATCCGGCGAACTCGCCCAGGTCGGCTGCCTGCGCGGCGGCCAGCGGAGTGAGCCCGTTCTCGCGTCCCGCCCGGGCTGTGTCGAGGACGAAGCGGTAGTACCGCTCGTGTGCGGCCAGGATCTGCGGCAGCTCGGGGGCGGTGGCGAGCGGTCCGTGTCCCGGAACGACGTACTCGGGGTCGAAGGCCGCCAGCCAGTCCAGCGATCGCAACGCCCCCTCGAGCGATCCCATCAGCACCAGCGGCGTGAGCCCGTTGAACAGCAGGTCCCCGGCGAACAGCACCCGTTCGCCGGGAAGCCACGCCACCACGTCCCCGGGGGTGTGCGCGGCGTGGCCGGGGTGCCGCAACTCGACGCGGCGCGCCCCGAGATGGACGGTCAGCTCGGAGGTGAACACCACCGACGGCGGGCGGCGCGTCACGTGTCCCCAGTCGGGCACCGGCGTCCACATCGGCGGGCAGCCCTCGATGATCGGATCGGCCAGCAACGCCTCTCGCATCGCCGCGTGCCCGAAGACGACCGTGTCGTCCGGGAGCAGGCTGTTGCCGTAGCAGTGGTCCCCGTGCTGGTGAGTGTTCACCGCCATCCGGACCGGGGCTCCACCGGTCGCCTCGGCGACCGCGCCGAGAAACCGCCGGGTGCGCGCCTCGGTCGCGCAGGTGTCGACGATCAGGATGCCATCGTCGCCCGCCACGGCTCCGGCGTTGTTCAGCCACCAGGTGCCGTCCGGCTGCACCCAGGCGAAGATCCCCGCCCCCACCTCGTGCAGCCCCGCCCCGTCGGCCCGCTCCACCACGCTCACGATTCCTCTCGTCGGCGTCCTACCCAGAGGACCCTACCGACGGCATCCCTGCCACGGGGCGCCGACCGAGTACGTGACGCGGCGGCCGGCCGCGGCAGGCCGGTTCGCGTCAGCTCCGGCCGTACAGGGCCGGCAGGTCGATCAGGTGCACATCGGGTGAGGCGCTCGCCTGGGCCACCGCCTTGTCGTTGAATCCGGTGCCGCTGAAACAGACGAGATGGGTACCCGTAGTGTCGTAACGGCCGGACGCGGCGATCAAGTCGCGGATGTGCTGGAGACGTTCGATATGAGCGATTCCCATCGTGTCGTTCCATTTGGCTTCGCCGAGGGCCAGGAGCGGCGGTTTGCCGCCATCGCCGATGCCGATCACGGCCACGTCCACCTCGTGACCGGTTCTGGCTTTGGAATCGTGGACGACACCGTGACCGACGCGGGCAGGCAGCCCGCCGAACAGGTCAGGATCGGCGTGATGCAGCGACCACTCGCGGCAGATCTGCTCGAAATGCGGGCCGAGGACGTTGCTGACGAAACGGCGGCGGCTGGCCTGCCAGACCCGGGCGGCGCTGCCCGGTCGCTCGAGCTGGTCCCAGACCGGCCGCATGATGGCGTGATAGAAGCGGATCAACGGCTCGGAGATGCGATATGTGGCGCGGTTGTCCCGGAAAACGTCCGAATCGCGATGCAACAGGCCTGCGTCTTCGAGGACGTTGATGGGATGCGCGATGTCCGTCGCCTTGCGCTCCAGGTAGCCGGCCATGCCCCCGCGCGTGGCGTTGCCGTCGGCGACAGCCGCCAGGACGGACAGGTACAGGGCGCTGTCACGCAGGTCCGGCTCCTCGGCCAGTAGGTAGCGGGCTTCACGGAACAGCGGCGTCTCCGGGTTGAGCACGGTGCGCACCACCCAGTCGTCGAAGTCTTCCGGTCCCACCGGGGTGTCACCCCGTGCGAACTCGCGACGATAGGCGGGCGTGCCGCCGACAACCGCGTTGACCTTGAGAGCCAGCGCCGGATCGGGGATCCCCCAGAACTCGGCGGCCAGACGGTGGTCGAGCGGACGGACGAGCAGTTCCAGTCCCGCCCGTCCGCGCAACGGCGCGTTGCCGGACAACAGCCGGCCCATGTAGGACAGGGCCGAACCACACAGCAACAGACGCGTACGGGATGTGGTGCGCTGATCCCGCATCGGCCGGAACGCCTCCTGGATGAGGGAAGGCAGCTCCGGATTCGCCCGTGCGAGGTAGGGAAACTCGTCGATCACGACGGGGGTGGGCCGCTCGGCGCCAAGAGCGAGGAGCGCGTCGAGGGCTTCGGACCAGTCGGCGAAATGGTAGGGGGTGGCAGGGCGGGCATGGGCGGTCAACGCGGCGCTCAAGCGGCGCAGCGATTCGGCGTCGGCCGCCTCGGTCGCTCCGAAGTAGAAGCCGCCTGCGGCACGACACGCGGCGTCCAGCAGGAAGGTCTTGCCCTGGCGGCGTCGCCCGGAGACCACGCCGAGAGTCGCGCCCGGTTGCTTGTCGGTGATGAACCGCGTCAAGGCGGACCATTCGTAGTCGCGGTCGAACATCTCGACCGGCTTGTCCATGCGCACACTCACAGATGTAGGACTACAGTTATATAAACTGTAGTCCTAGAAGAGGCGGTCATGCGGACACCGGCTCTGTAGCGTTCGGCACGCGCCACGGCGGACACGCACGCATGGTCGAAGGCTTACTGACGCACGGTGAGCACGATCTTGCCGATCTGGGTGCCGGACTCCATGTGCCGGTGGGCCTCCACGACCTCCTCCAGCGGGAACAGGCGGTCCACCACCGGGCGGAAGGCGCCCGCGCACAGACCCGAGGTCACGAAGGCGACCGCGCGACGCAGCCGCCCGGGATCCTTGGTGATCTCCAGCACCGTGTACGTACGCATGTTCAGCGCGGGCATGCCCAGGTCGAACCCCGGATAGGGCGTCGGCTGCCCGCTCTGCGCACCCCACAGCAACAACGTCCCGCCGGGGGCGACGACCCTGGCCAGTTCCGTCACGCCCGGTCCGGCGACGGCGTCGAAGACGTACTCGGCGCCCCTGCCGTCGGTCAGCTCCAGCACGCGCCCCGCGACGTCCTCCTCGCCGGAGACGACGACCTCGGTCGCGCCCTCCTCGAGCAGCCGCTGCGCCTTGGCGCGGGTGCGGGTGACGGCGATCGGCGTGGCCCCGATGCGGCCGGCCGTGTGGATCGCGGCCAGGCCGACGCTGCTGGACGCCGCGGTGATCACCGCAACGTCGCCCGCCCGCATGCCGGCCACCTCCGCCATCGCGCCGTAGACCGTGAGGTAGGGCATCCACACCGCCGCACCGGCGACCGCGTCCATCCCATCGGGGCGGGGCAGGAGCGCGGACGCCGGCACGATCGTCCGCTCGGCGTAGACGCCGTAGTCGTTCTGCGAGAAGAAGCCCGGCAGGACGCTGACCGCCTGCCCCTCCGCGAACCCGGCCACCTCCGGGCCGGCCGCCTCCACCACGCCGGCCGCCTCGGTGCCGAGCGTGGCGGGCAGATGCTTCACCGGCTCGATGTACCGGCCGGACCGGAACAGGATCTCGGCCCTGTTGACGCCGATCGCCTCCACCCGGATCCGCACCTCGCCCGGCCCCGGCTCGCCCGGCTCCAGGTCGTCCAGCCGCAGCACCTCGGCCCCGCCGATCTCGTGGAACCGCACAGTCTTGGACATGTCGTCGTCCTCCGTTCGTCCGCGGCCCACTCTGCGACAGAAGTACGATCGGTGTCAAACTTTGATGAATGTCGTACCATGAGCCCATGGGACGTACGCCGCCGCATCCAGAGGTGTCACAGTTCGACCTCCAGCAGGTGCTGGAGGCCCTCGTCGATCCGGTACGCCGGAGCATCGTCGCGCAACTCGACGCCACCGGCGCGGACCTCCCCTGCGGGGGCTTCGACATCCCGGTCAGCAAGTCCACCGCCACCCACCACTTCAATGTGCTGCGTGAGGCGGGCCTGATCCGGCAGTACTACGTCGGGACGTCGCGGATGAACTCGCTGCGCCGCGCCGAGGTGGACGAGGTGTTTCCCGGTCTGCTCGACGCCCTCACCCGTCAGCCGGTGAGGAAGACCTGACGCTCGGCGGCCCTGTCGTCGAACGCCTCCAGCCGGGCCTGCCCCTCGGCGGCGAGCGTGTCCAGCATGGTGTGCAGCAGCGCGGTGCACAGGACCGTCGGGCCGGCGTGGGAGTCGAACGCGAAGCCCGAGCTCACCGGGGCGAGCAGGACCTCGTCCGCGAGGTCGGTGAGCCGGCCCACCGGCTGGTCGGTGACGAGGGCGACCTTCAGCCGGACCCGCCGCGCCCAGACAAGCCCCTGCTCCAGCTCACGCGGATAGCGCGGCAGGCCGATGGCGAGCACCCATTCGGCGCCCGATTCGGCCGCCCTGCTCAGCCGGTCTTCCAGGATCGAGCCCGGCGCGTCCAGTACGCGTACGTCCGGGAGCACCTTCTCGGCGAGGTAGCCGAACAGATGCGCCAGCGGCGCGGAGATCCGCAGGCCCATGACCAGAAGCGGGCTCGACCTGGCCAGATGACCCGCCACCCGCCGGAGCCGGCCGGAATCGGCCAGGCCGTCGCGCAGCCGTTCGAGGTCGCGGATCTCGGAGTTGACCAGTTCCTGGATCTCGTTGTAGCGGTCGTCCGTCGCCGCCGGCCGCCGATCACCGAACACGGAAGTACGCAGCGCCTCCCGGAACTCGGGGAACCCGCGGAAGCCGAGCGCGGCGGCGAATCGGGTGACCGACGGCTGGCTGACGCCGACGCGCGCGGCGAGGTCGGCGCTGGTGAAGAAGACGGCCTCCTGCGCGTTGTCCAGCAGGTAGCGCGCGATCCTGCGTTGTGACGGCGAGAGGCGGTGGCCGTCGAAGAGCGTCCGCAGGTTCGCGACGATCCGGGAGGCGTCCAGCACGGCGAGCGACCGGCCGGTCTCTGGAACGTGCCTCATCCTGGAACACTTCCCTTCTTCGTGGAGTGACGACCCGGCTCCATGGCCGGTCGCCTTACCCGTGAATCGCGAAGCGCCTACCGGATGCAACGCCGCCGGGCGGCCCCCGTGGGGACCGCCCGGCTACGCTGCTTCGTGATGTCGGTCAGTTCTTCGGTCCGTTGCCGTTGAACCTCGTCTTGCACTCCTGCAGCCGCACGTCGACCTGCTCGCCCCGGTCGACGGTCACGTGCACCGTCTCGAGGACCTCGCCGGTCGGGCGGGCGCAGGTGAGCGTCCAGCTCTCCTTGATGAAGTTGCCCGGCCCGGTGGCGACGACGCCCGTCTCGGTGTAGGCCGGGGCCGGCCGTACGGACGGGTTGACGTGCCAGGCGAACTTGCCGTTGGCCGGGGCGACCAGCGTCGACTCCAGGTGGGTGGGGACCCTCTGGGGCGCGTCGACGACGTTGTTCGCCTGCCGGATCGGCGCGGTCCACAGGTCGAAGTCCTTGGTGATCTTCAGGACCGCGCCCTTCGGCGCCTTGCCGGTGATGACGGAGTGCCCAGCCGGATCGGCCGCGTACTCCAGGGCCACCATGAACGCCTCGCGGTTCGACTTGCCCTCGTAGCGGCCGGTGCCCGTGTAGTCCTCGATCACCTCGGAGTAGGTGTTGTTGGTCGACTGGGTCTTCATGATCTCGAAGGTGAACCCGAGACCGCGGGTCGCGTAGTACGACCAGTCCGGGGTCTCGCCGGTCGTCTCGTAGTCGAAGCCCGACTTCATGCCCGTGTAGCCGTTCTCGGCCGTGATCGCGTCGGTCAGGGCGGCGTAGACGGCCTCGTCCGGGGTGTCGCCCGCGCGCTTCTCCAGCGGCGGGCGAAGGACGGTGTGACCGGAGGTGTGGTTCGTGATCAGGACGGTGACCTGGTTGTTCTTGGTCAGGTCCATGATGTTCTGCACTTCGGGCTCGGAACCGGGCCCCGGGCCCCGGGTCGTCGCGTTGGAACCGGCGTTGCTGCCCCAGCCGAAGGGGTAGTTGCGGTTGATGTCGACCCCGGCGCTGCTCGCGCACGTCGGGGACAGGCCGCAGCTCGTACGCCGGTTGATGACGAACCCGTCGACGTTCACGACCGGGACGAAGATGACCCGCGCTTTGTCGAGCAGGCGCGTGACCTGGGGGTCCTTGCCGTCGTTGTCGATCAGGTCGTAGGCGAACTCCATCGTGTGCTCGCCGGAGGGCCATTCGTTGCCGTGGTGGACGCCCATCATCAGCAGGACCGGCTTGCCGTCGGCGGCGCCGACGTCGTGGGTGACCTCGATGCCGTACACCTCCCGGCCCTGGCGGGTCTTGTGCGGCAGCGTGATGTGCTTGACGAGGCCGGGGTGCCGGGCGCTCAGCGCCAGCATCTCGTCGTTGTAGTCCGTGATCGTCCGGTAGGTGGTCCGTCCGCTGGGCAGGCTCGGCGCCTGCTGCTGGACGATCGCCTGGGAATCCGTCGTTGCGGCGGCGCTGACGCCGGTGGCCGGAATGCCGAGACCGCCCAGAAGACCGACGCCCAACGCCAGCGTGACGACGCGTTTCCTGGCGACAGAGGCAGTGGAGGGGAACGTGCCTCCAGAAGACATGCTGAAACCTTTCTCAGCTACGGACGAGCAGGATTCAAAAACCGCATCCTTTTCTCCGAGCCGTCTTTCGGCAGTACGCGACACCCCCCGAACAGCCGCTGACTGCAAAGTTTCAGTAAGTCTGCGGGCTGAATGTGAGCCTGTCAACCAGTGACCTGCGGCCTTCTCCGCACGTACGGAAAATGCGCAGGTGATTTCTCGCACCCGCACGTGACGCCCGAGGTGCGGGGCGGCCGCGCCGGAGGGCCGGCCTCCGCCGGGCGTGTTTTATTTCGCAGCGTGCGGGCCCCTTCGGGCACCCGTCATCGGCGGCTCGGGCGATATGCCGGGCGGTCACGGAACTCGACGCCGCGGGGCCTATAGGCCGGCGGGGAGAAACGTCTGGGCGAGGCGAGGGCGAGGTGCTCACGCTCGCGGCGAGAACGACCGTCTCGCGTTTCCCGTGGCGGAGGCGGTCGACGACGCGGGGCCCGTCTCACCGCTCGCAGGCCCGGCGCGCACGGCCGGGTTCACGGCTACCGGCCGCGACCAGGTGATCACCGGACGGCGATCGCCGTCGCACGGCCCCGACGCCGGCCGTCCGGCCATACAGCGATACAGAGGCGCCCGATTTCCGAGCCGAGGGGAGTGAAAGTTTCACAGGGATGCGCCCCACTCCCGATCGCCCTTCACTCTCGACAAACGACGACGTACACGCCTTTGTCAAGGCCGACCAGGGAGTTCCTCCCGTTTTCGACAGGATCGCTTGTCAGATGTTCGTTGACTAGACACCTGTGATTCACCTATTGTTCCACAAGAGTTCCCGAAACTTTCTCTATATATCCGAAAGTTTTGTTCACCTTGAAGCGGGCGGTTCCCTGCCCAACCTGGCAGCGACTCAGAAGGAACGACCGTGATGTCACAGCTCGTCCTGTTCGCGATCGACATCTGCGCAGTGGTTTTGCTCGTCTTCGGGCTCTATTTCCCACGACACCGCCGACGCGACCTCGTCGTCTCCTATCTCGGGGTCAACATCGGCGTGCTCGCCGTGGCGAGCGCGCTGAGCGCCAGTAACGTCGGCGCCGGGCTCGGGCTGGGGATGGCGTTGTTCGGCGTGCTGTCCATCATCCGCCTGCGCTCGACGGAACTCGACCAGCACGAGGTCGCCTACTACTTCTCGGCCCTCGCCCTGGGAATCCTCGGCGCGGTGAGCACCACCTCGGTGTGGCTCAGCGGCGGCATGATGGCGCTCATCCTCGCGGTGATGTTCCTCGGCGACCACCGGCGGCTGTTGCGGCACTACCGGCACCAGATCCTGGTGCTCGAATCGGCCTTCACCGACCATGTCGCGCTCGTCGCGCACCTGGAACAACTCCTCGACGCCCGAGTGCACGCCGTCACCGTCCAGCGGCTCGACCTGGTCAACGAGACCACCGTGGTCGACGTCCGGTACGCGCTCACCGACCGGGCGCTGACCGCCGAACCCGAGGCGCCCGCCCCCGCCGGAGCGCGCCGATGACCGCGATGCCCATCGGGCCGGCCCTGGCGCGACTGGCCCCCGTCGGGCTCGACGAGCTGATCGACCGGGCCGCGTTGCAGACCAGGGTGGACCGCAAGTATCTGGTCCCGGCGGAGGTGCTGCCCCGTCTGCTGGAACGGCTCATGCCGTACGCCCAGGTGCTGGACATCGACGGTGACCGCACTTTCCGCTATCAGTCGGTGTATTTCGACACCCCTCAGTTGGCCAGCTACCACTGCGCGGCCTATCGCAGGCGCCGGCGTTTCAAGGTGCGCACCCGCACCTACCTCGACTCCGCCCAGTGCTGGCTGGAGGTCAAGATCAGCGGCGCGCGGGGCAGCATCACCAAACACCGGCTGCCCTACGACCTGTGGGACCGCGGCACGGTGGACCCCGGGCGCGACTTCGTCGACGAGGCACTCGCCCGCGAGTCGATCGGTCCCGCCGCCAGGAGCTCCCTCGACCCGGTCCTGGTGACCGAATACCAGCGCGCCACCCTGCTGCTGCCGGACACCGCGAGCCGGGTCACCCTCGACACCGCACTCGCGTGGCGGCACGGCGACTCCGCGCTGCGGCTGCCCGGTCTCGCCGTGGTCGAGACCAAGACCGCCTCGGCCGCCACGCCGGTCGACCGCATGCTGTGGCGGGCGGGGATGAGACCCGCCCGCATCTCCAAGTACGCCACCGGTCTGGCCGCACTCCGCCCCGACCTGCCCGACGCGCCGTGGCGGCGGACGCTGCGCCGCCACTTCCGCGGCACCGCGTCGCCGATGGGCCCCGCGCCGGACATCTCCCACCGCCCCGAACAGGAGGCATCGTGCGTCTGACGCTCCGCAGCACCGGCGCCGCGGCCGCCCGCCGCATCACGAGAACCTCGGTCGCCGCCCTGCTCCTCACCGGGCTCCTCGCCGGGCCCCTCAACGCGTACCCGTCATCGGCGGGCGCCGGGGCGGTTTCCGGCACCGGGTCGGCCGGCCGCGCCGCGAGCACCCCCGACGCCGTCACTGCGGCCGCCGCGGCGGACGACCTGACCGGCGACATCGCCTTCTCCGTGCCGAGCGGCACCTTCCAGGGACAGGTGTCGGTGTCGCTGAGCACCGCGGTCGGCGGCGCACAGATCCGCTACACCACCGACGGAACGCCGCCCACCGCGCAGTCGGCGCTCTACGGGGGCCAGCCGCTGCAGTTCACCGGCACCACCCAGCTGCGCGCGCAGGCCTTCGTCGGCGGCGCGGCGTCCGGGAAGCCCGGAACGGCCCTGTACGTCGCCCGCACCACCGTCACGGCTCACGACCTGCCGCTGGTCCTGATCGACACGTACGGCAAGGGCAAGCCCGGCAGGGAGTACGTCGACACCGCCACCATGATCTTCGAGCCGGGCGGCGGTGCGACGACGTCGCTGGCCGCGGCTCCGGCGGTCGCCACCCGCGCCGGAGTCCACCTGCGGGGGCAGTCGTCGGCCTCGTTCGAGAAGGCGCCATATCGCCTCGAGTTCCGGGACAACGACAACGACGACGCCGACTATCCGGTGCTGGGGATGCCCGCCGACTCCGACTGGGTGCTGCGCGGGCCGTTCCCCGACAAGTCGCTGATCCGCGAGGCCTTGGTCTACGACCTCGGCAAGGAGATGGGGCTGCAGGTTCCCCGGTATCGGTTCGTGGAGCTCTACCTCAACACGGACGCCGGTCCGGTGGGCGCCGACGACTACATGGGCGTCTACATGATCGCCGAGACGATCAAGAACTCGAAGAACCGCCTCGACCTCAAGAAGCTGCACGAGGACGACACGACCCTGCCGAAGCTCACGGGCGGGTACATCTGGAAGTTCGAGTGGATGGCCGCCGAGGAGCCGACGCTGCCGTGCAGCGGGGCGGCGGCCACCTGCTGGAGCTACCTCGAAGTGGTCGACCCCTCACCGCTGCAGCCACAGCAGAAGGACTGGCTGCGGGGCTACATCCAGGAATTCCACAACGTGCTGCACTCGCAGAACTTCGCCGACCCGAACACCGGCTACCGGGCGAACATCGACGTGAACTCCTTCGTCGACCAGCTGATCGTCTACGAACTGAGCCGGAACATGGACGCCAACTACCGCAGCGCCTACTTCTACAAGGACCGGGACACGAAGATCTTCGCGGGGCCGCTGTGGGACTACGACCTCACGTTCGGCGTGGGCGGGTTCTTCCAGAACGACCAGACCGCGGGCTGGCAGTATCAGCAGACCCGGCAGCCGCTCGCCAACGACTGGTTCACCCAGCTCATGCGCGACCCGGCCTTCGTCGACCAGGTCAAGGCGCGCTGGCAGACGCTGCGCCGCGGCGTGCTCTCCGACGCCGCGCTGCAGAGCAGGATCGACGCTCTCGCCCAGCCGCTGACCAACGCCGCGCAGCGCAACTTCCAGCGCTGGCCGAACCTCACGACACGCACCATCGGCTTCTTCAACACCCCGACCGCGTCCACCTGGCAGGGTCAGGTGCAGTACCTGCGCGACTGGACGCTGCGCCGCGCGGCCTGGCTGGACTCGACGGCGGGGTGGGGCGGCGCGACCACGTCGCCCAGTCCCAGCCCGTCGCCCAGCGTGAGCCCCAGCCGCTCGCCCAGCCCCAGCCCCTCGCCGAGTGCCAGCCCGTCGCCCAGTGCCAGCCCGTCGCCCAGTGCCGGCCCGAGCCGCTCGCCGAGCCCGAGCCCCTCACCGTCCGGCGGAGTGTCCTGGCCGTACTCGGCGACGTTCCGGGTCGTCAACTCCTGGCCCGACGGCTTCCAGGGTGAGGTCACGGTGCGCGCGGGCAACGCGGCGATCAACGGCTGGACGGTGAACTGGACCTGGCCCGGTTCGCAGACCATCACCCAGATATGGGGAGGCGTACGGTCGGGCTCCGGCGCGAACGTGACGGTGCGCAACGAGGCGTGGAACGGCTCGGTCGCGGCCAACGGGAGCACGACCTTCGGCTTCATCGCCGGAGGGTCCTCGGCCACCCCGGCGGTCACCTGCACCAGCCCGTGACGTGAAGCGGATCGACGAGGTCCCGTCCGCCGGACGGGACCTCGTCGCGCACCGGACGAATCAACCGCCCTCCAGGCCGTGCGAGGACACCAGCGCCGACATCACCGTGGGCGGCAGTGACGGATTGGCGGCGGCAGCCTCCGCCACCTGCCCGTCGTCGTCCGCGAGCAACTCGACGATGACCTCGGGCGGCAGGGCCGGGTGACCCGCGGCGACCGGCCTGGCCTGCCGGCCATGCAGGCACGCCGACAGCGCCCGGGCCGTCGTGTTGGGGTGGCGCGCGACCTCGCGGAACACCTTCTGCACGGGCGGCCGGTGCCGCACCAGGTCCTCCAGCAACGCCGGTGACGCGTCCGGATTCCTCGCCACCCTGGCGAGGACCCGTACGCCGTGCCGGTCGACCATGGCACGCAACTGGGCTTCGGACAGGCCCGGGTGCGGCGCGATGGACTTGAGCACCTTGGCGTCGGGGGTCGGCGGCCAGCGCGTCGCGGATCTCGGCCGGCAGGTCGCGCCGTTCGGCCACCAGCATCCGCACGACCGGATTCCGTGAGGCGGCCAGTTCCCCGACCTCGGCGGGCGAGGCGGTGGCGATCCGCGGCGGCAGGGTGGAGCCGATTCTGACGGTTCCGGCCAGGCGGGTCAGCAGCTCCAGCGGCACGCGCGGGTTGTGGGCGAGACTGCGCTGCACGTCGTGACCGGGGTCGGCGGCCAGACTGTGGATCAGGCGGTCGCCGATCGCGGGATTCTCCGCGAGGGTGGCACGGACAACGGGTTCCGGGCTGTCGACGAGGCGTTCGTACACCTCTGGGGGCAGGTCGGTGCGCTCGGCCAGCTCCCATCGCAGCAGCTTCGAGGGATGGCTGGCGAAGCCGACCACAGCTGCGGCAGGCGTGGCCGGGTTCCTCAGCGTCAGCTGCGGCAGGCGTGGCCGAGTTCCTCAGCGTCTGCTGCTGCACGGCGTGGACGTGGACTCGTGGGAGCCGTCACACGAGGCATCCGATGGCAGCTCGCAGTCGGGCTCCGGGCAGTACGGATCGTGGACGGACGGCGTCTCCTTCCGGTCGCAGACCAGGCACCGCCGTGCCGGGGACATACTCGCCGGTGAGCAGCGCGGCCAGCACCGCCGGTGGGGTCGCCTCGTTCGCGGCCACCGAGCGGCGGACCTCGGCATGGGGGTGCTCCGCGAGCCGCGCGGCGATCTCTTCGTCGCGCGAGACCAGCGCCACCGCCTGCACACGGGTCAGGTCCGCACGCCCGGCCAGGCTCACGGCGATGTCCTCGTCGGCAATCGTGACCAGCCGATCCACCAGATCGGATGGCAGGGCCGGATTCTCGGCGAGGCCGCACAGGAGGTGGTCCACAGGGACATGCTGCCCTGCCGCGATCACTTCGGCATGCGAGTTCTCGGCCGCCGCCACGTGGGCTCGGCCCGGTCAGCTCTCCTCGGTGTGGACGTAGACGACCGCGTGCTTCACGGCGACCGAGGTCCACGGCACGATGACGACGGCGCCGTTCCGCTCGAACACCCGTGCGTCGTCCCCCTCGGTGCCGTACTTCTGCGGCAGCTCCGCCACCTCCGCCGCCTTGCCGGTGGCCGCGTCCAGGCGGACGAGCCGGGGAGGCAGGTCGCGCCAGTCGCCGACCTCCAGGGCGAGCAGGCCGTGGTCGTCGGCGCGGACGAGGTTCAGCTTCGTGGGCTGGGTGCCGGACGACTCCCACACCTGCTTGCCGGTCTTGAGGTCGAAGGCGAGCGCCTTGTCACCCGACCGCGCCTTTCCCGGCACGTTCTCGGGGAAGGTCGTGAGGTAGAGACGGTCGCCGTGCACGGCGTAGCGGCGCTGCTCGAACATCCCGTCCACGAACGCGACCGTGTTCATCGCGAGCATGTCCACCTTGCCGGTCGTGAACTCGCTGACCTTGCCGCCTCGGTCGTCGAGGACCGTGAAGATGCTCTTGTCGCCGTTCTCCTGCCGGACGATCAGCGGATCGGCCGACAGCACCAGGCTCATCAGGCTGAGATCGCCCATCTTGTATCGCCATCCGGCCTTGCCGCTCTTCGGGTCGAGCACCTGCACGATGCCGCCCGAGCCCTCGAAGCTGCAGTCGAGGAGCAGGGCCACCCGGGTGGCCGCCGTGTTCACGTCCTTGACGTGGCAGCCCTCCGGCAACTGGGCCGTCCACTGCTTGCCGCCGTCCGACAGGCGGTAGCCGGACAGGACTCTGTTCGCGTACACCACGGCGACGGCGCCCGCGCTCATGATCCGGGGCACGGTGAGCGAGTTGGCCAGCCGGGACTTCTCCGCCGGAATCTTGATCTTCCAGGTGATCTTGCCTGTCGCGGCGTCGACTCCGGCCAGGTGGTCGCACAGCTGGTCGCTGCCGTACGCCACGGCGCCCTTGCCGTTCTCCAGGTCGGCGGTGGCGCCGCAGAGCTGGTCACCGGGCGAGGGGGTGCCCCAGGCGCGCTTGCCCGAGGTCAGGTCGTAGGCGAGCACCCCGTCGCGCTGCACCCGGATCACCGTCTTGTCGGTCAGCCAGCCCGCGAACGCGAGCCCCTGGGTGAAGTCCATGCTGTCGGCGCTCGCGAGCGGGACCGACCATTCCCCCGCTCCCCCGCCGGATCCGGTCCTGGAACCGCCGCCCGCGACGAACCAGGCGGTCCCCGCGCCCACCGCCAGCAGCACCACCAGCCCGAGCACGACGAACACCGCCGTCTTGCCCTTGCCGCCGGGCGCCTGCGGCTGCGGCTGCGGCGGAAGCCCCTGGGCGGGATGTCCCGGAGCGGCATAGCCCTGGCCGGAGTAGCCGCCCTGCTGACCGGCGTAGCCATGCTGACCGGCGTACCCCTGTTGGTCGGCGTACCCCTGTTGGTCGGCGTAGCCCTGCTGGCCCGGATACCAGGGCGCCTGGACCTGCGCGGGCGGCGCGGGGGCCGGAGCGGCCTGGCCCGGCTGCGGCCAGGGCTGCGAGTACGGCGAGCCCGCATATCCCCGACCTGGCCCGCCCTGCACCGGCCCGCCTTGTCCCGGCTGGCCTTGTCCCGGCTGGCCCTGGCCGGGCTGGCCGTACGACGCGGGCGCGCCGGGGGCGCCCGGGCTCCAGGGGGCGGCCTGGCCGGGCGGGCCGTACGCCGGAGGGGCCGGGGCCTGCGGACCCGGCCCGGCCTGGCCCGACGACGCGGATTGACCCCACTGCCCCTGACCGCCCGGCTGCCCGTACGCCGACTGAGCGGGCGCGGCTTGACCATAGGCCGGCTGACCGTAGACCGCCTGACCGCGCGCGGGCCGGCCATAGGCAGGCTGGCCGTACGCAGGCTGGCGGGGTGCGGGCTGACCGGGTGGGGCCTGGCCGGCCGCGGGCTGGCCCCAGCCCCCGGCGTCACCTGGTTGTCCCTGGCCGAGGTGCGGCTGTTCCTGCCCCCCGTGAGGCGATCGGCCCGGGCCGTAGGGGTACAGCGAGGGCGGAGTGGGGCCGCCGTACGGGTTCCCGGTGTGCTGATCCGTCATGCCTCTCCCCCGATCACGCGAGCTGGGCGCGGACGTAGCCCGCCCACTGCCGCTCGAAGTCCGCCTTCGTCACGCCGAGCGCCTGGAACAGGGCCGCTTCGCTGTCGTCGCCCGGCGCCCGGTAAGCCGCGACCACGCCCTCGACCAGCTTCCGCTCGCCGTACTTCTGGGCGACGAACCGCATGGCCAGATGCCCCATGAGGTAGTTGACGCTGGTCATCTGCTTGAAGTCCCAGAGGGCGTTGGTCGGCAGCTTCCCGTCGAACGGCATGGCGAGCCGTCCTGCCACGTAGGCGCGGCCCTCACTGATACGCCGGTTTCCGTTGATCGGCTGGTTGCGGCCCGCGACGTACTCGGCGAAACCCTCGGTGATCCAGTGGGCCCTGCCGAACAGAGCGAACTGCGCGCTGGCGAGCCCGGCGACGAGCGAATGCGCGAGCTCGTGCTCGGAGATCTCCATGATCCCCTGTTCGTTCCTGAAGAACTCGGACGTCGTGTCCATGACGACGCGAGTGCCGCCGATCTTCACGGTGTCGTCCCCGATCCCCCAGCTCGGCATAGGGATCGAAACGCCGGCCTCGTTCGCCTTGGCCGTACGGAACAGCTTGCCGAGCTGGGTCTTTCCCTCGACCAGCGCCACCACGAATCCGGTCGGCACCGCCGCGTCCGGATCGCCGTTCTTCTGCCAGAAGGCGAGATCGCTCGCGGCGGCGGCGGAGACGGTCGGCGCGACGCGCCGGGCCAGGGCGGCGTCCTGCGGCCTGGCGAGGACCAGGCTGCCGCCCGCCTTCGCCACCACGATGTCCGGCCAGATGTCCCACGGCCCGGGGAAGTACATCGTCTTCGAGGCCTCGCCGCTGATCGTCGGCGGCGCGCCCTCCACCTTCGTCACGACGAGGGGTGCGTTCGGCGACGCCTTCTCGATGGTCCAGCGATACCACTCGGACACCGGACGCAGGTCGATGCCGGCGAACCGGTGGACGAACGCGACGTCCTGCGTGAACTTCACGCCTCGCCCGAAACTGTCCTGAGCCCGGCCCTGGCGGCGCAACACCTGGTAGGACTTCTCGACCAGCGGCATCTTGCGCAGGTTGCCGAAGACTCTCGTCTGGGCGCGGACCAGAGCGGCGTTCTTCTGATCGAAGATCGAGGTGAACGCCTTGGCGTCACCCGAGGCCAGCGCCCTGCTGTGCGACTGGACCAGCTTGGTGATCTCGTCGTCCCTCACGACGACCGTGTTGGAGTCGGTGGCGGCGTCGCCCGTGGTGTCGTCGCCGGAACCGCCGCCGCCCCGCAAGACCAGGCCCACTCCCGCACCCACCGCGACGACGAGGACGAGGGACAGGATGCCGAGCGTCACCCACAGTCCGGTCTTGCGCCCGGGCGCAGGAGGGGCGGGCGGAGGCGGAGCCTGCCACTGCTGTGGTGGAGGGCCGTACTGCCACTGCGGCGGAGGGGGAGGCGGAGACTGCCACTGCGGCGGCTGAGGCGGATACTGCTGGTGATAACCGGGCCCAGTCGTCACTCTTGCCCCGTGTGTAATCAGAGTTACCGAAAGGTGTAAAGCGTATCAGTGGTCACCAAGCGGCCACGGGCGCTTTCCGGAATGCGCCGCTGATGCTCCCGATATGGCGCGCACCAGTGGTGTTCCTCCGATTGACAGGCGTAGAGAGGGTCTTACCGGGTACAGCGCCGCCGATGTCAGGAAATGTGTTCTCGCTGCTCAGCGGCCCGGCACGAATGGCGTACCGCATGGCGTCGGCGACCGGCCGCACGGCGGGCGCGGCGCTGAACACCGCGCAGGCGACAGTCGTCGCCGGCGCGGGCATGGCGATCGCGGGAGCGGCCGCCGCCGCGAAGGTCACTACGTCCGCCGCCGGCAAGATGGGCGACGCGGCCGGCGCAGGCGGTACGGGCGTCTGCCAGGCCGTGGCGAAGGCCGAATCCATGACGCGGCAGGGCCTCGACATGGCCAGGGCGCTGCCCCGGAAGGCGGCCTGGGTGGGGCAAGTCCTGACGGATCTGCATGAGCGCCGGCACCATCGTCGGGCGTGGACGGAGCACGGGCACGCCTACATCGAGGTACGCGGTCTGGAGGGCGGGGGCGGACGGGCGCGCGAACTGGCCACGGGTGTGCCGAAGGCCCTGAGCCGGCTGCGAGGAGTCCGCTGGGCCGAGGTCAACGCGGTGACCGGACAGGTGCTGGTGGCGTTCGACGAACGGCGGCTGGACCTGGAGCGGCTGCTGGAGACGGTCCGGGCGGTGGAGAAGGCCAACGGCACGCAGAAGGAGGACTTCTCCTGGAGCCGGGCGACTCACCCGGGTGACAGCGCGGCCATCGCCGCTGCCGCGGCCGAGCTCGCCGCCGACTGTGTGGCCCTGACATCGGCGGTGGCGGGGAAACTGTTCCGGCTTCCGGCGCTGCCCCGCGAGGCGCGGCTGGCCGTCGCCCTGATCGAGGTGGAACACGGCTTGCGTGGGTGGCTCAAGCGACGGATCGGCCCCATCGAAACCGATCTGATGCTCTCCCTGGTGAGTGCCGCCGCCCACGGCCTGTCCCAAGGCATCGCCTCTCCGGCTGTCGACGCCGTGTTCCGCGCGCTCCTTCTCGCCGAGGTGTGGGAGCGGCGGAAGGTCTGGCAGCGCCGGGAGGCCGAGCTGTGCTTCTGTCCGGAGAGCCTGCCGCATGAGCCGCGGTCTCGCCCGCCCCGGCCGCGGCACCGCCCTCGTGGGCCCGTCGAGATATGGAGTGACCGGCTCGGTCCCATCGCCCCGGCGCTGGCGGCAACCGTGTTCGCCCTCACGCTCAGTCCGGGTCGCGCGGCCGATGCGATCCTCGCCGCAGCGCCCAAGGCCGCCCAGTACGGGCGCGGGGGATTCGCCTCGGCAGCGGGCTGGGAACTGGCACGCAGAGGAATCCTGCCGCTGAACGCCGCGGTGTTCCGGCGGCTGGACCGGATATCGGTGATCGTCATCGACTCTCGTGCGCTCTGCGGCGATCGCCCCCGGGTGCTGACCGCCGACGCCGAGCCGGGCGTCGAGGGAGCTCGTGTGTGGCAGGCCGCGGCCGATGTGCTGGCCGGGCTGTCGCTGAACGATGTCGACGGTGCCGGCCCATGGCGGCACGGCGGCATCCGGCTGGAGCGCGGCAGTGGTCCGGACAGGGACCGCCTGGTCGTCCACGAGCACGGCCGGCGGCTCGGCCGTGTCACCGTCGGGGCGGAGCTCGCGCCGCTGGCCGCCGCCGTACTCGACGCCGCTGGGTCCGCCGGATCCACCGTGGTGCTGACCGATGAGCCGAGCGTCGCCGAACTGCTGCCCCTGCTGCCCCGAGCCGATCAAATAGTGGACGCCGAGGACAGCCTCGCCGGGCACGTACGGCGGTTCCAGGAAGCCGGTGAGGATGTCCTGGTCGTCTCGGCCGCGGACGAGGAGGCGCTGGCCGCCGCCGACGCCGGTGTCGCGATCGCCGACGCCTGCGGCGGCGCGTTCTGGTCGGCCGACGTGGTGTGCGGCGGCGATCTGGCCGGCGTGTGGCGGGTCCTTCGGACGGCCGCGGCCGCACGAGGGGTGAGCGAACGTGCCGTTCGCCTGGCCCAGGCCGGCTTCGCGCTGGCCGCACTTCTGATCCTCCTCAGCGGGCGACACCGTCCCGCGTCGTTCGTGCTCGCTCCGGTGCACGTCGCCGCGGCGATCGCCATGACCGGTGGCGCGATCGCCGGGCTGCGGGCCACGAGAGCGGCCCTGCCCCCACCCTCGGCTCACGTGCCCTGACACGCAGGGAAGCGCAGGATGTGCGCGCGCGCCTACGGGACCGCACCCCGCCACCCGAGCCGCCGTGATCGGCATCGGCTCGGCGGTGCCGCGGCGGACGCCCGACGCGTCATGACGCGGCGTCCGTGCTCCACGGCGGCCGGGGAAAGGGTTCGAACTGGGGTGGGCGTCGTTCCAGAAACGCCGCCACCCCTTCGGTACAGTCCTTCGCGGCCACGAGCTTCGCGATGGCCGCGCTCTCCGCCGCGGCCGACGCCCAGGGGTCGGGCCCGCCTCCCGCGGCCAGCAGCGCGCGCGTGGCCGCCACGGCGGCCGGGGAGGTGCGGGTGACGAGCTCCCCGGCATAGTCGTACGCCGCGGTGAGCACCTCCCCCTCCGGAAGCAGTCGCGACACCAGACCCGCCGCCAGCGCCTCCTGCGCATCGACGATCCGTCCGCTGATAAGCCAGTCGGCGGCGCGGGACGCGCCGACGAGTCGGGGCAGAAACCAGGTCGAGGCTCCTTCCGGGCATACACCGAGCCGGGTGAACGGGAAGCCGAACCGGGCACTTTCAGCGGCGAAGCGGACATCGGCGGCAAGCGGGATGGTCGCGCCCCCGCCGACCGCGTCGCCGTTCACCGCGACGATGACCGGCGTGCTCATCCGCCACATCCGCAAGGTGATACGTCCCGCGGGTTCCTGATACCCGACCTGGCCCGCGCCCTCGCCGAGGAGCAGATCGCGGATCGCCGTCGGCCCGCTCGACAGGTCCACGCCGGCGCAGAAGGTCCGGCCGGCGCCGGTGAGAACCACCGCGCGGACGTCCGGATCCGCGTCGCATTCGGCGAGTGCGGCAGCCAGCCCGTCCAAAAGAGCATGGTCCAGGACGTTCCGCTCGCCGTTCTCCATCCACAGGATGGCGACGCCATCGTGGAGTTCACGGCGGATCCGGCCAGGTTCAGCCATCGAGACCGCCGGCGCGTACGAGCACCGACGCACGCGCCGCGCGCTCACCCGCCGACTCGCTCTCGCTCTGGCTGGGCTTGACGAAGGGGATCATGCCGACCCCCACAACGAACACATGTCGCCTCATCGGAATTCTCTTTTCGTCGATGATGGGCGAATAACGTGGCGATGTGTTGGAGTATCAGTGAAGAACTGGCTGTCGACAAGTCGCTTGTGGGACAGCCGGAACGCGCCTCCCCATGAATGCCGGCATCGTCGGCGTTCGACACTCGCGACCCGCTCGGCCGGCCGGAGTCCGCCGGGCAGGGCGAAGCTTATGGACGACCGGCACCCGAAGCCGGGCTACCAGACTCTTGACATGGCCGGAATACCGTTTTACGTTCGCGCCACCAATAGACGACGTCGACGGTGTGCGGCCTGATCGGCTCGTGCTCGCATCACCCACACCGAGGTCGCGTCCTCTCCCTTGGCCCGCGTCGCATCATGCGCCGCCGCGTCTGAGCCGTTTCGACGGCGCCGAGGGAGACATTCATGGCCGTCCACGTTTCCGGCGACGAGGTATATGAGGAGATCGCCGATATGGGCGACACCTCGTTCCGGACGAAAGCCGTTTACGGCAACTCCGCGTCATTCATGATTGCGACACGTCCGCCCGGCTACCACTCCAAGCCCCATCGGCATGCCTGCGAGCAGCTCAACTGGCTGCAGGCAGGCGAGGTATGGGTGTTCGTCGAAGAACGCGCGTTCCACCTGAGGGCCGGCGACTTCCTCCGGATCCCGGCCGGCGCGCTGCACTGGGGATGGAACAAGTCGGATGCCCCATGCACGATCATCGAGGTGCACAGCCCGGGTCTGCAGAACGACCCGACGATCAAGAATTTCGCGGTCGGGCTGTTCGACGAGGACGAGGCTCCGGCCCCGCTCGACGGGCCGGTGAACGAGTTCCTGGCCGAGAACTCGTCGTTCGACCACCAGGCGGTCGAGAGGCTGGCGGACTGATGCCCGGGACGTCCCCGATGGCTCAGCGGATGGCCCGGCCGGGGTATCAAACCGCGCCGGCCTGCGAAAGTATCGCCATGAGCGCGCACACCAGCATAATCGTGGTCGGCTACGCCAAAGTCCCGAGGACATCCGCCGCGTATGGCGCCCACGACTATCTTTCGGTCAGCCTACGCATCGACCGCGGCACCGGACGTGTCGTCGAGGTCGACTCCACCGCGATCAGCCCCATGGTCCGCAACTGGCTGTCGGAGTTACTCCTCGGCGTGGACTTCACCGCGGACCTCCGGCCGACCCTGGCCGTGATCGAGCAGAGCTACCTCAGCAACGCCACCGGCTCACTCAAGCAAGCGCTCTTGGACGCCTGGCGACGGTACGCCTCCCACCGCGCGGGCTGAGGAGGTGGATCACCATGCACGAGGCCGGCTCGATCGCTCCGGCCCAGCTCCGCGCCGAACTGGCCGCCGGAACGCCCGTCATTCCGGGGTGCCATGACCCGCTCAGCGCGCGGCTGGCCGCGGAAGCGGGAGCGCGCGCGGTGTTCGTTTCCGGCGGTGCGGTCGGTCGGGCGCTGTTCGATGCACCGTCGATCCCGCGCTGGGGAGCCAAGACCTATCTCGACTATGTCCGGCATATCTGCCGGAGCTCGCCCATTCCGGTGATCGTTGACGGTGAAGACGGCTTCGGCGAACCCATGGCCACCTGCGCCGCGGCCGCCGACGCCGGTGCGGCCGGCGTCGTCATCGGGGACTGCCTCCCCGGCGGGGGGCTGCTGCCGGCGGATGTCTTCGCCGGCACGATCAGCCGGATCCGCACCGCGCTCGACGTCGTGGTCATCGCCAGAACCGATGGGCTGGACGACGATCGCGCCGACACCCTCGCACGGCTTCGCCGATACACGGGGGCGGGCGCCGACATCACGGTCGCCCTGCTGAACTCCGTCCTCAAGACGGAGACGGCCGAACGGCTTCTCGTCACCATCGATGAGCTCGCCGTGGCCGCCGGAGGCACTCTCGCCGTGCATTCCCGGCATGGCCAGGAGATTCCGCCGCCGAAAAACCTTCCATCCGGCGTCAAAGCGATATTCGTGACAGCAATCTCAGTTCCGACGTCCACCGACCACCTCAAAAGGGTGCTGAACCAACGCTGAAAGGGAGGTCGGAACGGTGACATCCGCGCACGCCGACATCCAGACACGGACGCTCCGGAAGGTCACGCGGAAATTCATTCCGCTGATCACCCTCTGCTACATCGTGCTCTACCTCGACCGGCAGAATGTGGCAGTCGCCGCCCTCACGATGAACAAGCAGCTGGGAATCGGTCCCGCCGTCTACGGGCTTATCGCCGGGG
The DNA here is from genome assembly GCF_014892245.1 of Microbispora sitophila. NCBI lineage: Bacteria > Bacillati > Actinomycetota > Actinomycetes > Streptosporangiales > Streptosporangiaceae > Microbispora > Microbispora sitophila. The sequence continues at coordinate 64,223 of NZ_JADBGC010000032.1, read as the reverse complement.
TCTTCTTCTGGACCTACTCGCTCTTCGAGATTCCCAGCAACTACATCGTTTCCAGGATCGGCGTCCGCATCTGGGTTTCACGGATCATCGTCAGCTGGGGTCTGGTGACGATGGCGACCGCCGCCGCCGCGGGGGAGAACAGCCTGCTGGTGCTGCGACTGCTCCTCGGGCTGGCCGAGGCCGGATTCTCTCCGGCCATGCTGTTCCTCATCGCGTCCTGGTTCCCGCCGGGGCGGCGGGCGATGACGATGTCCCTGATGGCGGTGGCGGTCCCGCTCGCCGCCGTGGGCACGCCGGTGCTCACCAGCGTCATGACCGGCATGGACGGTCTGCTCGGCATGGCCGGCTGGCGATGGCTCTTCCTGCTGAGCGGGCTGCCCGCGGTCGTCCTCGGATTCTTCTTCTACAAAGTCATCCGTAACGGTCCCGAGGACGCGGCGTTCCTCTCCCTCGAAGAACGTGACTGGCTGCGCGCCGAACTGTCCCGCGAGCACGCGACTCTCGGCGTCCGAGGAGACCGCTTCCGGCACGGCGTCATGAACCCGCGCGTCCTCGTGCTCGTCGTCGTCTACATCCTGTTCGCCTTCAGCCTCTTCGGCTATCAGTTCTTCATCCCGCAGATCCTGCAGCAGTTCGGCCTGGGGACGAACGCGGTCGGCTGGGTCGCCGCGCTGCCGCCGTTGCTCGCGATCGGCCCCATGGTCTGGTGGGCCCGGCACTCCGACCGCACGAAGGAACGGAGCCGCCATTTCGCGGCCGCCGCCGCGACGGCGGGCGTGGGCTTCCTCCTGGCGGGCCTGCTGGTCCACCACCCCGCGCCGGCGATCGCCGGGCTCTGCGTCGCCGGGATCGGCCTGTACTCGTGCATCGCCACCCAGCTGGCCATTCCTTCGACATTCCTGTCGGGGGCCGCTCTCGCCGCCGGCCTGGCCACCATCAACGGGCTCGGCAACATCGGCGGATACTTCGGACCCCAGATCACCGGCCTCATCCGCGGAGCCACCGGTGACTTCGCGGCGGCCCTCCTGGTCATGGGCGCGACCATCCTGACCGCCTCCGGGGTGGCGCTGCTGCTCGACCACCGGCTGCGGCGCGCCGGCGTGACGACCTCCCCCAAGGTGGCGATCGATGCGGCATGACAGCGACGAGATGACGGCCCCGGGTGCGATCCTGCGCCGGTCCGACCCGGACGCACTCTCGACCACGGCGATCGGCGAATACGTCCGCTGGCTGGCTGACGAACGGGGTCTGGCGTTCGCCGACTACGACGCCTTGTGGCGATGGTCGATCACCGAACTCGAGGCCTTCTGGGCGTCCCTCTGGGACCACTTCGGCGTACGCGCGCACCAGCCGTACGAGCGAGTGCTCGGGTCCCGGACGATGCCCGGAGCGCAGTGGTTTCCCGGCGCCGCCTTGAACTACGCCGAGCACATGCTCGGGGACTCGGCGACCGACGCGGAGGCACTCGCGGTTGTCGCGTACTCACAGACCCGCGATCCCATGGAGCTGACCTTCGCGCAGCTACGCGACCAGGTCGCCCGGGCGCGTGCCGGGCTGCGCAGGCTCGGGGTCCGCCGAGGAGATCGGGTTGCCGCCTACCTGCCCAACATCCCCGAGACGCTGGTCGCGTTCCTGGCCACCGCGAGCCTCGGCGCGACGTGGGCGTCATGCGCGCCCGAGTTCGGGGTCCGTTCGGTGATCGACCGGCTCTCCCAGATCGAGCCCACGGTCCTGCTGGTCGTCCCCGGCTACGTCTTCGGCACCAAGAATGTCGACAAGACCGGTGACGTCGCGGCCATCCGGGCGAATCTTCCGACCGTACGGCATGTCGTCGCCGTGCCGTACGGCCCGCATGAGATCGCCGGGGACGTGACGCGCTGGGAAGACGCGCTGGCGGACACCGGCCCCCTGGATTTCGAGCCGGTTCCCTTCGATCACCCGCTGTACATACTGTTCTCCTCCGGCACCACCGGGCTGCCGAAGCCCATCGTGCACGGTCACGGCGGGATCCTCCTCGAACATCTGAAGACGCACGCCTTCACCCTCGACACCCGCCCCGGCGACCGAGTCCTGTGGTACACCACCACCGCATGGACGATGTGGAACATCCTCGTCTCCGGCCTGTTGCGGCGTGCCACGCTCGTACTGCACGACGGCAACCCGCTCTGGCCGGACCTGCTGGCCGAGTGGAGCCTGGCCGCGCAGGCCCGCGTCACCCTGCTGGGCACCAACCCCGCCTATCTCATGGCCTGCCGTAAGGACGGTCTCGAACCGAGCCGGCAGCTTGATCTGTCCGCACTGCGCATGGTCGGCATCACCGGATCTCCGCTCCCCGGCGAGGGATTCGACTGGATCGGCGAGCAGTTCGCCGATCGCGTACTCGTCAACTCCATGAGCGGGGGCACCGACGTCTGCGGTGGTTTCGTCACGGGCAATCCGTGGTTGCCGGTGTACCGCGGCGAGATTTCCGGGCCATGCCTGGGTGTCGACGTCACCGCGTTCGATCCGGCCGGCAACGAGGTCGTGGGGGAACTCGGCGAACTCGTCGTCCGGCAGCCGATGCCGTCGATGCCCGTACGGTTCTGGAACGACGAGGACGACCGGCGCTACCGATCGTCCTATTTCGACGTCTACCCGGGCATCTGGCGGCACGGTGACTGGGTGCGGTTCACCGAGCGACGCAGCTGCGTGATCACCGGGCGGTCCGATGCCACCCTCAACCGCGGCGGAGTCAGGCTCGGCACCTCGGAGTTCTACGCCGTGGTGGAGGAGCTGCCCGAAATACGGGACAGCCTGGTGGTGCACTGCGAGGACCCCGGCGGAGGCCCCGGGGATCTCCTGCTGTTCGTCGCGCTGACCGGCGGGGCCACCCTTGACGACACGCTACGCATGAAGATCCGGACGGCCCTGCGCCGCGAATTGTCGCCCAGGCATGTCCCGGACACGATCGAGGCGGTGCCCGCCGTTCCTCGCACCCTCACCGGCAAGAAGCTGGAGGCGCCGATCAAGCAGATTCTCCGCGGCCGTCCCGTGGATGAAGTGATCAACCCGGACGCGGTCGCCGACTATGCGAGCATCGGAAGCTTCATCGAGTTTCACCGCCGCAGAGCGGACGGGACATGAGCCCCCGAACCCGACGTCATCGTCACCCGGCGCCGAACCACAGAGGACCCTCTTTCACCTCACCTGGGCCGCGCTGACGGAGCCGGGTACGGGCGGATCCCAGCCGCGAAGCTCCTGCTGTTCTGCTCGGTGATGGCGACTTAGCTCAAGCGCGGGTCGGTCAGGCCGGCGGCGAGGTGGTGCTCGACCGGACGACCAGACTCGCCGTGCCGACCTGTCGCGAGCCGGGGGAACGGTCGTCGATCGTGTCCGCCAGCACCCGTGCGGTCTGCACGCCGTACGCCTGGATGTCCCACGAGAGCGCCGTCAGCGCCGGTCGTACCATCACGCACAGCTGCGAGTCGTCACCGGCCACGATGGACAGATCGTCCGGCACGGCGACACCCATTTCCTGCGCCACGTTGAGCGCGGCGGTGGCCATCACGTCGTTGTCGAACATGATCGCGGTCGGGCGGTCGCGCCGGGACAGCAGCGTCCGCGTGGCCCGCATGCCTTCCTCCCAGGTGTAGTCGGTCTCGATGACCTGTGGTTCACCGAGACCGTGACCGAGCACGGCCTGGCGGAAGGCCGCGATGCGTACTTGGGTGTGCTCCAGCGCGGACAACCCCGCGACGCGGGCGATGCGGCGGTGTCCGAGCGCCACGAGGTAGTCGACCGCCACGACCACGGCTGCCGCGTCGTCGGTCCAGACGGCGGGTATCTCCGTGTCCGGCCGGGGCCGGCCGACCAGGACGGCCGGGATCTGGAGTTCCTCGAGCACCGGAATGCGCGCGTCCTCTGTCCACAGGTCGGTGACGACCATGCCGTCGACGCGCCGTTCCGCCCAGCACAGCCGCATCCGTCGATCGCGGCGCGGTGGTCCTCGACGACCTGCAGGAGCAGAGCGGTGCGCCGCCCGGACAGTTCGCGTTCCAGCCCGGCGATGAACCGCATGAAGAACGGCTCGACACCGAGCGTGTCCGCCGGGCGGGCGATGATCAGGCCGACGCTGTGCGCCCGGGACCCGGACAGAGATCTGGCCGCCGCGCTCGGCCGCCAGCCGATCTCGTTGGCGATGTCGAGGATGAGTTTGCGGGTTTCCGCGGACACCCCCGGCCGTCCGTTGAGCGCGTACGACACGGCGCCGATCGAGACACCGGCCCTTGCCGCGATCTCGGCGATGGTCGGCCGCTTCACCGCATCCCCCCTCACGTCCTGACCATTCTGTTACCGCTGCCGGAAGAGGAACAGCACCGGATCGCCTTTCCCACGCCTCTCACGGGGAGGCATGGAACGTCCGCAAGCACAGTGAGTTCCTTAAGCGCTTAAGTCACCACGTCGGTGAGATCCCCATGGCGACCGCCGAAGGAACACATCGATCGTCCGGCGTGCGGTGCGACATTGGGACGCACTGAAACTTTCTCGGTACACACACGCCATCAAGGCCTCGAGCACGGTGCGCTTCGGCCCTCGAAGGCTTCGACAGCCGCCGACGGACCCGCACGTCCGGATCGGCTTTCGACGGCGGGGAACCGTTTCCGTCGCTTTCCGCATCCGGCCCGCCTCGCACCCCCGCATAGAGAGACGACCTTGACTTAAGCCTTAAGTAACCCACCGTTCATCCACAGCGCTGCTCTCGACGGCCGTCCGGTTCCCAGCAAGGAGGCTTCGATGCAACTTCGTGTCAAATTGGCGGCAGCCGCCGCAGGAGTGCTGGCTGCAGCAGGCATGTCCGCGATATCCGTCCCCGCCGCGGCCGCCCCCGGCGGGTGCTCGGTGCAGTACAAGGTCGTCAGCGAGTGGCAGGGTGGCTTCCAGGGTGACGTCGCGATCACCAGCCTCGGCGGCCCGCTGATAGGCTGGACGTTGGAGTTCGACTTCCCTGCGGCTAATCAGGGCGTGAGCAACGGCTGGAACGCCGACTGGTCGCAGTCCGGCGCGCACGTCACCGCCAAGAGCCTGAGCTGGAACGGCAACGTCCCCTCCAACGGCTCGGTGTCGATCGGCTTCATCGGCAAGTGGAGCGGGAGCAACCCGGTTCCCGCCGCGTTCAGCGTCAACGGCGTCACCTGCACCGGCGCGTCCCCCAGCCCCAGCCCCAGCCAAAGTCCCAGCCCCAGCCCAAGTCCGTCTCCGAAACCGAGCCCATCCCCGTCCCCGAGCCCATCCCCGTCTCCCAGCCCCCAGCCCGGCGGGCCGGCCCCGCAGTTGCATGTCTCGGGCAACACGTTGGTGACTTCGGCCGGCAAGCCGTACCGGCTGCTGGGTGTCAACCGCTCCAGTGGGGAGTTCGCCTGCATCCAGGGCAGGGGCATGTGGGACGGCCCGGCGGATCAGGCCTCCGTCGGCGCGATGAAGCCGTGGAACATCCATGTGGTGCGGATCCCGCTGAACGAGGAGTGCTGGCTGGGGACCGGCAATGTGCCTTCGGGCGGGACCAGCGGCGCGGCCTACCAGCAGGCGGTCAAGGACTACGTCAACCTGCTGATCGCCAACGGGATCACTCCGATCGTCGAGATGCACTGGAACTACGGCCAGTACACGGGCGCGGGCGCGGGCTGCTCGGATGTGGCGGCGACCTGCCAGAAGCCCATGCCCGACGCGAAGTACGCGCCGACGTTCTGGACCCAGGTCGCGAACACCTTCAAGGGCAACAACGCCGTCATCTTCGACCTGTTCAACGAGCCCTATCCGGACGCGGCCAACAACTGGACGGACGCCACCGCGGCGTGGACCTGCCTGCGTGACGGCGGCACCTGCACCGGAATCGGCTACCAGGTCGCCGGCATGCAGTCCCTGGTCGACGCGGTCCGTGCGACCGGAGCCGCCAACGTCATCATGACGGCCGGTCTGACCTGGACCAACGACCTGAGCCAGTGGCTGAAGTACAAGCCGAAAGACCCGACCGGCAACCTGATGGCCTCCTGGCACTCCTACAACTTCAACGGGTGCGTGGACACCACCTGCTGGAACAACACGATCGGCGCCGTCGCCGCGCAGGTGCCGGTGGTGGCCGGTGAGATCGGCCAGAACACCTGCGCCCACGACTACATCGACAAGGTCATGAACTGGGCCGACGCGAACGGTGTCGGTTACCTCGCCTGGACCTGGAACGCCTGGGGAGTCTGCGACAGCTCGGGCAACGTCCTCATCACCGACGCCAACGGCACTCCGACCAGCACCTTCGGCGAGGGATTCAAGGCCCACCTGGTGACGCAGAACCCCTACGCGTGATCCCTGTCCCGGCCACGGCTGATTCACACGGGCCCAGCCACCCTGCGGCTGGGCCCGTCGCCGATCCGGGTTGCGGCGGACGCGGACGTCGACGAGGCGCTCGCCCCCTTCAGGATGCGGTCCAGGCATCGGCGGCCGAGTAGTCGTCCGGCAGCCCGACGAGGAAGCCGATGTCCTGGCCGAGGGCGAGCAGCGGGGGTCCCGGACAACCGTCGGGTCGGTGCTGCCGGAGGCCGATCGCGGCGAGCAGCCCCTCACCGCCGCCGGCGACCGGCCACGAGGACCGGTCGCCGGCGTGTGGAGAAAGGTCACACGGTCGTCGGTCAGCTCCCGGCACAGATGGAGTCGGCGGCGGCTACGCGGCCGGGGCCGTCTTCGCCTCGCGGCGCTTCTCGATGGTCTCCATGCCGACGAGGTCGTCCGGCAGCGCGTCGGGCATGTCGGCGTCGAAGCGGGCCAGTCGCCGTACGCGCAGCGCACCCGCCACGACGGCCGCCATGCCCAGCGCGCACACCAGGTAGAGGAACGCGATCCCGCGTCCGGGCCCGACGCCGATCACCGCGCCGACGGTCGGGGCGAGCGCCCCGCCGGGGGCCAGCAAAGGGTCGAACAACGCGGCGCCCAGCGGTGCGACGAGCCCCATCCCGATCGGCAGGGTCGACCAGGCCACGAGCGTGTTGAGCGCGAAGACCCGGCCGTGATACCGGTAGGGCACCTTGATCTGCACGATGGTCGAGTACATCGCGTTCATCAGGGTCAGGAAGAACGTCAGCGAGAACGCGCCCGCACCGATCACGAGCAGTGAAGGGCGGAGCCCGGTGACCACGCTGCCGGCGGCGATGGCCAGCGTCGACACGAGCACCCCGCGGAAGCGCCACTTGGCCGGCCCGCCCCAGACGGCCATCGTCAGCCCGCCCAGCATCACGCCGAGGCCCGTCACCATGGAGATCACGCTCACCTCGGTGAGCGTGGCGAAGGACAGGACGAGCGGAGAGACGAGCAGCAGGAGCGGGGACAGGAAGATGTTCAGCACCGCGAAGAAGACGAGCATCGCCCGCAGGCCGCGTTCGTTCCACGTGTAGGCGAAGCCCTTGCGGATCTCGGTGCTCAGCGGTTCGCGCGGCCGCCACGGCAGCGTGTCCGGGAACCGGACCGCCAGCACGGCGGCGATGGCGAAGACGTAACTGGCCACATCGATGATCACGATCCCGCCCAGCTTGATCCAGGCGAGCAGCCCGGCGGCGATCAGCGGCACGACGAGCTGTGCGACACCGTTGGCCATCTGGGTGACGCCCATCGCGTGCCCGAGATAGCGCTTGGGCACCAGCTGTGGAATGGCGGACGTGTAGGCCAGGCGCTGGAAGTTCGTCGCGATCGACAACGCGACGATCAGCAGGTAGACCTGCCAGAGCCGGAGCTCGCCGAAGAGGATCAGGCAGGCGAGCACGAGCTGGATGCCCGCGCAGGCGAAGTCGGCCAGCAGCATGACCCGCCGCCTGTCGCCCCTGTCGACGATCGCCCCGGCCAGCGGCGAGACCAGCAGCCCGGCCAGGTTGAGCACGGCCAGGATGGAGAACTGCGCGATCGAGCCGGAGTCGACGAGGATCGTCAGCGGCAGCGCCCATCCGGTCAGGGCCGATCCGATCATCGAGATCTGCTGACCGGCGGAGACGGTGAGGAACCGGGTCATGCCGGGCCTGACGGCGGGCTCGGCCGCCGGTCCGGAATCGCGCGTCCCCGACGCCGGGTCGGCACTGTGCGTCCCCGACGCCGAATCGGCATTGTGCGTCACCGAGGTGCTCACGCCGTGGACCCACCACGAGTCGTCGGGCTCGTGCGGGGCGGGCCGGTCCAGCGAGCGGTGGGTCCGCAGGATCTCGGCCAGCTCGGCGGCCCGGTAGCGCAGGAAGTAGTGGCCGCCCTCGTCCAGCACCACGAGCGCGTTGGTGTCGGAGAGGAAGGCCCATTCCCGGTAGCGCTCCTCGTAGAAGTCGGTCGCCGGGTCGCGCTCGCCGACCACCGAGATGATCGGCGCCTTCAGCCGCTGCCGGTCCGGGGAGTCGAACAGCTCGGTGAAGAACTTCTCGGCCGCCTTCGAATCCTGCCGCATCGTACGGATGATCCGGTCGGCCACGCCGGGGTCGAGCTCGTCCAGGTCGACGCCGCGAGCCTTGAGCCGGTTGATGTCGGTCTGGCTGCGGCTCAGCCGGTCGACGTCCGCGAGGCTCGACAGCCTGCCCAGCACTCCGCGTGGCCGGGCGAACGGGAAGATCGCCCCGATGTAGAGGGCCTCGACCTCCCGGCCGGCCGCCTCGACCCGCCGGGCCAGCTCGACCGCGAGGGCCGCGCCCACCCCGCAGTGGCCGTAGATCACGATCGGTCCCTCGATAGAAAGGATCTCCTCGGCGCAGCGGGCCGCGAGGGCGTCGAACTCCATCGCCTCCTCGTCGAGGCCGATGTCGTGGCCGGGGATGGCGACGGCGTACAGCGCGTGGTCGCCGGGCAGCGCGTCGGCCAGCGGCTGGTAGACGACGGCGCTGCCCGAGCCGTACGGCACGCAGACGTAGGTGAGGCGGGCGGTCCGCCCCGCCGGGGTGAGGCGCTGGAGCAAAGGGCGCGGACCCGCGGGGACCGGCCGCTCGGCGAAGGCGGCCAGCTCGCGCACGGTCCGGTGGGAGAACACGTCGACCAGGCCGAGCCGGCCGACGCCCGCCGTGCGCAGCTTGGCGACGATCCGGATGGCGAGCAGCGAGTGGCCGCCGAGGTCGAAGAAGTCGTCGTCGAGGCCGACCCGTTCGACTCCCAGGATCTCGGCCCAGACGGCCGCGATCGTCTTCTCGGCGCCGGTCGCCGGCTCGGCATACTCGGTGTCGCCGGCGGAGGCGGCCGGGGTGGGCAGCGCCGTACGGTCGAGCTTGCCGTTCGGGGTGAGCGGCAGAGCCTCCAGGAAGACGAACTGCGACGGCAGCATGTATTCCGGCAGCATGTCGCGTACGGCCGCCCGCATCGCGGCCGCCTGGGCGGCTTCCTCGGGGACGCCGACCAGGTAGGCGACGAGCCGGTCGGCCCGCACGACGACGACGGCCTCGCGGGCGCCCGCCTTCTCGCGCAGCGCCGCCTCGATCTCGCCGAGCTCGATGCGCAGCCCGCGCAGCTTGACCTGGTTGTCGAGGCGGCCGAGGAAGTCGATGGTCCCGTCGGGCAGCCAGCGGGCCGCGTCACCGGTTCTGTAGAGACCGTCGAAGAACCGCTCGGCGGTCAGCTCCGGCCGGTCGTGGTAGCCGAGCGCGACGCCGGCCCCGCCGATGTGCAGCTCGCCGGGCATCCCGACGGGCACCGGCCGGCGATGCCGGTCGAGGACGTGCAGCGTGATGTTCTGGATGGGCGAGCCGATCGGCACGCGTATGCGTCCCGAGAGCCGGTCGAGGGTGCACTCCCAGGAGGACACGTCGATGGCGGCCTCGGTCGGGCCGTACAGGTTGTGCAGCTCCGCCGGGATCGTCCGCAGGCAGCGGACAGCCAGGTCGACCGGGAGCTCCTCACCGCTGCAGATGACACGGCGCAGCGAGGCGCAGGTGGCCGCGCCCTCCTCGGCGAGGAACACCGCCAGCATCGACGGCACGAAATGCGTGGTGGTCACGCCCTCGGCGTTGATCAGATCACGCAGGTAGGCCGGGTCGCGGTGGCCTCCCGGCTCGGCCAGCACCAGCCTGGCCCCGGTCGTCAGCGGCCAGAAGAACTCCCACACCGACACGTCGAAGCCGGCCGGGGTCTTCTGCAGCACCACGTCGTCCGGGGTGAGGCCGTATCGCTTCTGCATCCAGTCGAGCCGGTTGACGATGCCGCGGTGGCTGTTGGGCACCCCCTTCGGCCTGCCCGTCGACCCGGAGGTGTAGATCATGTACGCGGCCGTGCCGGGCTCTCCGGCAGGCCCGGGCGAGGTCACGGGCACGTCCGCCGCCTCCGCCGGCTCGTCCAGCAGGAGAACCATGGCGGCGTCGCCCAGCCGGTCGGCCAGACGCCGCTGGGCCAGCACCACGGGCGCACCCGAGTCCGACAGCGTGAACGCGAGCCGGTCGGCCGGGTAGTCCGGGTCCAGCGGCACGTACGCCGCGCCCGTCTTGAGCACGCCGAGCAGGGCGGCCACGAGTTCGATCGAGCGTTCCGCGCAGACCGCGACCAGCGCGCCCGTGCCCACACCCAAACCGATCAGCCGGTGCGCCACCCGGTTCGCCCGCTCGTCGAGCTCCCGGTAGGTCACCGACGCGCCCCGGAACGTCACGGCGGTCGCGCCGGGCGTACGCGCGACCTGCTCCTCCACCAGGCCGTGCAAGGTGGCGTGCGCCGGAAAATCGGCGGCGGTGTCGTTCCAGGACGCGATCAGCCCGGCGTCCTCCCCCAGCGGCAACGGCAGCCTGCTCACCGGCACGCCGGGCTCGGCGACGGCCGCCCGCACCAGCGCCTCCAGGTGCCCGGCCATCCGCTCGACCGTGCCGGCGTCGAACAACGTGGTCTTGTACGTGAACGTGCAGGCCAGGCCGCCGCCAGGGGTGGGCACCAGGTAGAGCTCCAGGTCATGCCGGGCCGAGCCGGGCCGCAGGGGAAAATCCGACACCTCGCCGTCGTCGCTTCGGTTGGCGAAGTCGTGCATCGAGAACAACGTGTCGACCAGCGGCTGCCTGCTCGGGTCGCGCGGCACGCCGAGCGCGTCGACCAGCCGGCTGAACGGCAGCTCCTGGTGGTCCAGCGCCTCGACCACCGTGTCCCTGGTGCGGGCCAGCAACTCGGCGAAACTCGGGTCGCCGTCGAGCCGGGCGCGCAGCACCAGCGTGTTGACGAACATACCGACCACGTCGTCGAGCTCGGGCCGGGTCCGCCCCGCCACCGGGGTGCCGACCGCGAAGTCGTCCTGCCCCGAATAACGCGCGATCAACAGCTGGAACGCGGCCAGCATCGTCATGAACCTGGTCGCGCCGTGCCGTCCGCCCAGTTCGGTGAGCCGGTCGACCAGCTCGGGGTCGAGCTCGTGGACGTGCGACGTGCCGTCGAAGCACTGGCGTGGCGGCCGGGGCCGGTCCAGGGGCAGGTCCGCCCTCGGCAGCGCGGCCAGTTCCCGCCGCCAGTAGGCCAGCTCGCGGTCGAACCGCCGCCCGCACTGCCACAGCGCGACGTCGCCGTAGCGTACGGCGGGCGCGGCCGGGTCCTCCCCGCGATGAAGGGCCAGCAGGTCGCGCATGAGCAGGTGCGCCGACTGACCGTCGGCGACGATGTGGTGCACGAACAGCGCGAGGACGTGCTCGTCCCGGCCCTTCTTCACCAGCAGCGCCTTGAGCAACGGCCCGGCCGCCAGGTCGAGCGGGATCGCGCTCTCGGCGTCGATCAGGGCGACGGCCTCCTCATCTGTCGTGGCCGCCGCCTCGCGCAACGGCACGTCCGCCTCCGGCACGACGTGTACGGCGGGCAGCCCCTCGTCCGTCGCCGGGAACCGGTGCCGCAGGCTCTCGTGCCGCTCGGGCAGCCTGGCCAGCGCCTCCCTGAGGCCGTCCGCGTCGAGCGGCCCGCGCAGCCGTACGGCCATCGCGATCGTGTAGGTGGCGGTGCCCGGGGTGAAGTGCTCCATGAACCAGATCGGTTCCTGGGCGGGGGCGAGCGGCGGCTCGGCGCCCTCGGGGCGGCGCGGGATCGCCCGATCCGCCTGGGCGGCGTGACCGGTCTGGCCGGGCCGATCGGCCTGCCTGGACCGCAGCCGCTGTCTGAGCAGTTCCTTCTTCGCCTCGGACAGGTCGGCTGCGGACATCAGGTGAGCCCTTCGACGGCGGCTTTGAGCGCGTTGAGGAAGAGGGCGGCGTCCCTGCCGTTGATCAGGCGGTGGTCGTAGGCCAGGCCGATGTCGGCGAGGGTTCCGTCGCGCGGCCCGGCGACGGCGAGCGCGCAGACGGTGCCGGGGAAGACGAACGGGATCGCCAGCACGACCCCGTGCTCGGTGTGCAGGGTGACGACGAAGTTGGCGCCGGACAGGTCGCTCTCCGTGAACTCGCCGGTGGCGGCGGCGAGCCGGTGCTTCATGAGGGTGGTCGCGATGTCCTTCGTCGTACGGCTCGCCGCGTCGTGGACGACGGGGACGTACAGCCCCTCGCCGACGTCGACGGTGACGCCGATGTTCGGCGCCTCGGACAGCAACGCCCTGGTGGTGTCGCCAGTACCACCGACAGTGCCGTCGGCGGCGCCCTCGACGGTGGCGAAGAACAGCGGGAACCGCTCGTGCAGGCCCGCGACGGCCTGGACGAACACCTCCGCGAGCCCCACCGGGCGGCGGATCTCCCTCGTCGTGGCCGCCGCGTACTCCAGCGCCGGGCCGAGGTCCATGCGGACGACGGCGTACGCGGCGGGGATGGTCCGGTGGGACAGCTCGACGGACCTGGCCACGGCCCGCTGCACCCGGGTGAGCCGGTGCTCGGCGGCGGAGGTCTCATCGCGGGCAGGCGTGGCGGCCAGGCGTTCGACGTCGGCCCGCCGGACGACGGGGATGCCGAGTGTCCTGATCCGTTCGAGGTCGATGCCGAGCTCGTCGATGAGCGCCTGCGCGGGGGCCGTGATGAGCGGCGCCGAGTCGTCGGCCTTACCCCGCTGTGCCGTGACCCGTGACGCCGGGACCGGGGACGCCGGGACCGGGGACGCCGGGACCGGGGACGCCGGTTCGGGGCCGGGAGGTTCCGCCGTCTCGCCGATCGAGGCGATCACGTCGTCCGGACGGCACCAGACCCCCGGCCGCAGCCGGTGGCGCAGGACGCCGGAGGCGCCCGCGGTGAGCTCCTCGGCGGCCTTGGACGTCTCCACGAGCACGACCGCGTCGTCCTCGGCGACCTGCGCGCCGTCGGCGGCGAGCCACTCGACGAGGAGATATTCGGTGTCGTTGTTGTTCAGCTTCGGCACGCGGAGTTCAGCCACGGAGGGTCTCCCTGATCGCGCTGTGGATCGTGGACTCGTTCACGAGGGCCGCCCGCTCGAGATGAGCCGCGGTGGGGATGACCCCGCCGAGGGAGTGGATCAACGTGACCGGGAGGGCCAGGCGCCCCCAGTGCCGTCGATGGACGACGTGGGCCACCTCGGCGCCCCACGTCCCCCCGGCGGTGCTCTCCTCGACGACGAACACCCGGCGCGCCGCGCGGACGTCCGCGTCGAAGACATGGGGCAGGTCGAATGGATACAGCCTGGACGGCACCAGCAGCGTGCCGGCGATCTCCTCCTCGACCAGCAGCGAGCGCATCGCGGCCAGCACCCGGTGCGCCGCCCCGCCGGGGGCGATGATCACACAGTCGGGGCGACCGTCGAGGGACACCCTGGCCACCCCGTCGGAGGTCTCCACCGAGAACGGCGGCTCCACCACGCCCATCCGGCGCGTGTAGAGGACCTTGTCCTCGAAGAACACGCACGGTTCCGCCCGGGCGAACATCTCCTCGAACACGGCCAGGTTGTCGTGGAACGGCGACAGCTCGTAGAGGGCCAGCCCGGGGATGCCGACGAAGTGCTTCTGCGGGCTCTGGCTGTGGGTCGGCCCGTAACCGCGCCCGCCGCCGACCGGGCAGCGTACGACCATGCGCATCGGCAGGCGGGAGCCGTACATGGAGACCGACTTCGACGCGAAGTTGAGCAACTGGTCGAAGGCGAGCGCGGCGAAGTCGCCGAACATGATCTCGACGATCGCCAGGCCTCCCGACAGCGCGAGACCCGCGGCGACGCCGGTGACGGCGTTCTCGCTGATGGGGGTCGACAGGACGCGGTCGGGGAAGCCGGTGGACAGCCCCCGAGTGATCTTGAAGGCGCCGCCGTACGGGTCGACGACGTCCTCTCCCAGCAGGTAGAGGTTCGGCTCCCGGGCGAGCAGGGCGGCCAGCGCCGCGTTCAGGTTCTCCGCGACCCTCACGACCCCTCCCACCCTGCCCCTTCCCATCGTGACGGGCCCCGCGCCGTGACCTCCGCGGCGACCGCGTCGATGTGCGCCCGAGCCTCCGCGTCGAGCCGCCGGAAACGGCCGGGGCACGCCGCCGCGCACCGGGCGTACCAGTCCTGCTCGCGCAGAGCCTGTACGGCCTGGGCGGGTCTGGTGTCGTCGCCCTTGCTGTGCGGTCCGAGGCGCCGGGTGACGAACTCGACGACGAGAGGCGCCGGGCGGAAGCGGACTCGCGACACCAGGGGTTCGAGCGTGCGGCGGATCTCGGTGACGTCGGAGGTCTCGACCAGGTGGTGGTCGATGCCGAACGCCGCCGCCCGGCCCGCGATGCTCCCCGCCAGGTGCCGGGACGTGGGCGTCGACTGGGCGATGCCGTTGTTCTCGACGACGACGAGCAGCGGCAACGCCCACAGCGACGCGATGTTGAACGCCTCGTAGACCGCGCCCTCGCCGAACGTGCCGTCCCCGATGTAGACGCAGGCGAGGCGGCCGGGCTCGGCCCGCTTGAGGTGCAGCGCGACCCCCGCGGCGACCGGCAGGCTCTCGCCCTGCACTCCGGTGGACAGGAAGCGGTCCCTGCGGATGTGCTGGCTGCCGCCGACCCCGGCGCAGACGGCTCCCTCCCGGCCCATGATCTCCGCGAGCAGTCCCGCGGGGTCGTGGAAGCGTGCCAGGTAGTGGCCGTGCCCGCGATGGTTGCTGAAGACATGGTCGCGCGGGTCGAGCAGGGCCTCCATGGCGACCGGGATGTACTCCTGGCCGAGACAGGTGTGGGTCGTGCCGTTGAGCAGGCCCCTGCCGTACAGGTCGAGCAGCTTCAGTTCGAACGCCCGGATCATCAGCATGAGCGAGAGATCGGCGTCGTCCGGACCGACCGCCTCCGCCGGGAAGACGGCCGGATCGGCCGTGACCGGCCGCGTCATCGCCGGATCACCTGGAGCACGCCGGCGATCGTCGGGTTGTCGAAGAAGTCGTCCAGGTCGACCTCCACGCCCAGCCGCTTGCGCATGCGGGCGATGATCTGGGTGATGGTCAGCGAGTGGCCGCCGAGCTCGAAGATGTCGTCGTGCGGCTCGATGGGAGCGAGCTTGAGCACCTCCTCCCAGATGGCGCGGATCTCGGCCGCCAGCGGATCGTCGAGATCCGCGCCCGCGCCGATGTCCACGGTGTCCTCCACCGCGGCGGTCGCCGGTTCGGCGCCGGGGACGGGCCAGGCGACCACGGGTTCCCGCGTCGGCAGCATCTCCAGGGGCCGGGTGGGATCCTGGGCGATCGCCGCCAGCACCGCCCGCAGGTCGTCGGCGAACCCGACCGGATCGGTCAGCTCGCCGGGGTCGTAGCGGAGGCTTGCGGTCATTCCCGGCGCCGGCATCGCCGTGTCGTCCGAACGGCCGGCATGGTCGAGGACCTGGAGCTGCAGGGCGCCGCGCACCGCGTGGTTGAACGCCAGCCGGTCGACCTGGCCGAACCCCTCCGCCGAACCCGTGCCGTGCGCCGGACCGCGCCGGTAGCTGACCGAGACGGGAGCGAGCGCCGCGTGCGGTTTCAGCCCGGCGACCGCCCGGGCCAGGGGGACCTCGCGATAGGTGTAGAGGCTCCTGAGCTCGGCGCGCAGCCCGGCGGCGAACGTCGTGAACGGCGCGTCGGGCGGCGGGCTGGAGAAGACCGGCAGCTCGTTGACGAAGGGGCCGACGTGCCCCTCCGACTCGGCGGTGCGGGTCGACAGGTCGATCGCGGTGACGACGTCGGCGTTGCCGTACGACATGAGGAGCGCGTGCAGCGCCGCGAGCAGCACCTCGTACCTGGTCAGGCCGGGCAGGCCGGGGACGTCGAGCGTGAACTCCAGCAGCCGTCCCGGGCCGCCCCGGCGGGAGCGGAGCACACCGCCCGGCAAGACAGTTTCGCCCGGTTCGCGCCACCTGTCCGCCCAGAACGCGCGAGCCTCGCCGAGCAGGGCCGCCACCCGCTCCCGCTGGCCGGCGGCGTGGTCGAGGGGCTCGAGCGGCGGCGGTACGGCACCGGCCGCGAAGGCGGCGAGGTCGGCGACCAGGACGTCCTTGGACCCGCCGTCGAAGACCAGGTGGTGGGCGACGACCACGAGGGTGTCGCCGACGAGCGTGAAGCGGACGAGCGGGCCGTTCTCCAGGTCGAAGGGACGCCTGACGGCCTCCTCCACCGACCCGCCCGTCTCCAGGCACGGGGGCCGGGTGGCGGGCACCAGATGCGGCACGCCGTCGTGCTCGCGTACGGCCATGCCCAGCAGCGGATGCCGCTCGACCACGCTCGCGCACGCCGTGGCCAGCACGGCGGGATCGGGAGCCGGCGAACCGTCGAAGCGGATCACGATCGGCATGTGGTACGCCGACCCCGCCCCCGTCCGCTCGGTGACCCACATTCCGTGCTGGGCGAACGAGACCTGCGTCATGCTGCGACCTCTCGGAGTGAGCGCTTGTCGACCTTGCCGCCGTGGTTGCGTGGCAGGGCGTCGAGGGTGATGAGCCGTACGGGAAGCTCGTGCGGGGCCAGCAGGTCCTTGAGGAAGATCCGCAGCTCCTCGTGCGGGACGGTCCCGACGACGGCGACCGCGACGGCCTTGCCGAGCGTGGGGTGCGGCACCCCGAAAGCGGCCGCCTCGACGACGCCGGGGTGCCGGTGGACGGCCTCCTCGACATGGATCGTGGACACCTTGTAGGCCCCCGACTTGATCACGTCGCTCTCGCGGTCGACCAGGTAGAGGTAGCCGTCGTCGTCGAGGTAGCCGAGATCTCCCATGCGCACCCAGCCGCCGCGGAAGACCTCGCCGGTGGCGGCCTCGTCGCCGTAGTAGGCGCGGGCGACGGCCGGCGACCGCATCCACACCTCGCCGGTCGCGCCGGGCGGCAGCGCCCCGCCGTCCGCCGCGGCGATTCTGACGGCACCGCCGGAGACCGGGCGGCCCACACTGGACGGCCGCTCGGGATCGAAGATCATCACGGTCTGCGCGGGCGCGGCCTCGGTCGAGGTGTAGTAGTTCGTGATCGTCGCGTTGGGGAACGCGGCGCCGAGATCGCCCGCGACCCGCGCCGGCAGCGGCGCCGCCGCCGAGCCGAGCAGCAGCACGCTCGACAGGTCGTGCCTGGTCTGCACCCCGGCGGCGAGCATCTCGATCGCCATGGCGGGGACCACGAAGACCGTGCCCGCCCGGTAGCGCTCGATCAGCGCGGCGAACCTGCCGGGCGTGAAACGCGGCAGCGTGACCACCTCGGGGTGCGCGTCCACGGCGTTGACCAGCATCCACTGGCCGGCGTTGGTGCCGACGGGAAAGGCGTGCGCGAGGTGCGTGGAGTGGGTGAACGGCCTGCGGCGGCCCCCGCAGCCGTAGGCCAGGTTCGCGTGGGTGGCGGCGACCCCCTTGGGCCGGCCCGTGGTGCCGGACGTGTAGAGGATCTGCGCCGGGTCGCCGGGCGCCACCGGTTCGAGATCCTCGTCCCCGCCGCCTTCGGTGTACGGCAGATCGCCCGGCCGCAGCACCGCCGTGGCGCCGCAGTGCGCGAGCATCGCGTCGACGTCCCCGCCGGCCAGGCGGTCGGAGAGCGGCACGGCGACCGCCCCCGCCCTGAGCACGCCGAAGAACGCGACCGCGTAGTCCAGCCAGTCGCCGTTGCCGAACACGAGGCCCACCCGGTCGCCGCGCCGGATCCCCCGGCCGCGAAGCGCGCGGGCCAGACCGTACGACCTGCGCTCCCACTCGCCGAAGGTCAGCGAGCCCGAGCCGTGGACGGTCATCGCCACCCGGCCCGGGTCGGCGGCGGCCCGCTGTCGAAGCAGGCCGGGAAGAGTCATACTCACGATCGGCCCCCGGAAAGTCGCCAGGACGAGAATCGCCAGATCAGAGGTCACCCGGCCACGCGGACACGCGTGGCCGTACGGGGATTTCTAATAAGAAACTTTCCTAATTAAATTTCGGCGCCAGTCTGACACGAGCGCGCCGAGGGGGGCAACCCCCTTCAGTCGAACCGGTCCGGCAGCGCACCGGCGGTGCCTTGCGGGTGGCTGAAGATCCGTGGAAGACTGCGGCCAACCGAGAACAGTTAAGAATCTTTCCAGAAGGCCACCTGCCCCGGGGGTAGGCACGTGAAGACAGGTCCGCTGTCCCGTGGTCAGGAACGACTCTGGTTTCTGAACCAACTCGACCCCGACGATCCCTCGTACAACACCGCCTACGCCTACCGGCTGCGCGGGGAACTCGACATCCCGGCCCTCGAAGCCGCCTTCAGCGCGGTCGCGGACAGGCACGACGCGCTGCGCACGCGCTTCGTCCAGGTCGACGGACGGCCGGCGGCCGTCGTGGAGCCGCCCGCGCCGGTGACGATCGAGCAGGTCGCGGCGGAATCGGAACACGAGGCCGGGCGGATCGTCCGCGCCCGCACCAATACCGCGTTCGACCTCGCCGAGCGGCCGCCGTTCCGGGTCACGCTGGTGCGCCTCGGCCCGGCCGACCACGTGCTGTGCGTCGTGTTGCACCACATCAACGGCGACGGCTGGTCGCTCAACGTGCTCAGGACCGAGGTGGCCGACCACTACGCGGGCCGGGCGCTGCCCGAGACGCTCCCGCCGCAGTACGGCGACCACGTGCTCGCCCGCGACGACTGCACTGACCTGAACCGGGCTGACCTGGACTGGTGGGTGTCGCGGCTGTCCGGGGTGCCCGTCCTGGAGCTGCCCGCCGACCGGCCGCGTCCGGCCACGCGGGGCACGGCGGGCGGAGAGGTCCGTTTCCGCATCCCACCCGAGCTGGCCGCCGAAGTCGCGGAGTCGGCCCGGCAGGCGCGCTGCACGCCGTACATGCTGCTGCTCGCGGCCTACCAGGTGCTGCTCTCCCGGCACAGCGGGCAGGCGGACTTCTGCGTGGGCACCCCCTCGGCGGGCCGCGACAGCACCGAGCTGGAGCAGATGATCGGCTACCTGTCGACGACCATGGTGCTCCGATGTGACCTGTCCGGTTCGCCGAGCTTCGCCGAACTGCTCCGCCGCACCCGCCGGGCCGTCCTGGACGCGCTCGCCCATCGGGACGTGTCGTTCGAGCGGCTGATCGGCGTGCTCGGCGTGGAACGCGACCCGAGCAGGACACCGCTGTTCCAGACCATGTTCGCGCTGCACACCCACGGCGACGTGGCCGATCCGGTGCCGGGCCTGGTCGCCGAGCCGTTCCCGCTCGGCTGGCACCCCGCCAGGGTCGACCTGTCGCTCGACCTGTACGCGGAGGACGACGGCGGCGTACTCGGCGTCGCCATCTACAGCGAGGAGCTCTTCGACCACGAGACGGTCGAGCTGATGACGGAGCGCTACCTCGTGCTCCTCGCCGCGGCCGTCGCGGACCCCACGCTGCCCGTGGGACGGCTCGAACTGCTCACCGGGCGGGAGCGGGCCAGGCTCGCCGCGTGGAACGACACCGCCGCCGAGCTGCCTCCGCTCACCCTGGTCGACCTGGTGCTCGACCGGGTGGCCGCCGCTCCCGACGCGGTCGCGGTGGTGTCCGAAGGCACACCCCGCCGGGAGCTCACCTACCGCGAGCTGGCCGTGCGGGCGGCGGGGCTGGCGGCGCGGCTGCGCGACCGGGGCGTCGGGCGCGGCAGCGTGGTCGCGGTGCGCATGTCGCGCGGCCCGGCGATGATCGTCTCGCTGCTCGGCGTCGCGATGTCGGGTGCGGCGTACCTGCCGGTGGACCCCGACTACCCGGCGGCCCGCGTGGAGTACATGATCGAGGACTCGGGCGCGGCCCTCGTCCTCACCGACGCCGACCTCGCCCGCGTCCTCTCGGGCGACGATCTGACCGGCGCGGCACCCGTCGACGGACCCTCACCCGGCGACACCGCCTACGTGCTCTACACCTCCGGCTCCACGGGACGGCCGAAGGGCGTGGTGGTGCCGCACCGCGCGCTCACCAACTTCTTGCTCGCCATGCGCGACCGCGTCGGATCGGAGCCGTCGGACGTCTGGCTCGCGCTCACCTCGCTGTCGTTCGACATCTCCGCGCTGGAGCTCTACCTGCCGCTGGTCACCGGCGGCAGGGTGGTCGTCGCCGGCGCGGAGACGGCACGCGACGGCGCGGCCCTCGCCCGGCTGATCACCGACGCGGGCGTGACCCACGTCCAGGCCACCCCGTCGGGCTGGCGGGTGCTGCTCGCGGGCGACCTCCCGCCGGTCGTCGCCCTCGCCGGCGGAGAGCCCCTCCCGCTCGCGCTCGCCGCCGAACTGCGGGCGCGCGTACGCAGGCTCGTCAACATGTACGGCCCGACCGAGACCACGATCTGGTCGACCGCCTGGGAGGTGCCCGAGCGGCCCGAACGGGTGAGCATCGGCCGGCCGATCGCGAACACCACCGTCCACGTGGTCGACGCGGAAGGCGCCCAGGTGCCGATCGGCGTGCCCGGTGAGCTGCTGATCGGCGGTGCCGGCGTCGCGGCGGGCTACCTCGGCCGTCCCGGCCTCACGGCGGAGCGGTTCGTTCAGCATGGCGGCCTCCGGGTCTACCGCACCGGCGACGTCGTCAGATGGCTGGCGGACGGCACACTGGAATTCATCGGCCGCACGGACAACCAGGTCAAGCTGCGCGGGCACCGGATCGAGCTCGGCGAGATCGAGGCCGTGCTCGAAGCGCATCCTGCCGTCCGGCAGGCCGTGGTCGCCGTACGCGACGACCTGCTCGTGGCCTTCGTCATCCCCGAACGCGGCTCTGGCGCTGCAACGGCCGAGGGCGACGTGTTCGACCTCCGGCGGCACGTGGCCGCGCACCTGCCCGGCTATATGGTCCCCGCGACCGTCGTGACGCTCGACGCGCTGCCGCTCACCCCGAACGGCAAGGTCGACAGGAAGGCCCTGCCGCAGCCTCGGGTCGCCAGATCGGCGGCCATCCCGCCGCGCACCGACGCCGAACGGCTGGTGGCCGCCGTCTTCGCCGAGGTGCTCGGCGCCGAGGACGTCCGGGCGGACGACGACTTCTTCGCGCTCGGCGGTCATTCGCTGCTGGCCACCATGGTCGCCGCCAGGCTGCCGGTGCGGATCCCGGTGCGCGAGTTGTTCACCCGCTCGACCGTCGCGGCGCTGGCCGAACTGCTCGACGGGGCCGCCGCAGGAGACCGGGCCGCCGCGGGGGACGACGGCGGGCCGCGGCCCCGCCCGGCCGGGGAGCCCGCGCCGCTGTCGCACGGCCAGGAACGGCTCTGGTTCCTGCACCGGCTCGACCCGGATGACGCGTCGTACGCCATGTGGATCGTCCGGCGGTTGCGCGGGCCGCTCGACGCGGAGGCCCTGGAACGAGCCCTGGCCGCGCTGGTCGCCAGACACGAGATCCTGCGCACGAGGTTCCCTGAGGTCGACGGCGCCCCGGTCGCGGTGGTCGAGCCGCCGGGGCCCGTGCCCGTCGAAGTGGTCGGGGCCGCCGACGTCGCGCACGCGGAGGCGCTGGTCGCCGAGCGCACGAACGCGGCGTTCGACCTGGCCTCCCGGCCGCCGCTGCGCGCGACGCTGATCCGGCTCGGCCCCCGCGACCACGTCCTGTGCCTGGTCCTCCACCACATCCTCGGCGACGGCTGGTCGCTGAACGTCATGCTGGACGAGCTGGCCCGGCTCTACTCCGGCGAACGGCTCGACCCGGTGCCGCTGCAGTTCGGCGACGTCGCCCGATGGCAGCGCGAGCGGAACCAGGACGAACTCGTCGCCTACTGGGGCGAGCGGCTGGCCGGCGCACCCCCGCTCGACCTGCCGACCGACCGGCCGCGCACCTCGCCTCCCGCCAGGAAGGGCGGCTTCCACACGTTCCGGCTCCCCGCCGAGGACGTGGCGCGGCTGGTCGAGCGGGGCAGGGAACACGGCGCGACGCTGTTCATGACGCTGCTGACCGCCTACCAGACGGTGCTCGCCGCGCAGAGCGGGCAGAGCGACATCACGATCGCCACCGTCGCCTCCGGCAGGGAACGGGTCGAGCTCGAGAAGACGGTCGGCTACCTGGCCGACGTCCTGCTGATCCGTGTCCTGCTGGTTGGTGCCGACCTGACCGCCGCGGCTCAGCCGAGTTTCGGGGAGTCGCTGGAGCGGACCCGCGACGCGGTCCTGTCGGCGTTCGAGCACCAGGGCATCCCGTTCGAGCGGCTGCGTGTGCCCGCCTTCCAGACGATGGCGATCCTGCACAACCAGGACACCGGCGCCAACCCGGCCGCCTTCTCCGGGCTGGTGGCCGAGCCGTTCCCGCACGGCTTCGACCAGGTCAAGTTCGACCTGATGCTGGAGGCGTGGCAGGACGAGCGCGAGTTGCTCGTCGTGCTCTCCTACGACGCCGCGCTGTTCGACCACGGCACCATCGAGGCGATGGCGGCGCGGCTGGAGGGGGTGCTGCGGCAGGACTTCGCCGCTCCCCCGCGGCTGACGACCGCGGCGGAAGAGGCCCGCCTGATGGAGATCGGCCGAGGGCCCGACGTCGCGCCCGAGCCGTATGTCCCCGAGCTGGTGGCCTCGGCCGTACGCGCGCATCGGGACTCCTGCGCAGTGGACGACCTGACCTACGGCGAGCTGGACGCGCGCGCCGACGAGCTGGCCGCGCTGCTTCAGGCGCGCGGCGTCGGCCCCGGTGACATCGTGGGCGTCCTCCTCGGCAGGACGCCGGACGCCATAGCGGCGCTGCTCGCGATCTGGCGTGCCGGGGCGGCCTACCTGCCGCTCGACCCCGCACATCCGGGCGAGCGGCTGGCGTTCGTGCTCGACGACAGCGCCGCCTCCCTCGTTCTGACCTCCACCGACCTGTGCTCCACTGATTTGGCCGGCAAGCTGCCGCCGGGCGTCCCGGTGGCGTACACGTCGGAGGCCGTCTCCGTCTCCGTCTTGGGGAGCGCGCCCGCGCCCGTGCCGGTCACGGGCGACGCCGCGGCGTACGTGATCTACACGTCCGGCTCGACCGGGACGCCGAAGGGCGTGGTCGTGGAGCATCGCAACCTCGTGGCCAGGGTCTCCTGGATGGTCCGGGAGTACGGCCTGGGGCCGGAGGACGTGGTCGTGCAGTTCGCCTCGCTCGGCTTCGACGCGCACGCCGAGGAGATCTATCCGGCGCTGGCCGCCGGCGCCCGCCTGACGCTCCTGCCGGACGGCGCGGTGACGCTCACCGACCATCTCGACGGCGTCACCGTCCTGGATCTGCCGACCGCCTACTGGCACCACCTGGTCGACCAGATCGAGTCCATCGCCTGGCCGCCGGAGCTGCGGCTGGTCATCCTGGGCGGGGAGCAGGTGCACGAGGCCGCGGTGACCCGCTGGCGTGAGCGGTTCGGCGACCGAGTGCGGCTGGTCAACACCTACGGCCCGACCGAGGCGACGATCATCGCCACGCTCGCCGAGCTGGACGGCTCACCCGGGCGTCCGCCGATCGGCAGGCCCATCGGAGGCACCCGCGTCCACGTCCTCGACGCGGCCGGGCGGCTCGCTCCCCCCGGCGCCGCCGGAGAACTGTGCATCGGCGGGGAGGGTGTGGCCCGCGGCTACCTCGGCCGCCCGGAGCTGACCGCCGAGCGGTTCGCCGACCTGTACGGCGAGCGCGTCTACCGCACCGGCGATCGGGTGCGGTGGCGGCCCGACGGGCAGCTGGAGTTCCTGGGCCGGCTCGACGACCAGGTGAAGGTACGCGGGTTCCGCATCGAACCGGCCGAGGTCGAGGCGCGCCTGCTGGCCCATCCCGAGGTGGGCGAGGCCGCGGTCGTCGCGATCGGCGACACGCTGGCCGCCTACATCACCGGATCCGCCGACTTCACCGAGCTGGCGGACTTCGCCGGCGCGGCGCTTCCGCCGTACATGGTGCCGACCGCCTGGGCACGGCTCGACCGGCTGCCGCTGACACCGAGCGGCAAGGTGGACCGGGCCGCGCTGCCCGCCCCGCAGGCGCACCGGGAGGCGTACGTCGCACCCGGCACCGACGCCGAGGAGCTGGTGGCCGAGGTCTTCGGCGAGGTGCTCGGCGTCGAGAAGGCCGGGATTCACGACGACTTCTTCGCGCTCGGCGGCCACTCGCTGCTCGCCGTGCGGATCGTCGCCCGGCTGCGCGGCACGACCGGCCTGGAGCTGCCGATCCGCACGCTGTTCACCCATCCCACGGTCGGTGGGCTGGCCCGGGCGGTCGAGGAACTCCTGATCGCCGAGCTCGACCAGATGTCGGACGAGGAGGCGGAACGCCTCGCCGAGGAGCTGAAATGACCAAGAAGAGGCTGGCGGAACTCGTCGCGGAGTCGTCCGACGGCGCCGTCACCGCCGACGAGGTGCTGGCCGCGACCGTGCCGCTGTCGGCCCTGGGCGTCACGTCGATCACGATGCTGCGGCTGATCGACGCGATCGAGTCGGAGTTCGGCGTGGAGTTCGATCTGAGCGAGGACGGCATGAGCCTGCTGGACGATCTCGACCGGCTGGCCGCGCACCTGGCTTCCCTGGCCTCCCGGTGAACATGACCGGCCGGATGCCGCACGTCGAGTTCGCCGGGCCGGGCTCCGCGCCGCTCACTGCACCGCTGACGTGGGGCCAGCGGGCCATCTGGGAGGCGATCGTGCGGACGGCCCCCGACGATCGTTACTTCAATTTCGGCCGCGTGCTGAAGGTGCCGGGTTCCCGCACCGTCGCCGAGGTGTGCGCGGCGCTGACCGCCCTGGTGGAGCGGCACGGTGCTTTGCGCACCACGATGAGCGACGCGTTTCGCACGAGGCCGGCCGAGCCGTTCGGGCGGGCCGAGCCGTACCAGCGGCTGGCGGAGAAGGGCCGGCTGCCGGTCGAGGTCACGACCGAGGACCCCGACCGGGTCCTGGGCGAGCTGGCGGCGCGGCCGTTCGACTACTTCGGCGAATGGCCCGTGCGGGTGGCGCTGGTCCTCGACGGCGATCGGGTCGCCCATGTGGTGCTGGTCTTCTGCCATCTGGCCGCCGACGGGCTCGGCGCGGAGGTCGCGCTGCGCGACCTGCGGATGCTGCTGCTCAGGGGTCCTGATGTCCGGCGACCCGGCGCTCCGCAGCCGCTCGATCTCGCGCGCCGGCAGGCCGGTGCGGAGGGTCGGCGGGCGGCGGAGACGGCGGCGGCGCACTGGGAGCGCGAATATCGGCGAATCCCGCCGACGATGTTCTCCACGCCGAGCGGCTCTCCGGCCGGACCGCCCGTGTGGCGGGCGCTGCTGCGCTCCCCCGCCCTGGAGCTCGCCGTCCGCTCGATCGCCGCCGCGCATGCCGCCTCGACCTCGACCGTGCTGCTGACCGCCGTGACCGAGCTGGTCGGCCGGTTCACCGGCCACGAGACGTGCGCGGTGCTGCCGATCTCGGCCAACAGATTCCGGCGGGACACGACGGACATCGTCGCCACGATGTCACAGGAGGGGCTGTTCACGCTCGACCGCCGCGGGGCGTCCTTCGCCGGCCTGCTGCGGGCCGCCGGACCGGCCGCGCTGCGCGCCTACCGCAGCGCCTACCACGACCCGGCCGACCGGAACCGGATCACCGCGTCGGTAGGCGCCGAGCGCGGCGAGCCGGTCCACCCGTACTGCTGCTTCAACGACATGCGCTTCGCCGACCCCGGACCCGCCCGGTGCGATCCGGCCGAGATCACCGCGGAGCTGGCGCGGACGTCCGTGACCTGGCCGATGAGCCAGGACAAGCTGAACTGCCGGTTCTGCGTCCACCTCACCACGGAGGGCGTCTCGCTCACCGCCGACACCCGGTATCTGTCCCGTCCTGACATGGAGCGCTATCTGCTGGAACTGGAGTCCCTCCTCGTCGAAGCGGCCGTCCGATGACCGTCCGCGCCTACGCCACCTCGACATCCTGCGTCCAGGGGGCCTCGCTCGGCTTCGTCCTCGACCGCCCGGCGCCCGTGGTGGTGACCGACGCGACCGACGACCGGGTGGTGTTCGAGGGATGCGCCTCCGCGCCTCGATGGGAGCTGGACATCCCCACCGGCTGGCGCAGCTCGCTCTACCGGGCGCGCTTCGGGCCGGAGGAGCCGTGGCCGTTCGGACTGCCCGGGAGCGCGCCATGCCCGGACAACGAGGTCCACTTCGTGGTGCGGCAGGCCGTGCCCAGCTCGCCGGTGCTGGTGAGCGTCCCCTTCACCACCTGGCAGGCGTACAACAGGGCGGGGGAACCGGGGCAGAGCATCTATTGGACCGAGTCGCCCACGCGAGCCGCACGGGTGACCTTCGACCGGCCCGGCGGCGGGCCTCCTCCCGAACGCTGGGAGGAGGGGCTGATGCGCTGGCTGCGCCGCGGCGGCTACGACGTCGCGTACTGCTCGAACCTGGACCTGGACGATGGCCTCGACCTGCACAGTGACCTCGACCTGCACAGTGACCTCGACCTGCACGGCGGCCTCGGCCTGCACGGCGGCCTCGGCCTGCTGTCCCGGCACCGGCTGCTGATCGTCAACGGGCACGACGAGTACTGGTCGCTCGGGATGCGCGACGCGGTGGAGGAGTTCGTACGGCGAGGCGGCAACGTCGCGTTCTTCTCCGGCAACACCTGCTGGTGGCAGATCAGGCTGGAGGACGGCGGCCGCACCATGGTCTGCCACCGCGACGCGGTGACCGATCCCATGACCGCCGCCGACCCCCGTCAGACGACCGTCGAGTGGTCGGCGGCGCCGGTGAACCGCCCGGAAAACGCGCTGACCGGGGTGAGCTTCCGGGCGGGCGCGGGAGCCTGGGGGCCGCACATGCCGCGCATGCTGGAGGAGTCGTACACGACGCGTTTCGCGGCGCACTGGGTGTTCGAGGGGACGGGGCTGACCGACGGCGACAAGTTCGGCGAGGGCTGCCTGGGCTACGAGACCGACGCCGCCGAGTTCGCGGAGGTCGGCGGAGTCCCCCGGGCGACCGGCGGGGACGGCACCCCGCCGTCGTTCGTCATCCTCGCCACCGCGGACCTGCGGCACTGGAGCGCGTACGGCCAGGGTGGCATGGCGACCATGGGCGTGTTCACCAGCGGTCTCGGCACCGTCTTCACCGCGGCGACCGTGAACTGGGGCAACGGCCTGCACGACCCAGTCGTCGACCGGATCACCCGCAACGTGATCGACCGGCTGTCGGCCACCGCCGACGGCGGGCGCTGGGACGTGATCGGCCCGCCGGCCGACCTGCGGGCGCTCGCGGTGCTCGGCCGGACGCTGTACGCGGTGAGCGCGGACGGCACGCTGCTGGCCCGGGAGCTGTGCGGCCAGAACCTGCCCTGGCGGCCCGTCGGCCCCGCCGAGGGCGTACGCGGCCTGGCCGTCCCGCGCGAGGCCGCGGGCGGCCTCGCCGTCGGTCTGTACGGCGTCACACATGACGGGCGGCTCCTGCACCACGACGAGCCGGGATGGCGGGAGGTCGGCCCCGCGCCCGAGTCCGCGGTCGGCCTGGCCGTGGCCGACTGCACGTTCTGGGTGGCCACGTCCTCCGGCGAGTTGTGGCGGCAGCCGTTCGGCAGCGGCGGTTGGGAGCCCGCCGGCTCGTCGGGAGGCGCCGTCGCCCTCGGCGGCATGAACGGCAGGCTCTTCGCGCTGGACTCCGAGGGCCGTCTGCTGACCCGGCTTCCCCCGCCCGTGCGGGACGACCCCGAATGGGAGAGCCGGGCGGAAGCGGTGCCGGGCACCACGTTCACCGCCCATGCCGGGCTCGTCATCGCCGCCGGACGCGGCACCCCCCTCCGCTGGCGCCACATCTGACGGCTGCCCCAGTGCCGCTTTCGGCGATCCTCGATGACGCGAAGCGCCGCGAACGCGAGCGGCCGACCTGCCGGAGCGTGATTTCGAACGCGCCGGCGCCGAACCGCTGAAGGGCGAGACCGAACGATTTCCCACCCGTCCTGGCGCGGCTTCCGCTGAGATCACGACCGGCAACGGTCCGCTGAGCGAACCGGAACGTCGCTCCGCCGGTCGATCTGAATGAAGATGTGACGGCGGTAAGCAGGCCGGGGTGACTACCAGACATTGGTGAGGGAAGCCGGATGCATCGTCGATCTCGCATTTCAGCGTTCGCCGCTGGTCGTTCCATTACATGCAGGTTTCTGATCGTTCTCCTGTCGCTTTCCCTTTTCAGCACAGCATGTCTGGACGAGGAGTTCGGGGGAGGCTCGAACGCCGCGGAGACCGAGAAGGGGCAGGTTCAGGAGCCGAAGACGTCCAAGAAACCCAAGGGCCCGGTCTGCCCCACTCCGGGACCCATCACGAGGTCCCAACTCCCCGACTTCCCGTCGGCGGACGGGGTCAGTGTGATCACACAGAACCCCTGCATCAGCATCGCGGGCCTGGCCGAGGACGTCCTCGGTTTCATCCCCGAAGGGCGCTCCCAGGAGTTCAGAGAGTTCCGTGGCGGGCTCGAGCGGTTCATCACCAGGGTGAACGCGGTCAACGACGCGGCGGAGTGCGCCTATGAGACCGACCACTTGGCGATCGGGGTGTACCACCACGACAACGCCCCATGGTCGATCGGCATGGTCGCTGTCGTCCGCGGGGACCTGGACGCGCTGGTCGACAGCGGAGTCTGCTGGCTGCTGAGGAGGCTGCCGTTCGACGTCCCCACGGGACTCGCACCTGACGAGATCCGTCCCGATTTCTGCGCCGACGCCGTCATCAGGAGAAGCAACGGCTACCGCTTCACGATCCTGTGGATCGGCTCATCGAATGTCATGTGCGGCAGCCTCGCCACCCTGTACACCGGCACCGCGTAAGGACGCGAACCCCTACAAATCCATCCCCGGAATCCGCACGTCTGGTTCACGGGCTCTGGGGCCGTGGCGGGTCGAGACCGGCCACTTCACTGCCTGGCTACCGTGGTGCTCGCCGGCCGCAACAGCGACGCCAAGCTACAAGCCCGCGCGTGGGTCCGAGCTACGGGAGCAGGCGGCTGAGGCCGTCCTCCAGATAAGCGGTCCGGCCGGCGTCCGCCGCCAAGATCGCTGCGTTCATCCTTCGCGCCAGGCCCGGCGGCAAGAGCTTGGTCAGGTCTGCGGGAGGAACGAATGCGTATTCGTCGAGCTCCTCGGGCTGCAGGCGGAGCGCCGCGATTTGGGAATCGGTGAGCACGCCTGTGTTGAAGACGAACATCAGCCCGGCGTCCCAGGGCGGTGCCGGTGGCACCCAGTCGACACATGCGAGCCGACCCACCGGCGGCGCTATGCCCAGCTCCTCCCGCAATTCACGGAGCAAGGCACCGACGGGGGACTCCCCTGCCTCGACGATTCCGCCGGGGATGTCCCAGTCGTCCTTGTAGACCGGGTGCACGACAAGCACCCGCCCCTCGTGGTCTCGGAGCAATGCGCCTGCCGCAGCACGAAGGCGCGGTACGGAGGCGACGTAGGCCAGGTAGGACGCAGAGTCACTCATGACGCTCCGACACTATGACCCGCGCATGGCCTGGCGCCTGCGTACATCAAAACCTCACTCGGAGGCAGCCCGTACACCACCGGCCGGGACGTCATCGGCCGGCAGGGAGGAAAAGACGGCGTGCCGCCCCCGGACGCCGACCGAGGACAGCACTACAACACGCGCTGGACGCCCTGTCCCGGCTCTCGGCCGGCGTCAGGAGGTGACGGGCGCCTGCGGCCTCAGCGACACGCCTATCTGGGCGAACCACTGGCGCACGCCTGGCACCTGCGCGGGATCGGCGGCGACCCGGGCCGCGTACTCCTCGACGTCGACCTCCGCGCCCGTCGTGTCGCGCAAGGTGGCGGGCCCGGTCCACGACAGCGTCCACCGGGCCCTGCCGCTGCCGATCAGCACGCCCTCGACGGCGCGGGCGAGGACCTTGGCCACCAGGTCCGGCGACGGCCGCCACCCGAGGCGGACGAGCTCCTCATGGAGGGCGGCGGCCTGGCCCCGGGCCAGCGCCTCCAGGGCGGCGTCCAGGGACGGCTCCGGCCCGCCCGCGACCCGCTGACCCGCGGTTGACAGGTCCTGCAGCGCCTCGTCATTGACGCCCATGTACATGCCCTGGGCGACCATCTCCTCCCAAGGCAGCGGGCGCAGCTTCAGCGCCTCCTCCGTCCAGAAGGTCTGCTCCACAGCGCGCGCGGCGACGGCGGGGTCCCGCAGGAGCGCCAGCGCGGGGCGCGGGTCGCGGGCGTGCGGGACGTCCTGCAGTACGGCGATCGCGGCCAGCCGCTCCGGCAGGCTCGGGTGGGAGTCGTACGGCCCGGCCTCCTCGCCGCCCTCGTCCGCCTGAGCGATCTCCGTCCGATGCGCATCGGCGAGGGCATGGAAGCCTCCGAACAGGTCGGCCGGACGGCTGCCCGCCATGCCGGTCATGCCGACGTACCGCTCCATGAACAGGTTCCAGACGTCCGCCGTGCCGTGCACCTTGCGCAGGGCGTTCCCGGCGGCCTCACGGCTCGCGACGGCGGCCGCGAACCGGTCGGCCTCCAGCTCCTGCCGTCGGGAGACGGCCTGGGAGACCCGCAGGAAGAGCCTGGCGTACAAGGAGAAGAGCTTCTGGATGAAGGCGTGGTTCCGCAGGGAGGCGACCGCCGCCAGCACGGCGATCCTGCCGCGATACACCGGTGCGCCCAGCCGCGTGTGCGCACCGCTGTAGTGGCCGAGCTCGTGTCCCAGCACCGCGCGCATCTCGTCCACCGAAAGCGTCATCAACAGGGGCAGGCCGACGTACATGATGCGCCGACCCGCCCGCAGTCCCAGCCAGCTCGTGTCCTCCCGCACCGCCGCGTTCACCTCGGCGACCAGCCGGATCTCGTCCGGCGGGCGGGTCCCCACCCGTGCGGCCAGCCCCTCGACCGTCTGCCAGAGCACCGGCTCATCCCCGCGGCCGACCGCAACGCCCGGCTCCTCCTGGCGTCCGCGGCGGTTGACCAGGATGAGGCCGCGCAGCAGCGCCAGGGCGGCCAGGGTGAGCACGATCGCGATCTTCAGCGAGCCTGCGGTGACGTGCCGCAGGACGGCGACGTCGACGAGCACCGCGGCCCCGAACACGGCGGCGACCAGCACGTAGAAGCCCGCTAGCAGGCCGAACGCGATCGTCGCGCGGAAGGCGGTGACCATGTCTTAACTTCCGGTAAAGGTGAGGACGGGAGGGCGAAATTAACGGATTTTGCCGGACCTGTCACCCGGATTGCGAGAGATCGCGGGGCCCGCGCGCAGCCGAAACCGCGCTGGATATAGGGGTCTTTCGCTAACGTCGCGCGAGTGACCGCCGACGCTCGTTCACCGGAGTCCGCCGATCGCCTGCGTGCCGACCTGGTCGCCGCGCTCAGGGAGCGGGGTTCGATCCGCTCCCCCGAGGTCGCCGCAGCCTTCACGAAGGTCCCCAGGGAAAGGTTCGCGCCGGAGGCGCCGCTCGACGCCGCCTACTCCGCCCGGGATGTCGTCGTCACCAAACGCGACCCCGACGGCAGGGCGACCAGTTCCATCAGCGCGCCCTGGCTCCAGGCCGAGATGCTGGAGGCCGCCCGGCTGACCCGCGGCGCGCGAGTCCTGGAGATCGGCTCCGGCGGCTACAACGCCGCGCTCATCGCCGAAATCGTCGGACCGGACGGCTTCGT
The DNA here is from genome assembly GCF_014892245.1 of Microbispora sitophila. Taxonomy (NCBI): domain Bacteria; kingdom Bacillati; phylum Actinomycetota; class Actinomycetes; order Streptosporangiales; family Streptosporangiaceae; genus Microbispora; species Microbispora sitophila. The sequence continues at coordinate 32,417 of NZ_JADBGC010000032.1, read as the reverse complement.
GGTCACCGTGGACATCGATCCGTGGGTCACCGAGCGGGCGGCCCGTTTCCTGGCCGACACCGGATATCCCCAGGTCAAGGTCGTTCTCGGGGACGCCGAGCACGCCGCCGACGAGTACGGCCCGTACGACGCCATCCTCGTGACCGCCGGCGCCTGGGACTGCCCCTGGGGGCGGCTGCTCGCCCCGGAGGGCCGGATGGTGGTTCCCCTGCGCTTCGCCACGATCACCAGGTCCATCACCTTCGTCCGCGACGGCGACCGGCTCCAGGGCCTGGACGCCACCGTGTGCGGGTTCATCCCCATGCAGGGCGCCGGGGCGTACAAGGACCGGGAAGCCGTCCTCGCCGACGGAGCGGTCAAGCTGACCATCGAAGACGGCCCCGAACTCGACATCGACGCTCTCGGCCGGGCGCTGGTCGAGCCGCGCACCGAGCTGTGGACCGGCGTCGAGGTCGGCAGAGGGGAGCCGTTCGACACCCTCAACCTGTGGCTGGCCACCGTCGAGGACAGGTTCGGCATGATCTGGCAGGACCCCGATCGTGACCGCGATCTCGTCCAGACCGCCCTGCGCTGGTACTGCCCGGCCCTCATCTCCCGCGACAGCTTCGCCTACCTCACCCTTCGCGACGCCCAGCCACATGCGACCGCGGCGGTGCACTACGAGCTCGGGGTATACGGACACGGCCGCCACGGCGCCGAGCTCGCCCGCCCGCTCCGTGACCAGATCAAGGTCTGGGATCGCACCTGGCGCCACCACCCCGGGCCGGCCTTCAGCCTCCACCCCGCCGACGCCACAGTGCCGCATCCAGCTGTCGGCCGGATTTTCCGAAAGCAGCACACGCAACTGGTCATGGCCTGGGCCTGAGCCCCGCAGCCTGCATGTCAGGTTCCGCGCTGTGAATCCGTGGCAATGCGGTGCGCGCCAATTTGTCGGTCTTGCGCGCAATACTCGCCGCTGGCGATCACGAGGATGAGGCATCCGAGCCGGCGCGGTCACTCCGTCGTGTCGCTTGAACGACGAGCCCTACATCAAGCACACCGTGGAGGTATCGGCATGAGCGCAGATCGGATGCTGACCTATGTCGGCGGCGGTTCGGCCAAGTTCTGGGAAGTGCGCCAGAACGGTACGGAGCTGAACATTCGGTATGGGCGGATGGGCGCAGCCGGTCAGGCGCAGGTGAAGTCGTTCGACTCCGCTGCCGCCGCCGCGGCGGCGGCCGACAAACTGGTGGCGGAGAAGTTACGCAAGGGCTACACGGAAGACGAAGCGGTCGCCGCGCCGGTGACCGCCCCGGCGGGGATCGACAGCGCCGGGGATGAGGACCGGCTGACGATGCCGGCCGCTTGGCTGCGCGCTCTTCATCCGCGGCGGGGTGGAGTGAAGGTCGCCGTGAAGAGGCTGGACGCGGGCGCGCCCAAGGAACTCGCTGCGAGATTGGACGAGCGTCGGCAGTCGATCCTCGACTCGCTGGCAAGGTGTTCCGACCCGGAGCTCGCCGCCGCGGGCGCGGCGTACCTGGCCGGGGAGCCCGCCGCCCCACCGCTGGGCGCCGCGGTGGTCGCCCACGTGGTGGCCGCGTCCCTGCCATGGGACGTTCGGACGTCGCTGCCGCTGTTCGCCGAGGCCTGGCTGGTCGAACGCGGCCTGGTGTTCGCGGCGGTGGCCGTGACCGAACTGGTCTCGCTGGGTTTCGGGTCCGACGGGCACACGCTGCGAGTTCAACGACTTGCTGCCGATGATCCCCACCAGCATTGGTACGGCTGGAATCGGCCGGAGCTCGCCGCGCGGGTCCGTGCCGTCCTCTCGGCCGCATCGGAGGCCGAGTATGCCGAGGTCGTCGCGGCGCTGGCGGTGAGCCGTGAAGGCGGGCTCCACCATCGGGTGGCGGCTTCCTACCTGGCGCCGACCGAAGTGGACTGGGTCACGACCGACTGCGCCGAAGTGAGCCGCGTCAACCCGCATCTCGCCTTCAACCTGGTCGCCGCGATCAGCACGCCGGAGCACGCGGCGCTCATCGCGAACCACGTGCCGACTTACTGGGTGACGGACTCCCTCGCTCTGCTCGCCACAGTCGTCGACGGCATGGGTGGCGCGGCCGTGCCGGTGCTGGCCGGGTGGTTCGACGAGGTCTCCGACGCGGAAAGCCGCCGGCGGCTGCTGGACATGCTCGCCGAACTGCCCGGCGACGCGGCGATGCGAGCACTTCTCGACCGGATCGAGCACAAGTACACCCAGACGGCTCTCCTGCGCGCGGCGGCCCGCTTCCCGCGCCGGGCGATGCGGATGCTGGCCACCCACGGTGGCAAGGTCGCGGACCTGCTGCTGCGCGCCCACGTGCTGGCCCATCCCGACCTGGTGGCCAAGGTGATCGCGACCGTCGGTGATGCCACCGCGGAGCGGATCAACAGGATCGCAACGGCTGCGACCGTCGCCACCGCTCCGGTCGAGGCCCTGCCCGAGGTGCTGGTCACCCCGCCCTGGACCCGTCCGCGTACGGCCCGCAAGCCGGTCGTCGTGAATGACCTGGTGTGCGCCGACGAGCCGGCCGTGGTGTGGGCGCCGGGCGAGCGGGACAACTGGCGTTCCGTCCGGCCGGGGCACGATTCATGGGATCGGGCCTGGTACCAGAGCTGGGAAGAGATCGCCGCCCAGATCGCCGACGGCCGGAGGGCCCAGTGGCACGACGAGATCGCCCTGTTCGTCGCCGGGCCCGAGGAGCTGGCCGGACCGCTGATCGAGAAGTGGCGCCCGGCCGACCTGTGGGGGACCTCCGAATGGATGCCGAGGGTGGTCGCCAGGTTCGAGCTGGCGGCGCTGCCCGCGGTGCTGGACAGCGCCCGGCGCAGCCCCGTGGCGGTCGCTCCGGCGCTGCTTCCGTTCGCCGGCCCGGAGATCGCCGTGCTGATGGCCGAGTGGCTGGCCCGGTTGAAGTCGGTGCGCGCCACCGCGCTGGCGTGGCTGGCCCGCCACCCCGAGGCGGCCGCGGGGGCACTGATCCCGCCGGCCCTGGGCAAGCCCGGCGTGGCCCGGCGACAGGCGGAGCAGGCTCTGGCGGTGCTGGCCGCGGGCGGTGCCCGCGACGCTGTGGCGGAGGCCGCCGAGGGTTACGGCCCCGTCGCCGAGTCCGCGGTCGCCGACCTGCTCGCGGCCGACCCGCTCGACGCGCTGCCCGGCAAGATGCCCGTGCTGCCCGAATGGGCGGAGGTTGCGATCCTGACGCCGATCCACCTGCGCGGCGACGCGGGTGCGCTGCCGCCCGAGGCGGTCCGCCATGTGATGACGATGCTGGCGATCTCCCGGCCCGGTGATCCGTACGCCGGTCTCGCCCTGGTCAAGGAGGCCTGTGACAGCCGCAGCCTCGCGGACTTCGGCTGGGCGCTGTTCCAGCGCTGGCAGGCGGCCGGCTACCCGTCCAAGGAGAGCTGGGTGATGGACGCGCTGGGACTGCTCGGCGACGACGAGACCGTCCGGCGGCTGACGCCGCTGATCAGGACCTGGCCCGGTGAGGGGGGACACGCGCGTGCGGTCGCGGGTCTGGACCTGCTGGCCTCCATCGGCTCCGACGTCGCGTTGATGCACCTGCACGGCATCGCCGAGAAGGTCAAGTTCAGCGGGCTCAAGAACCGGGCCAGGCAGAAGATGGACGAGGTCGCCGCGGAGCTCGGCCTGACGCCGCAGGAACTGGCCGACCGGCTGGTGCCGGACTTCGGGCTGTCCGCCGACGGCAGCCTGACCCTCGATTACGGCCGCAGGCAGTTCGTCGTCGGCTTCGACGAGCAGCTCAAGCCCTACGTGGCCGACGCCGCGGGGAAGCGGCTCAAGAACCTGCCCAAGCCGGGGGCGAACGACGATCCGGAGCTCGCGCCTGCCGCCTACCAGCGGTTCGCCGGGCTGAAGAAGGACGTGCGCGCCGTGGCCGCGGACAACATCCGCCGGCTGGAGCAGGCCATGGTGAACCGGCGCCGCTGGAGCGGTGCGGAGTTCAAGCGGCTGCTCGTCGGCCACCCGCTGCTCTGGCACATCGTGCGGCGGCTGGTGTGGGGGCTCTACGATCCCTCGGGCCGGCTCACGGGCGCCCTGCGCGTGGCCGAGGACCGCAGTTTCGCCGATGTCGACGACGACACGCTGACGTTGCCCGACGAGGCCGTCGTCGGGGTGGCGCACCCGCTGGAGCTGACGGAGAGCCTGGCCGCCTGGGCCGAGGTGTTCGCCGACTACGAGATCCTGCAGCCGTTCCCGCAACTGGGCCGGGAGACATACGACCTGGACGAGACGCTGCTGGCCGAGATCGGCTCCGCCAAGGTCCCCACCGTCAAGGTGGTCGGTCTGGAACGGCGTGGCTGGCGGCGAGGCGCGCCGCAGGACGCCGGTTGGCAGGGCTGGATCGAACGGGACGTACCCGGCGGCGGGACCATCACGATCGGTCTCGATCCGGGCATCTCGGTCGGCTACCTCGACGTCGCCGACGAGCAGACCTTGATGGGCGTGTCCCTCGACGGCCTCGATCCGATCACCGTCTCCGAGATCCTGCGAGACCTGCGGGAGATCACCCGATGAACGAACACGTCCAGCGGCCCCCGGCCGAGATCCGCTACGCCGGCGAGCTGGCCCGGCTGCGGGACAACGACACCGACGACCGGCCGCCCGGCTGGGCGTTGAGCCTGCGTGCGGCCCGGCGCTTCGTCCTCGGGGACGAGAAGCTGGGCATCAGCCGCAAGTTCGTGGGTGATCCTTCACTGATCGACCGATCCCTGGTGACGCTCGCGACCAACCGCGGGCTGATGCTGGTGGGTGAGCCGGGCACGGCGAAGTCGCTGCTGTCCGAGCTGCTCGCCGCGGCGGTGAGCGGAACCTCGACGCTCACCATCCAGGGCGGAGCGGCCACCACGGAAGACCAGATCAAGTATTCGTGGAACTACGCGCTGCTGGTCGCCGAGGGCCCGTCCACCCGGTCACTGGTGGCCGCTCCGCTGCTGCGCGGCATGGCCGAGGGCAAGGTGGTGCGCTTCGAGGAGATCACGCGATGCCCGCTGGAGGTGCAGGACTGCCTGCTGTCGCCGCTGTCGGACCGCGTGCTCGCCGTACCGGAGCTGACCGGTCCGGAGGCGATGGTGTTCGCCCGGGAGGGGTTCACCGTCATCGCCACCGCCAACACGCGCGACCGCGGCGTCAACGAGATGAGCGCCGCGCTCAAGCGCCGGTTCAATTTCGAGACGGTCTTCCCCATCGCCGACTTCGACACCGAGCTGCTGCTGGTGGAGGCGGAGGCCACCGCTCTCCTGAAGCGGTCGGGCGTCGGCGCGCCGCCACGGCGCGACGTGCTGGAGGTCCTGGTCACCGCGTTCCGGGAGCTGCGCGAGGGGCAGACCGCGCGCGGTGACGCCACCGACCGCCTGTCGGGAGTGATGAGCACCGCCGAGGCCGTCTCGGTCGCGCATGCCGTCGGGCTGCGCGGGTGGTTCCTGCGCGGAGAGCCCGGCGACGCCGCCGACCTTGTCTCCTGCCTGGCCGGCACGGCGGCCAAGGACAACCCGGAGGACCTGGCGAAACTCCGCAGATATCTGGAGCAGAGGCGGTCCGGGGACCAGTGGAAGGCCTTGTACGAGGCCCGTCATCTGCTGCCGGGCTGACGATGGCGGTCACGTTCCTCGGCGTGCGGCACCACAGCCCCGCCTGCGCCCGGCTGGTCGCCGACACCATTCGTTCCGTACGGCCCGCGTACGTGCTGGTCGAGGGCCCGGCGGACATGAACCACAGGATGGACGAGCTCCTGCTGGGGCACGAGCTGCCGATCGCGGTCTACACCAGCTATCGGGATTCGGAACGGCGGCACGGCTCATGGACGCCGCTGTGCGACTACTCCCCGGAGTGGACGGCGCTGACCGCGGGCCACGACGTCGGCTCCGAGCTGCGTTTCATCGACCTGCCCGCCTGGCATCCGGCGCTGGCCGAGGTCCGCAACCGTTACGCCGACGCGGAGGCCCGCTACAGCGAGGTGACCGGGCGGCTGTGCCGTACGTTCTCGGTGGACAACGTGGACGCGTTGTGGGACCACCTGTTCGAGATCGAGCCGGCCGACGGGCTGGCGGAACGGCTGGCCACCTACTTCGACCTCGTGCGCGGCGACACGCGGACCGGTTCGGACGACATGGCCCGCGAGGCGTACATGGCGCAGTGGATCCGGGCCGCCGTCGCCGACGCGGGCGACAGGCCGGTGGTCGTGGTCACGGGTGGCTTCCACCGCCCCGCGTTGATCCGGCTGACCGAGCAGGGCGACCGGAACTGGCCGGAGGTGCCGCGGCCGCCCGCGGACGCGGTCGTCGGCAGTTACCTGGTGCCGTACTCGTTCCGGCGGCTGGACGCCTTCGACGGCTACCAGTCGGGCATGCCGTCGCCGGGCTACTACCAGCACCTGTGGGAGTCCGGTCCCGCCGACGCCGCCCGCAGGCTCACCGAGGCGGTGACGGCCCGGCTGCGTGCCCGGCGTCAGCCCGTGTCCACCGCGGACCTGATCGCCGCTCGGGCCACCGCGGACGGGATCGCGTTGATGCGCGGTCATCCGCATCCGGCCCGGGTCGACGTGCTGGACGGCCTGGCCAGTGCGCTGGTCAACGAGGCGATCGAGGCCCCGCTGCCCTGGGCGACCCGTGGCCCGCTGCAGGCCGGCAATCACCCCGTCATCGTGGAGATGATCGCGGCCCTCAGCGGCGATCGGGTGGGCCGTCTGCATCGCTCGACTCCGTTGCCACCGCTGGTCCACGCGGTTCTCGCGGTGCTGGGCGGCCCGGGTGAGGAACGGCTCGACCTTGGCGAGGAAGCCGGCCGCGAGCGCAGCCGGTTGCTGCACCGGCTGCGGGTGCTGCGGATCCCCGGCGTGGTACGCACCTCGGGACCCCGCCTGGCCGGGGGTCCGGAACTGGTCGAACGATGGACGCTGACGGAGTCCGACGACCGGCTGCCCGCACTGATCGAGGCCGGCGGGTACGGCGTGGATCCGCAGGAGGCGGCGGCTGCCGCCCTCGCAGAACGGATTCCGGGAGCGGACCTGGACCAGCTGGCCGACGTCCTGTTCGACACGGCGCTGTGCGGCATCGGTGAACTGACCGGACAGGTGCTGGACGACCTGGCGCGGGCCGTCGGCGGGGCGGCCGATCTGGGATCGCTGGGCCGCACCCTCGCCGTCGCCCTGGCGATGTGGCGCCACGACGACCTGTTCCGCACCGGCGGCAGCACCACCGTGGGCAGGGTCGTCCAGGCCGCCACCCGCCGGGCGCTGTGGCTGGCCGAGGGTGTGCGTGGCGGCCCCGCACCGGCCGACCTTCAGCGCATCAACGCCATGACCGCCGTCCGCGACGCCCTCAGGCACGCGGGCCCGTCGCTCGGACTGGACACGCAGGCGGCGCTTGGCGTCGCCGACCGGCTCGCCGCCTGTCAGGACGCGCCACCCGACCTGCGTGGAGCGTCGTTGGGTCTGGGCTGGTCACTGCGTGGCACGGCTGCCGCGGACCCCGCCCGGGCGGTGCGCGGCGCGTTCGTCCCCGCGTCGGCCGGTGACTGGCTGGCCGGGTTGTTCGCGCTCGCCCGGGAGGAGGTGCTGCACACCGCCGGCATGCTGGAGCTGCTCGACGACCTGGTCGGAGAGATGACCGATCACGACTTCCTGGTGGCCTTGCCCGCGCTGCGCCAGGCGTTCGGCTTCTTCCCGCCTCGCGAACGCCACCTCATCGCCACCCGCCTGGTCGAGCGGCGCGCCGGCGGCGCATTCGCATGGGACCTGATGCGGCTGGACGCGGCGCCGGAGCTGGTGGCCGCGGGTAGGGCACTGGACGAGCGGGTCGAGGCGGCACTGCGCCGGGAGGGACTGATCGCATCATGACCGACCCCACTCTTGAACGGTGGCGCCTGCTGCTCGGCGAGCCGGGCGGCGCGTGCCTCGGTGGGCAGGGGCTCGGCGCGCAGGCCGCCGCCCGTGACGCGGCCGTGGACTGGCTCTACGGCCGCGACGAGGACCTGCGCCGGCGTGGCGTACGGCACGGCGGGACGGGCGAATCGGTGCTGACCACCTTCGACTGGCTGGACGACATCGCCCGGCTGTTCCCGAAGGAGACCGTCGAACGACTGCACCGCGACGCGGTCGAGCGTTACGAGATCCATGACGTGGTGACCGACCCGGCCGTGCTGGCGCGCATCGAACCCAATCCCGCACTGCTCAAGGCGGTGCTACGGACCAAGCACCTGATGAACCCGCAGGTGTTGCGGCTGGCCAGGCGGATCGTGGAGCAGGTCGTCCGGCAGCTGATGGACAAACTCGCCACCGAGGTCCGCAGCGCGTTCTCCGGCACGAAGGTGCGACGGCCCGGCCGGATGCGGCTGGCCCGCAACTTCGACATGGTCAGGACCCTGCGCGCCAACCTCGGCCGCTACCAGCCGGAGACCGGGAAGGTGGTGATCGAGACGCCGTTCTTCTTCTCCCGGACCCGCCGCCACCTGGAGCAGTGGCAGGTGATCCTGCTCGTCGACCAGTCCGGGTCGATGGTCGACTCGGTGATCCACTCGGCGGTCACCGCGGCCTGTCTGTGGGGGTTGCCCGGTGTACGCACCCACCTGGTCGCCTTCGACACCGAAGTGGTGGACCTGACCGCCGACGTCGACGATCCGGTGGAGTTGCTGATGAAGGTCCAGCTCGGCGGCGGCACCGACATCGCCCGCGCGGCGGCGTACGGTGCGGGCCTGGTGGACCAGCCGCGCCGGGCGATCGTCGTGCTGATCTCCGACTTCTACGAGGGCGGTGATCCACGCCGATTGGTGCGGGTCGTACGCGACCTGGTGGCGCAGGGCAGCAAGGTGCTGGGCCTGGCCGCCCTCGACGAGCAGGCCAATCCCGCCTACGACCGGGAGCTGGCGCAGCGCCTGGCCGACGCCGGAGCCCACGTGGGTGCGATGACACCCGGCGAACTGGCCTCCTTCGTGGCGGAGCACGTGGGCCGATGAGGACAGATCTACTCGGGCTCACGGCGGACTCCCTCGCCGCGCTCACCAATCGCGGACTGGTCAAACGTGCCGGCAAGGAGGCCGCGCCGGAGCTTCGGACCGACCCTGACGGCACCGTTCACGGCAGCTTCTCCGACGGCCCGACCGCGACCCTGCCGCCCGGCGGCCTCGACCTGGCCCGCTGCACCTGTGGTTCCCTTGGCGTCTGCCGGCACGTCATCGGGGTGATCCTCGCCTACCAGCGCCTGCCCGCCGAGGCTGCCCCGATAGAGGCTGACACAGTGCCCGTAGAGGCTGCCGCGGAGCCCGTGCCCTGGTCACCGGGGCAGGTGACCGACGACGAACTCACCGCCAGGATCGGCGCCCGGCTGATGGCCGCCGCTCGCCGTACGGAGAGAACCGGGTTCACCGCACGGATCCGCCGGGCGACCTCCACCGATCCGGTGCCGCAGGTCGAGCTGGCCACCGCGACGGTGCGCTTCCTGGTCCCCGGCGATCTCGGGTTCGTCCACACCGACACCGTCGCCGGCAGCCGCGATGACGTCATCGCCCTGGCAGTGTGGGCGTTCCGGATCGCCGACGAGCTGCACCCCGGCGTCCCCGAGGTGCGGGTCGACGTCGGTGGCGAGGCCGAAGCCGGCGCCGGATCCGGGCTGGAGCGGGCCCTGGGCCTGGCCGGCACGGTCCTGCGTGAGGGCGCGGCGCATCTCGGTCAGGGACTCGAGGCCACCATCGCCGACGTGCGGCGCCACCTGGACGCCGCCGGACTGCGCTGGCCGCTGCTGGCCGTCGGCGACCTCGCCGAGCAGCTGACTTCCTATCGCGACCGTAGCTCCCACTACCGTCCCGAGCTTCTCGCGAGCCACCTCGCCGAACTCCACGCCCGGCACCGGGCGGTGACGCGGCCGGACGCCACTCTGCGCAGCAGCGTGCTCGGCACCACCGAGGCCGCCGAGACCCCGTTGCGCCGGGCCCGCCTGGAGAGCCTCGGCTGCCGGATCCGCGGTCTCGGCGACCAGCGGATCGCCGAGGTCTACCTGGCCCACAGCGACAGCGCCATGGTGCTGGTTCTCCGCCGTCAGTGGGACGGCGACGACGACGGGGCGGCGCTGGCCCGGCGGAGGATCGCCACGTCGACGCTGGCCGCTCTGGCCACCGGCAACGTGGTCACCGAGTCCGCCGTCCGCAGCGCCAGCCGTACGGTGCGGCTGGCCACCGGGCGGATCTCCACGACGATGGTCAGCCCGTCACGGGGCGACTGGGGCGGACTGCCGCCGTCTCTGCTGGTGACCGACATCGCCGCGCTCAGCCGTGAGCTCGACACGCTCACCCTCCGGCCCATCCGCCCGAGAGTGGAAGCGGAACTGGTCCGGGTCGTCGCCGTCGCTCGGGTGGAGGCCGTCACGTATGCCCCCGGAGACCAGCGCCTCGACGCCGTCATCGCCGATGAGGCGGGTAACACCGCCACCGTCAGGGCCACTCACACCGGCGCCGCCCCCGGACGCCTCGACTCGCTGGCCGCCGCGCTCACCGGAGAGGAGGGCGAACTGCGTTTCGTCAGCGGCGTGGTCGGGCGTACCGGAGGCGGTGTCGTCATCGAACCGGTCGGTCTGGCTGTCGGCGGCCGAGTCGTCGTCCCCGACCTCCAGCCAGCCGGTGGGAGCGGCAGGCTCATGGTGGCCGAGGACGACCGGCACGAACCACTCACCGCCGCTCTGATCGACACCCGAGGACTGCTCGCCGAAGCAGCCCATCATGGCCTGTCTCACCTGCCGCCGACCTACGACGACCGGCTCGCCGCCGCGGCGCAGCGATTGACCGTGCTCGGACTGCACCGCGTCGCGAAGGCCGTCACAGCCTTCGCGGCGGCGCGGACCCACGGCTCCGACGAGGCGGTCGAGCAGGCCTGGATCGACGCGTACCTGCGCCTGGAGGTTGCTCTGGACCTGAACTGACCGATGTGGCGCCGTGGTTGGAATCACGGTGAATCGGTGCGGACAAAATCGCTCGTCAAGCCGGCACGTCGCTCTTAGCATGCTTTCCCAGCAGGACACGAGACGGGGTGAGAGTGCGCCTTACGGAGCAGACCTGGTCGACGTTGATCAGCAAGGTTCGCCTGGGCCGCGACGAGTACCGAGTGGTCCGGCCGGCTCGAGCCGTGAAGCACGCGATGCTGTACGAAGGCCGGCTCGGCGCGGAGCTCAGCGTGGACAAGCAGGCGGCCGTGGTGCTGGCGATGGCCTGGGGGCTGGCCGCCCGCTCCCCGCACAGCTTGATCTACCTGCCGCTGCGCACGGCCCGCCCGGCTGACTCGGCGAACCAGGAGCGGCTGCTGGATCTGGTCCTGCTGCATCATCGCCTGGCGTTCCCGGTCTCCCGCTGGAAGCAGGTCCGCGCCAGGCTGGGAGCGGGTAGGCCGCATGGCGTGACCCTTCCCCCTCAGGCGTTTCGTCGGCGCGCCGATGCTGATCAGCGACGGTGGGCCCATCAGGGCTTTCGTGATCATCTCCGCTGGGACATCGCCGCGGACACCCTCTTCCTGATCGGCAGCCGCGAGGCGTTCGAACTGGAGGCGGATTCGGTGCGTGCCCTGGCCGAGGACTGCCCGGCGCACCTCGCGACAGGCCCCGGCACCCACTGTTGCGCCGAAATCACCATGGGCCGGGCGAGGATGCATCCGGACCGCCGCCGTCCGTGGGCGGAGCTGCACGTCGAGTACTGCCAGTGCCGCCGTTGATCAGAGAGATCTGCGCCGACTCCACCAGAGGTCATATCCGGACGAAGGCTGACCGTCGAAGCATCACCCGACGCGGGTGGAGTCCATGGTCCAGTTGGTCTCCCAGGTCTGGCCGCCGTCGTAGGAGAAGGCCTGCTCCCAGTGGCACGAGTCGGGCGTGATTCCCGACCAGATGAACCGGACGCGGGTCGGGCGGCCGTCGTCGGTGTCGTCGGCGTAGAAGGTGCCGACTCCGTCGACGAAGCGGCCGACGACCGGGACCGGATCCAGGCCGCGCCTGCTGTTGACCCAGTAGATGGACCACTCGTCCCGGTCGGCGTCGTACGTCCGGACCGTCGCGCCGTCGAAGTCCTTGGTCGGCAGCGTGAGCGTGTCGAAGCTGCCGGCACCGTCGAAGAAGCCGTACGCGACGCAGCGGCCGGGGAACTCCTCCCACTCGTCGCTGCCGACACCCCGCTTCAGCAGTCTCCGGTTGGCCACGTCCCACGTGCCGACGAGGAAGTCGAAGTCGTTCACAGTCCCGCCCCTTCCGGCCGGGTGCCGGCCAGGTGGTCGCCGCGGTCCGGAGAACCGCCCCTCGGCTCGGATGCCCGCCCGGGCCTGTCGTCGTGAAACCAGTCGTCGACCGCGATCGGGTCGAGTGGCAGCGTGATCTTCTGGATGAACGTCATGCCCGGGACCGTACGGCCCATCCACTGACACGTATCGTCAGTGAATGTGCGCGCGGCCCAACCTGAAGCGCGTGGCGTCGGAGCCGGGCCGAGCCCGGAGCGGGCCAGTGTCCACGGCGGAGACGGCCATGGGCGAGGCTGTCGGGTGAGCAGGCCGCGCGGTATCGGCGAAATCAGTTGGCGGGTTTTCCGAACCAGCGGGAGAGGTGGTCGTCCAGGTCCTGCTGATCGTCGCCGATCCATGCGACGTGGCCGTCGGGGCGTAGCAGGACGCATGGAACATCCAGCACCGCAGTGGGATCCGCGAGGTAATCGACCCGGTCTGACCAGCCGCCGACGGTCAGGCGTTCGGTGCGGTCCAGCAGCAGGCCGCGGCCGCGATGCAGCAGACCGTAGAGATGGCCCTGTTTCACGTCGATGTCGGGCAGGCGGCGGCCGAGCAGGTCGGGGCCTTCGCCGAAGTCGTAGCGGATGCCGATCGCGGTGATCTTCTCGATCAGGTAGCGGTTCACCTCGTCGAAGTCCATCAGTTCGGTGAGCAGCCTGCGCACGGCCTGCGGGCCCGGTTCGGTGGACAGCAGTTCCATCTGGGCTCGGGTGTTGTCCAGCACGTCCTCGGCGACCGGATGGCGTTCGGCCTGGTAGGTGTCCAGCAGTGTTTCCGGCGCCCAGCCGCGGATCTGTGCGGCCAGTTTCCAGCCGAGGTTGAACGCGTCCTGAACACCCAAGTTGAGGCCCTGTCCGCCGATGGGTGGATGGATGTGTGCGGCGTCGCCGGCCAGCAGCACCCGCCCGACCCGATAGCGTTCGGCTACCCGGGTGGCATCCCCGAAGCGGGACAACCAGCGCGGAGAGTGCACGCCGAAATCCGTTCCCGCGATGGTGCGCAGCTGTTGTTTGAAATCCTCGAGGGTGGGCGGTACCGCGCGGTCGCTGACTCCCGCGGCGGGGACGACGACGCTGTAGACCCCGCCGCCGAAGGGCCTGAGCCAGAATCGCTGATGGGTCGCGTGGATTTCGGCCACCTTGGCGGTGATCTCCTCCTGCGGCACACCCACTTCCATCTCGCCCATCAGCGTCTCGTTCCGCGAGGGCTCGCCGGGGAAGCCGACGCCGAGCAGTTTGCGCACCGTACTGCGCCCGCCGTCACAGCCGACGAGATAGCGCGCACGCAGCTGTTCCCCGTCGGCCAGCTCGACGGTCACCCCCTCGTCGTCCTGCTCGAAACCGGCGACCGCGCAACCGCGCCGGACCTGCGCACCCAGCTCGATCGCATGTTCTTCAAGCAGGCGTTCGATGACCGGCTGCGGGATGCCCAGCAGATAGGCGTGCGCGGAATCCAGATCCTTGGGCGCGGGTTTGTCGATGGCGGCGAAGAAACCGCCGGCCGGACGCTGTCTTCCAAGCTGGAGAATGCGCTCCAGCAGTCCGCGCATCGCCATCAGCTCGATACTGCGAATATGCAGACCGACTATGCGGACGAACGACTTGGGCTCGGTTTCCTTCTCCAGAACGAGTACCCGCACATCGTGCAGCCGTAGTTCGGCGGCCAGCATCGCACCAGTCGGCCCGCACCCGGCAATGATCACGTCGAACATGGGCGCGCGATCGGCGCCGGAGGCCGGCGACCGGAGTCCGGGGACGTCGCCCACGGTGAAGTCGCGCTCGACCCTATCGTTCGACGACGGCTCGGCCGGGAACTGCGGAGTGTGCATAGGTGTTGCCTTTCGGGAGTGCCGTGTTGTCGAGGCGCTCCCGGCGACACCTACGTCAATCGCCCGACCGTGACGGGAAGGGGAGCACCCACATCGATACAGCGTTCATGGGTCTCACCTCCTCGGGCGGTGTCACGGTCAACGGCAAGCTACAAGCCCGAGCATCATCCCGTCCAATCCTTTCCCAGCCAGGTGATCACGGCCCCAAACGGCCCCTGCGATTGCAGGGCGAATCCGATTCGCCCTGCTCAGCGACTTGATCCGCTGGTCAAGTTCTGGTGCCCCCTGCGTGGCACCAACCAGATCTGCGCCGGCTCCACCAGCGGTTGTATCCGGACGAAGGCTGACCGTCGAAGCCCGCGTCGGTTTCCGTGGCTGACCGCATCCGTCGCCCGGTGTGCGACGCGGCGACGACCGCGATCCCCCCAGGCGTTCCCGCTCCGGCCACGGTCTGGTCTCGCAGCGCGAAGGCGCGGTGAGGCGACCCGGACTCCGGGTCAGGCCGGAGCGAGGACGCAGAACTCGTTGCCCTCCGGGTCGGCGAGGACGATCCACGGGACATCGCCCTGCCCGACGTCGGCGAGCGTCGCGCCGAGGGTCTGCAGCCGGGCCACCTCCGCCGCTTGGTCCTCAGCGGGGTGGGGCAGCAGGTCGAGATGGACGCGGTTCCGTACGGTCTTCACGCCGGGCGTTGTGCGGAGGAACTCAAGATACGGCCCGACTCCCTTGGCGGAGCGCAGCCGCGCATGGTCGTCGGTCACCTCGTGCAGGGTCCAGTCCATCGCCTCGCCCCAGAACCGGGCCATGGCCCGCGGGTCCGCGCAGTCGACCACCACCGCGGCGATCGGCCCGGTGTCCCGGTAGATCTCCCGAGGCTCCAGCACGCAGAACACGTTGCCCTCCGGGTCGGCCAGAACCGTCCACGGGACGTCGCCCTGGCCCACGTCGGCGGGCGTCGCACCGAGCTCCTTCAGGCGCGCGACCAACTCCGCCTGATGGGCCGCAGAGGTGGTGGCGAGATCGAGGTGCACGCGGTACTTCACCGTCCCGGGGTCCGGGACGGTGACCACACAGACGCAGACGGCGACGGGGTCGGGCCAGACGAAGCCCACGGGCCCAACGCCTGTCACATTGGGTCCCTCGCTGAAAACACCCCAACCAAGCGCCTCCGCCCAGAACCGGCCGAGCGCCGAGCTATCCCGACCTTTGATATTCAGCAGACCAAGTCGCAGCGCCATGCCGTCCACCCTATGTTCACCAGATCAACCGGAGGGTCAGTCCTTGATCAGGAGGTCCTGGAAGGTGACGTCACGCTCGTCGCCGTCCGAGCTGCTGCGGGAGCGGGACGTAGGCGGCGGTATGAACATCGGCCTCATCGACGCGATCGTCCGGTGCTCCCTCGACCACGGGTATCACGTCCTGCTCGAAGGCGTCCTCACCGCCGGCCGCTACGGGGCGGGTGCTGCAGTCCCTGCAGCCCTTGGCCAGGCGGGCTTGCCTGCTGGCGGGGCGCCGCTCTCAGTACAGTGTCGGAGTGTCGGGTGAGCAGGTGAGTGCGCGGGTGGACATCTGGATCTGGTCAGTACGGCTGACCAGGACGCGTTCGATCGCGTCCGACGCCTGCCGGGGCGGTCACGTCCGGGTCAACGGTGTGCGGGTCAAGCCCGCGCACGTCGTCCGGGTCGGTGACGAGATCCGGCTGCGGCACGAGGGGCGCGAACGCATTGTGGTCGTCTCCCGCATCATCACCAAGCGCGTCGGCGCCGCCGTGGCCGCCGAGTGCTACGTCGACAAGAGCCCTCCGCCTCCTCCGCGCGAGGAGGCCGTGACGGTGGCCGTTCGGGCTCGTGGCGCGGGACGTCCCACCAAACGCGAGCGCCGCAGTATCGACAAACTGCTCGGGCGCCCGGTGGTGGAGGGGCGGGACCGCCGGGCACGCCCGGAGTGAACGGCATGCCGCATTGAATTCTTCGCCGCACGCCTACCAGAGGTGGGATGACTCCCTGCGGGCGCGTCGCGCCCACGGATGAATGAAGGAAGTAGCCGGCGGTAGGCGCACACCTCGCGGTCGCCGTTCTGGCGCTCAACCTTCCTGCCGATGAAAGTTTCACCGAGCTCCCGAAGGAGTCGTCGGCCGTCCTGGAAACCGAGACCAGGTTACGCGGCGCTCGAGATCGTTTCTTGACTCGATACATCAGACGTCATACGTTGCGCGAAACCGCACCTATTCATGGGATGTCCTCCCGACAAACCCAAGTGTGTTCCTGCCTTCAGAAGCACCCCTTTGACCGCATGCCCTGCATCAGGGTGTCCCGTCGAATCGCGGCCGTACCGCGGAGGTGGACCAGCCGTGGCGGCACAGCCGGCACTCGGCCGCGAGCATCACGCCCAACTCGCCACCAGGAGCTTCAATGAACATGCCGCTGAACCGTCGACGCTTCATCGCCACCACGGCGGCGACCGTCGGCGCTGCCGCGCTTCCTTCGGCGATCTTCGCTGACCGAGCGGCTGCCGCCGTGCCGCCGCAACTGCCGCAACGCGGCATCTACGACACGGCCTCCGCCGTGAGTTGGACCGATGCCTTCCTGACCGGCAACGGCGAGTACGGTGCCATGCTCTACGGCGCGCCCACCCTGGAGAAGGTGGTCTTCACGCATCATCGGTTCGTGATGCCCAACGGCACCCGTAACCTGACTCCGCCGGTGCTGTCTGGCCGGTTGCCGGGCGTCAGGGACAAGGCGCTTGCCGGTGACTTCAACGGTGCCACCGGCGACTTCACCTCCGGCTGGTCGCTGCGCTGGACCCAGACCTTCCATCCGGGCTATGAGCTGCAGATCAGCACCCCGGGGATGACGACCGTCAGCAACTACGCCCGGATCACCGATTTCAGGACCGGGGAGGTCACCTCGACGTGGACCGACAGTTATGGTGCGTGGACGCGCCGGGCTTTCGCCTCCCGAGCCGACCGGGTCATCGTCCACGAACTCACTCCCGCGCCGGGGCGGACGATCGACACCACGCTGAGCGTCAACACGGCCCTGAGCGGCGTGCCGGGGTCCGTCGGCTTCGCCACCCTGGCCACGGTCGGCAACGGTGACGGCTACCTGAACCTGCGGGGCACATACCCCGCCGGGCAGGGGGCGTTCGGCTATGAGGGCGTCACCCGGGTGGTCGCGACCGGCGGTTCGGTACGGGTGAGCGGGTCGGCCATCGTCGTGGCCGCGGCGACCAAACTCGTGCTGCTGACCAAACTCGACCGCTACGAGTCGTCCACCGCGTGGGACGCGAAACCGCTGCACATGGCGCTGGCCGCGCTGAGCGCCGACTACGCGACGCTGCTCACGCGGCATACCGCCCTGCACACCCCGCTGTACGACCGGTCACGCCTCGACCTGAACGTCAGCGCCGCCGATCGGCAACTGTCGACCAGTGAGCTGATCGCGCGGCAGAATTCCAATCGCAATGTCATCGACCTCGCGTTGCTGGAGCGGATGTACGACTCCGGCCGTTACCTATTCCTCAGTTCCAGCGGCGTCCTGCCACCGCGGCTGACCGGCCTGTGGACGGGCGCCTGGGACGCGGCGTGGGCCGGCGACTTCACCACCGACGCCAACGTCAACTTCCAGGTCGCCGGCGGCAACATCCTGTCTCTCACCGAAGCCATGGACGGCTACTTCAACCTGATCCTCGGCCAGATCAACGATTGGCGCACCAACGCCAGAAATCTTTACGGCACTCGCGGCCTGCTCGCTCCCTCCCGCACCGACGGCGAGTACGGCAAGATGCTGCACTTCGACAGCGGGTTCCCCGGCCACACCTGGATCGGCGGCGCCGACTGGCTGCTCTATCCGCTGCTCGAGTACTACCAGGTCACCGGTGACGCCGCCTTCTACCGCACCAAGCTCGCTCCGGTCCTGATCGAGCTCGCGTTGTTCTACGAGGACTTCCTCACTCGCACCGACGCCAACGGCAAGGTCATCTTCGTGCCGTGCTTCTCCATGGAGAACAGCCCCGGCAACACGGGCAGGCAACTGTCGATCAATGCGACCGGCGAGATCGCCGCAGGCAAGCACGCGCTGCAGGCCGCCATCGACGCCGCCGACTTCCTCGGCACCGAGCAGGGCCCAGGCCAAGGCGTGCAACGCTGGACCGCCTTGCTGGCCAAGATGCCCGATTATCGGATCAACGGCGACGGGGCGCTCGCGGAATGGTCGTGGCCCAGCCTGACCGACCGGTACAACCACCGTCACGTACAGCACATGTACCCGGTCTGGCCGCTGCACGAGATCAACCCCGAGGACAAGCCCGACCTGATTCGCTACGCGAGCCGCGCCCTGGATCTGCGAGGGGACGAGGGAGGGGAGGCCCACGGCGCCATCCACCGCAGCCTCGCCCGAGCCCGGCTCAAGGACGGCGCCGGCGTGTACGGCAACCTGCGGAAGATCCTGGGCAATAACATGATCTTCCGATCGTTGATGACCTCGCACAACCCGAACCTGTCGATCTACAACGCCGACGCCGCCAACTCGCTGCCCGCGATCGTCGCCGAGGCATTGATCTACACCAGGCCCGGCATCCTGGAGTTGCTGCCCGCGCTGCCCGATCAGTTCGCCAAGGGCACGATCACCGGCGTGCGCGGCCGCAACCGCATCCGGATCGAATCGCTCACCTGGGACATCAGCGCCCGGACCGTCACCGCCACCGTCATCTCCGAAGTAACCCAAACAGTGACGCTCATCAGCCGGCGCGGGATCGCTTCCGTTACCACCAGCGCAGGCGTCGCCACCTCTCCGTTGGGCAGCCATGCCCGGCAGGTGTCACTGACCGCAGGTACGACGACCCAGATCACCGTCGAGCTGGGCACCGGCGGCCCGTCCACCGGCGTCGTCCGCCTGGTCAACCGCAACAGCGGCAAGGTGCTGGACGTCTACGGAGGCTCCACCGCCGACGGTGCCGCCGTCGTCCAGTGGCCCTGGAACGGCGGGGCCAACCAGCAGTGGCGGATGTCGCAGAACTCCGACGGCTCGTTCCGGCTGACCAGTGTCGGCAGCGGCAAGGTCCTCAGCAGCCCGAACGCCAATCAGGGCACCGCCCTCGTCCAGATGACCGACACCAACGGCACGAACCAGCGGTGGAAACTCGTCCCCGCGGCCACGAGCGGCTACTACCGGCTCGTCAACGTGGGCGATGGATTATGTGCGGACGTCGAAGCCGGCTCCACAGCCGACGGCGCCCGAGTCATCCAATGGGCCGGCAACAGCGGTGCCAACCAGGAATGGCAGATCACCGCTGTGTGACACCGGGGACCCGGCCGCGTTCTGTCGCACTACCCCGCTAGCTTCCCGTTTCTGCAGCAGGTGGAATGTGATCAATTTTGCGGATGAAAGTTTCATCAGCAATGCGATTCACCACTGCTGGGATGACGCGGTTGCCTCCCTGAACCTGCCCGGAATGCGGCTGATCCAGCAGGGATCCGGTGCGCCGCGGGCACCGCATGGAGGATCGCGCCGGGCCGACGACCACCGGCGCGGAAACGGAGACACCGGCCCTGACCTGGCAGATCGGACCACGACCCGCCAGGTCGCAGGACGCACGACCGGCGGCGTCCCGCCTCAACCCGCGGGAAGCCCACCATGTCGCGGAAGATCACTCGGCGTCGCCGGCTCTGGGGGTCGACGAAGGTGGGCCTTCCCGCGCTCCATCGACTGTTGCACGACACCCCTGTTGATGCGACATTACCCGTAGACATCAGTCGGCATACGTAATACGTGTCGTCTCGAAATGGTAACGCCACGTCTGCCACAAATTCTTAGGGCGTGTTATGAGGAGACCTCGGGCCCCGGCGGCGTGACCCTCGTCAGCGCGGGGCCGGGGCGGACGGCCAGGACTCCTTCAGCACCGGCAGGCTCGTCCTTCGCGTACTGGAGGGTCCATGAGCCGCCTGTGACGAATGCTCGGTGCGCAAGACCGGCCGGCACCGCTCATCCCGCGGTAAGAACATTCGGCCTTCCCGACGACGAGCCTGCCGAGGCCCACGCTCTCCGCGATTGCCGCGCATGGCGTGAGGGCGGCCGGCCCCTCGGCCCGCAAAGGCGCACGACCCTCCGATCGATGTCCGCAACTGCAAGACAAGGCGTCACGCCCGCGCAATGGCACACCCCGATGAGTTCTGCTACGGCGGGGTGATTTCGCGGCGAAAATCTGCTCGGAACCAGCGAAAGGAACAGAGCGTGAAGTCAGCCCTGTCCACCACTGGGAAGGCGTTAGCAGCGCTTGCGGTGTTCGTCGCCGCCGTGTTGCTGTCGGCCTTCACAGGTAATACCGCGGCCTCGGCAGCGACCCAGGCAACCTATTACGTCGCCCCCGACGGCAACGACGCCAACCCTGGAACGATCACGTCACCGTTCAGAACCCTGCAGCGCGCGAGGGATGTCGTTCGCACGGTGAACGCCGACATGACAGGCGACATCTACGTGTACCTCCGCGGGGGCAACTATCCGGTCGGCAGCACAATCGACTTCACGCCGGCCGACTCCGGCACGAATGGATTCCGGGTCGTATACGCCGCGTACCAGAACGAGACGCCGATCCTCAGCGGAGGCGTTCAGGTAACCGGATGGACGCAGCACAGCGGTAACATCTGGAAAGCACCGCTCAATCGCAGCAACAAGCTCCGTGCGCTCTATGTCAACGACAAGCGAGCGTACATGGCTTCGAAAACAATAAACTCGCAGGGGTGTTACGGAACCTACACCATCACGGCGGGACAGGCGCCCTGGGCGTGGGAATCGGGTTCGCAGTGCGCGGGAGCGAAGTACAGTCTGAGCGATTTTCCCGCCATCGCCGCCAATCAGGACGACATCGAAATAGAGACGGCGACGACCTGGACCACGGCCATCGTGGGAGTCCGGCAGGTCACCTCTGACGGCACGAACCGTATAGCTCAGTTCCAGCAGCCGGGAGCGGCTATCGCCCAGGGCGCCTTCAACGGGAACGCCCAGGTCGGCGGCGCCCACAAGGTCATGAACGCCTACGAGTTCCTGGACACGCCGGGCGAGTTCTACTTCGACAAGACGAGCCGGACGTTGTACTACTACAAGGCAACCTCCGAGGACATGACGACCGCGACGGTTTTCGCGCCGAACAACGTGTCCACCCTTCTCAGGGTCGCCGGCACCTCCACCAGCGCTCGCGTCCGGAACATCACATTCGCCGGCCTCACGGTCCAGCACTCCGACTGGAACCTGTTCAACGTGGCCGGCTCGGTGCTCAAACAAGCCCAGCAGGGCAATCTCGGCGCGCTCGCATATGCCAAGCAGAACTTCCACGTCTATTACTACCGCAATGTCGACATGGCGCCCGGCGCCATTCAGATCGACAACGCCGACGGGCTCGTCCTGCAGAACAACCGGATACAGCACACCGGCGTCGACGGAATCACCATGGCCAACGACGTGGTGAACACGCAGTTGATCGGAAACTACACCAACGACATCGCCGGGTCCGCCATCGTCGTCGGCCATCCCCAGCATGTCTACATCGGGGACTACACCTCCACCAATCACGAGAAGTATCCCGTGGGTGTCGAAGGAGCGCCCAAGAACATCGACATCAAGAACAACTACATCTACGACAGTGCCGTGTTGTTCAACGGGCACAGCCCCATCTCGGCGTACTTCGCCGACACCTTGACCATCCAGCACAATCGCATCGAGAAAGCCCCGTGGTCCGGCATAACCCTCGGCTGGGGGTGGTGGAACTTCGACGGATCGTCAGGTTCGATCCAGCCCAACCGGCCCACCACCACGGCGAAGAACAACAACATCAGCTACAACCACATCATCGACACGGTGCAGCGCCTGGGCGACACGGCTCCCATCTACACGCTGGGCAGCCAGCCGGGAACCACGATCAGCAACAACTATCTGCAGGGCGTCCCGGCCGGTCACAAGTACGGACTCCACCCGGACGAAGGCTCAGCGTACATAACCTTCCGCGACAACGTCCTGAGCGTGGACAAGAATGTCACGTGGCTCATCAACTCCGACGACTTCGGGCGTAAGCATGATCTGAGCATCACGCAGACATACGGCCCTATCAACAAAGTCTCCAACAAGAACCTGCCGAACAGCACGGTCCAGGACATCCTCGTATCCTCCGACTACGTCTGGCCATCGCAGGCATACAGCATCGCCGTGAACTCCGGACTCGAGGACGCGTACAGGAACATCATCCCTCAGAGCAATCTTTCTCTGCCGGATTACGTCCTGCCCGCCAGCACGTTCGTCGGCGCCGGTGTGACATCGATTCCCATCCGCAGCACCGGCGATGCGAGCAAGACGGTCTGGCTGGCCCCCTCGGGTACGACCTCCTTCACCGTCGGCAACACGATGACTCGGGCAAGCGGAACCGCGACCTCCATTGCCGTTCCGACGTCGACCGGTGAGTATCGGCTCTACGTCGTGGACGCCCAGGGGAATCGATCGGCTGAGTCGAAATCGCTCGTCAGGCAAGGAAGCGGCGGGAGCGGCCAGCAGAACGTCACGATCGTGGGCGGCCAGTCGGGTCGATGCGTGGACGTCAGCGGCGGCACGGCGACCAACGGCGCTCAGGCACAGCTGTGGGACTGCAACGGACAGACCAACCAGCGGTGGACGTACACGTCGGGCAAGCAGCTGCAGGTGTTCGGCAACAAGTGCCTGGACGCGTACGGCCAGGGCACCTCGAACGGCACCCAAGTGGTGATCTGGGACTGCAACGGACAAACCAACCAGCAGTGGAACCTCAACTCCAACGGCAGCATCACCGGTGTGCAGTCCGGGTTGTGTCTGGACGCCAACGGCGCCGGCACCGCCAACGGTACGAAGATCATTCTGTGGTCGTGCAATGGCGGCACGAACCAGCAGTGGAGCCTGCGCAGCTGATGTGAGGTCCTACCGGGGCCGCGGGCGGTCATACGCGCACCGCCCGCGGCGCACCCTGCCGACGGTCGGGACTCCATCCGAAGGCGCTGCCGGACAGACGGATGCCCCACCTGCCACCGACGAGCACCATGCCGACCTGACAAAGTCCTCCTAGGCTCCGGCGGAGACGGCCACGCGGGCCTTGCGCTCTCTTTGGCGCGATCTCTGCCCGCGTGCTGCCCGCAGACCCTGTCGCGACGCGTCCGACACCGTCGCAGAACGGCAAGATCGCGACAATCGTAGGACATGAAAAAGACCGGCTCACACGGCGTGTGGACTGGTCTTGATCTGGTACCCCCTGCGTGGCACCAACCAGATCTGCGCCGGCTCCGCCAGCGGTTATACCCGGACGAAGCCTGATCGTCGAAGCTCGCGTCAGCGTCCGCCGCTGACCGTACTTCTCCCCCGCCCTGTTCGCCGAGGCCCTGCCGTATGGCCCACCACGGCCGTGATCCGGCCCGACCGAGGAGGGCGAGACACATGGATCAGCCCATTCGAGGGGTCGGCAGGATCCAGGAGAGCCCGCGCGCTCGCTGGTGGTGGTGCCACGAGCGCGCGGGGTGGTGTGCTTTGCGGGTCAGCCGCTGACGCGGATGACGCCGCTCACCGGCTGGGCGGAGCCGGTGTTGTCGTAGACCAGCTTGCCCTTGCGGTCCCAGACCTTCAGGTGGAGCTGGTCGGTCTTGTCCGCCGGACTCACCTCGCCGGTGGGCGTCTTGCCCTTGCGCGGGTAGCGGGCCGTGACCGTGAAGGACGCCTCGCCTTCCTTGGCACACGCGGCGTTCACCGTGCACGTCCCGGCGGGGACGGTCAGCCTGCCCGTCCCGGTCAGAGACCCGCTCCGGTCGTGCACCAGCACATACACCTTCTCTCCCTTGACCGTGTCGGCCGTCATGCGGCCTCCACGGCCCCCGGCCCCCGTCACCGAGATCGGGTACAGGCCCGGCTTGGTGAACACGTGCGGCCTGGTCACCGTGCCCTTGCCGTCGTGCTCGGCCACCGCCCCGGCACCTGCTGCCCGCCGATGGCCCAGGTGGCGGTGTGGGTGTCACCCCTGCCGTCCAGGTCGGTGAACGAGGCGGTCAACGCCACCGGCTCACCCACCTTCGCCACCGCGACCGGCGCCTTCAGACGCAGGGGCACGGGATCGGTGACATGCACCAGCACCTGCGCGGAGCCGGACGCGCCCTTGTCATCGGTCACCGTCAGCACCACCGTGTAGTCACCGGCGGAGGTGAACACGTGCTCCAGCTTCAACTGACCCGCCGTCAGCTCCAGGGGCTGCGGCCCGGCACCGTCACCGTAATCGACCCTGTAGGTCCAGGACGTGGAGTCGGGGTCGGTGAAACCACCCGCCCCCCACCAGTAGCTCCCCGCCGCGATCGTGGTCTTCGCCCTCAGCGCCACCTGCGGCGCCTGGTTGGGGGCGTCGGGGGGTATCACGGTGACGTTGAAGCCGGCGTGCCCTCCTGCCCGCCGTCATCCTTCACCCTCACGGTGACCGTATAGGTACCGCCGGTGGCCCACACATGGGCCATGGAGATGTCGTGCCCTTCGAGCGTCACCGGCTGCGGGCCGGTGCGGTCGCCATAGTCGATGCTCGCCGTCCACGCCGTCGAGCCCGCGTCGTCGGTGAAGGTCGCCCAGCGCCCCCACTGCTGACCGGCACGAATCTCGACATCGCCTCCGGCGCTCACCACCGGGGCGGCATTCGGCACCCCCTGGTCGATGACGTACGGGACGACGTCCGCCCAGCCGGTGTCACCCTTGCTATCGGTCACCATCACCATCGCCGCACCTTCGAGGGGTTCGGCGAACGTCCTGGTCACGGTGACAGTCCCGCCGCCGGCCTTCTGCTCCACCTGCGCGTCCACCGGAGGACCGTCGCCCCACGCCACCTGCGCGGTGTGCGTGTCCGCGGTGTCGGCGTCGGTGAAGTCGACCTTCAACGTGAACGGCTGGCCCACCGTGCCCTTCAACGGAGCCTCCGGGACCTGGATCACCGGCACCGCGTTCCCCGGCGCACCGGTCCCCGACAACGAGACCACATACGCCGGCTCGCCGCCGTCGGCGGTGGTGAACGTCAGCCTCCCACTCGCCGCACCCTCCGCCGTCGGGGTGAACGTCACGCTCACCACACACCTTTCCCCCACCGGCAACTCCACCGGGCAGTCGTTGGACTGGGAGAACGGACCCTCGACCTCGATCGCCTTCAACGGAATCGGATCGTTGAGCCGGTTGGTCAACGTCACCGTGTTGGCGTAACTCGTCGACCCGACCCGCACCGGCTCCGACCGGACCACCCCGGTCTTGTCCAGCAACGGACGCACCGTCGCCGACACCGACGCGGCGTTGTCACCCGGCTTCGGATCCGGCACCTCCAGGCTGTATCCGCGGGCCTCGGCCTTCAACTCGGTTCCGTCCGCCGCATCCGCCGGGATCGTCGCCGTCACCTCGACCGTGGCGCTCCAGCCCGGCTCCAAAACCTTGACCGTGTTACGGAACCCGCCCTTGATCGCGGTGCAGATACCCCGGAAGGTCTCGCACGTGCTCGCGCCCGCGGCCTGAGGGACGAGCACATCCAACCGCACATCGGCGGCCGCGTCGTCACCCTTGTTGGTCACCGTGGCCGTCCACGTCACCGTCGAGGTCGGGCCCGGCTCGGCCGTCGACACCTTGGTGGTGACCTGCAGATCCGCCTTGGCGCTGGTGGGGGTCAGCAGGAACGCGCGGTCCTTCTGGGTGAAACCCCCTCCTCGACCGGTGCGGGCTCCCGTATGAAGCCCTGCATCAGGATCTGGCCGGAGGAGTTGACGTCGTGTCGCTGCCACATGCCCACGCACGGCTGGATTGTCTTCCTGCCGTCCTCCGGGCAGCCACGGCCGGGACAACACCTCCGCCAGCGGATACTTCGTGCCGTCCACCCACATCACCGGCGACCGCTTCGAGTTGAGATAAGGCCCCGGCTCTTAACCGACGATCACGTCGTTGTCGTTGACCGCGGTCGCCTCACCCACACCCAGATCGGTCGGATCGCCGTCCTTCCAGGCATAGGCGCGCTTGATCGTTTTCTTCTCGTTGTAGCCGCACCACAGCAGGCCGGCGCGGCCGGCGATGTGAACCGGATCTTGGCGCCGGAGCCGGGGCCCCTTTGGGGACCAGGAAATTCAGCAGATGATCCCGCACCGACTTGCGGATCACTTGAAACCACTTACGGGGATTACCGGTCGCACGGCGGGGAGGGCACAAGCCGACGGCAAGCCGGCCCTTTAGCCTCGCCACGGTCGGGGTTCCGGCAGAGGCTTCCCTAGGCCTCCCCGAGCAAGGGAACGCTGATTGACGCGGCGTTGCCAGAACCGGTTCCCCAGGAAGAGAGGGGTAACCGTCATGGACGCATGGCGACCTGTCCGCCGCCGTCCGGCCGCCTCGACCCGGATTTCGTTCTCGCAGCGACATTCCCACGCGGCCGAGACCGTGACGGCGAGCAGTTGAGTCATTGATCGAGGGGACGTTGCCGAATGGATGACGCAATCAACATCGAAACGCGCTGGATGGCCTGGGGTGACAGCGGTGACGAAATCCTCGACCTGCGGCGACGCGCGTTCACCGGCGAACAGGGCTGGGGTGAGGAGATGGTGCGTCATCCCATGGACCCCGACGGGCTGCACCTGTGCGCCATCTCCGGCGGGGAGATCGTAGCGGTTACCTCCGCGTACGTGTACGAGCCCGGGGCACCCGAGCTGGCCGCCCTGGGACTTCCGGCAACCGACGGCCTGACGGTGCAGCTCAGCAAACGAGTGGAGGCCCCCGCGTTCCGCGGTCGCTATATCAGCAAGCGACTGGGCATGGCGGTGGTCCGGCAGGTCTACGAGTCACTGCGCCCGGACCGGTTCTTCCTCGTCCTGAAGGGAGACCACCGGCATCTGACCGATCGGTACAGCAGAGGAGGTTTCGTCAAGCACGCCGAGTCCGGGTCCGGCGACGACCCGGTCATGGTGATGAAGGTGGAGGGCGACAAGGCCCTGGAGGAGCTCTACCTCGAGTACCGCGCTCTGATGGCCGTGTGCCCGCCTGGCGGCACCCCGATGTCCTTCCCCTCGCTCGTACGTTTTCTGGCCGACGACAAACGTGAGGATCTGCTGGCGGTGGCAGGCCTCGGAGCGGAGAACCTCTACGTGGAACCACTGTCACTCGACACCGAACTGCCGCGGCTGACGGCGCAGGACCGGTTGGTGCTCGCCGAGCAGCGGGCGCGGCTGGCATCGACCCCGCTTCCGCCCGCGCCCGCGTCGCTGCTCGACATCGGCAGCGGCCCCGGCACGTACCTGGCGGCGATCAGCCAGGAAGCCCCATTCGCCGGGTATCGCGTGCGGGGTGTCGAACCCGCCGCCCAGCTCCTCGCCAAGGCCCGCGCGAGCTTCCCTGAGCTGACGTTCCGCCAGGGCAGCGCGTACGCGACAGGCGAGGAGGACGCGTCCCACGACGTGATCACGGCGAACTTCCTGTTCATCCATCTTCGCAACCCTGATCTGGCCCTGCTGGAGATGTCCCGGGTCCTACGGCCCGGCGGGCTCCTGTACGTCGTCGACGTCAACGACACCACCTACCGCGGTCCCGCCGTGATCCGCCGGCTGATCGAGTCCTACGATCGCGCCTACGCCGGCGACCGGACCATCCTGGCCGATCTGCCGCGGCGTGCCGCCCAGTTCGGCTTCGAACTCGTGCGGAACTTCTCCACGCGGGTGACCAACACGGGTGGCGCCAAACCGGAGTTCGGCCCTGACGAGATCCGCGTCGACCGGGCTGCCGCCTGGCAGCTCATTTCCTTCATGAGCTCTCAGCGGGGTCTCGAGGACGTGTATCGGGAGGCGCGGGACCACTATTTCAGCTCCTCCTGCGAAGGGAGCATGAACATCGAGACCCAGGTCTATCGCAAGTGCTCCGTTCACGACGCCGGGCAGGCCTAACGGTACGAACGAGCGGCGGCCGGGGTGGCTGACGACATCCCCGGCCGGCCGCCGTTTCCACGGCACTACCGCCTCATCCCTTCTGACGGCCGGGCGCGCGGGGGGTAGGTTGACTCACCAGGCATCCTCCTCGTGCGCGGTGACTCGGCGTTCTACGCGGCGGGCGTCATCGGCGCCTGCCGCCGCGCCGGCGCGCACTTTCGATCACGGCGAAGATGGATCCCAAGATTAAGGCGGTGATCGCCGCCATCGGCGAGGATGCCTGGCAGGCGATCCACGGCACAGTCGCTTGACGCCGAAGGCGCTCGCGTGGTCGGCGACGAACTGGAAGCGACTCACCAGTTGGTCTCCCCGGCGAAATACTTGGCCGCCCGACGCAGGATGTCGCGCTCCAGCTCCAGTTCCCGGATCCGGGCCTTGAGCTGCTTGTTCTCCTCTTCCACGTTGCCCGACGGTAGCGGGGCCTCCGAGCGCTTGGGCACCGGGCGCGCCTTCGCCGGAGCGGTGCCCGCCGCCTGGGCCTGACGCACCCACAACCGCAGCGTCTCCCGGCTGATGCCCAAATCCCGAGCCACCGACGTGATCGTCCGGGCCGGGTCCGACAGATACAACGCGACCGCGTCGGCTTTGAACTCAGGCGGATAGACCTTCATGACCACCAGGAACTCCTCGGTCTCCAGATCTCCATGATCTGGCACTCAAGGTGTCCACACTCCGGGGGGAGGGCCCGCCTTCGACACCGAGACCGGCCTGCCGGAGTCCATGCACCGCGAGAAGCAGGCAGTGACATGGTTCGAGCACGCCCAGGACTACGTGGTGAAGAAGTGGCCGAAGGCCTCCGCCCACTCGCGGCGCTCAATGGTGGAGAGCATGGTCGCCGTGACGTCCGTGCTCGTACGCGACCGGTGTGGAGCGCCCGGGACTGAGGAACTGCGGGACGCGCTGCGATGGGCGTTCATCGTCTCCCGGAAGAACTACGAACAGCCAGAGGAGGTCATCCTGGCGCTGAACTGGCTGCGCAAGGCGTCCCTGCCGATCACCTCCCTGACCGAGCACAACGTCGTGGGCAAGGCACTCAGCGCCTGTGCCATGCGTCTGGATGGCACGGCGGCCGCGCCCGAGTACTACCGGCGCCGTCGCCGCGTCTTCTACAACTCTCTGCGCTATGCCCTGAACCAGGGACGGCTCATGAGCAACCCGCTGGACGCCCAGGCGCTGAAGACCGAATGGGCCCAACCTGATGTCGACGACGCCGTCGACCCGCGCGCCATGGGCAATCCACAGCAGATTGCCGAAGCGCTCAAAGTATGCAGCTACATGGGCCGCCGCCAAGGCCCCCGGTTCGTGGCCTTCTTTGCCTGCATGTACTACGCGATGATGCGCCCGGCTGAGGTCAGCAGGCTGCGCGAGGCCGACTGCCACCTCCCCGCTTCCGGGTGGGGCAAGCTGATCCTCGAAGCCTCCGCTCCCGAGGTCGGCAAGGATTACACCGACAACGGCGAGCTTCACGACAACCGCGGATTGAAGGGCCGGTCGAAGAAGACCGTGCGGCCGGTGCCGATCCCGCCCGAACTGGTGACGCTGCTCCGCCGCCACATCGACAAGTTCGGAGTCGCCTCCGACGGCCGACTGTTCCGCTCGGAGAGTGGCCGACCGGTCCCCAAGTCCACGTACTCACGGCTATGGCGCAAGATTGGGGCCTTCACGCTCACACCCGAGCAGCTCGCCACGCCCTTGATGGCCACGCCATACGACCTACGCCATGCGGGCGTCACCTGGCGGCTGTCGGCCGGTGTGCCGGCCGCCCAAGTGGCCGAATCGGCCGGACACAGCGTTGAGGTATTGCAGCGGATCTACCACCGCTGCATGGCTGGCTACGACGACGTATGGATCGAGCGAATGAACCGCGCCCGTGAAGTCGCTCGGTAATGCGGAGCTGCCCTGAGCACGGTGGAGGTGTGGTGGGCGGCCCGGAAACCGGTCCATGCCAGACAGCAGCTCGCACATGGCGGCCCCAGCGCACGCTGGCTCGATAGCGGCTTACACGAGCGGCGCGAATGTGATTTCCATCACACTAATCCCAGTTCAGGTGGCCTACTGGGTGACAACTGCGGCCTGCGGAGACATCTCATTCCCGCACGTCACAGTGACCTACGAGCGACCCAAGAGAACCGGAAAGTTTGCAGACATTCAGCCATCTGAGCTGCAGCTTTGCGAGAGAGAGTTCGCTCGTCGATTCCCGTAACGGCTTAAGGTGTGATCCGTAGCTTCTTCCCTCCGAAGCCCTCTCTTCGGTGGTCGATCCTCCGCGGCCGCGTGGACCGACCGCGCGCGGCCCCGCCCAGAGCGGGACTCAGCACCGAAGGAAGTGACTATGGAGGACAAGAAGGAGTACAAGAGGAAGGCCCTCGTGGAGTTAGGGCTGGTCGCCTTGCGCGGTCTGCTCTTGCTCGCCGAGGTGGTCTTCCACAGCGGGAACAGGCTCAGCTGAATCGCTGAGCCCGCCCGTCTGAACAACGCAGAGGCCTCGCGCGCTGGTTTGGCCCCCGTGCGCGAGGCTTTCTGTTGCCAACACACCAGCGCCGGTACTCCGGAACTCGCGTGCAGGTACTTAGCACTGTACCCGGATCACACTCCCAGCAGTACACCCCAATCACAAAACGCCGTTCCAGGTGCCGCCGTTCCAGGTAACCCCGCACATGGTCCCGCCGCGGATGGTCCCGCCGTTCCAGGTGCCGCCGTTCCAGGTAACCCCGCACATGGTCCCGCCGTTCCAGGTGCCGCCGTTCCAGGTAACCCCGCACATGGTCCCGCCGCGGATGGTCCCGCCGTTCCAGGTGCCGCCGTTCCAGGTAACCCCGCACATGGTCCCGCCGTTCCAGGTGCCGCCGTTCCAGGTAACCCCGCACATGGTCCCGCCGCGGATGGTCCCGCCGTTCCAGGTGCCGCCGTTCCAGGTGCCGCCGTTCCAGGTAACCCCGCACATGGTCCCGCCGTTCCAGGTGCCGCCGTTCCAGGTGCCGCCGTTCCAGGTAACCCCGCACATGGTCCCGCCGCGGATGGTCCCGCCGTTCCAGGTGCCGCCGTTCCAGGTAACCCCGCACATGGTCCCGCCGTTGAAGATCGTACGAATGGCAATCGCCAGATTGGTACGGCGTTGCGGGATAGGAAAACGGTAATTTGAGTCCATCTTGACTCTCATAATGCCTAGGCCCCATACTGTGATGAAATGAAAGAGATTAAGTGTGCCACCCCCCACTGCAAGGGACGCCCCGACCGTAAGGTGAGCGGCGAACCGGCATGCCAGGCGTGCTATAGGCGTTGGCGTCGATACGGCACAACCGAAAAGAAGGAGCCTGTCAAGCCAGCGATTAGATTTGAGATTATCGAGCAGAACAGCATCCGGGACGAAAGTGCCGGCTGCCTCACCTGGACCGGCGCGACGGACCGAGACGGCTACCCCCGGTACTACGACGGCACCCGCTATGCCTCAGGGAAGAAGCCACTGGTCTACGTGCGGCGGTGGCTACTCGATCAAGAGTACTCCTCCTGGCCGAAGGGCCAGATCGTGGAGGACGTCTGCGGCAACCGACTCTGCGTTGAGCGAGAGCACCTGCAGGTGGCTACCCAGAGCACCGGCCGAAAGACCATGGCTGGGATCAACTCACGCAAGAACGAGTGCTGGAAGGGCCACCCCCTCACTGAAGAGAACACCTACCTCACCAGCGACGGCCGACGCCAGTGCAAGCAATGTCGGTGGGAAGCAGCCATGCGCAGCCAGGGGAAAAACCCCGACGAGCTCACCCGAGGCATCTGGAACGGGAACAAGACTCACTGCCCTCAGGGCCACGAATACGCGGTATACGGGGCTTTTAATCAGGACGGCTCACGATGGTGCCGCCCGTGCCGCATCAACACCAACCGCAAGTCGGTGTATGGCATCACCACTGACGAATACGCAGCCATGCTCAAGGCTCAGGGCTATAAGTGCAAGACTTGCCTAACGGAATTTGAGCACGACGGCATCAGGACGACCGCCCATATCGACCACGACCACGAGACGGGGAAGGTTCGCGGCATTCTCTGTCAGCAGTGCAATAGGGCCTTAGGCCTCCTGTACGAGAACGTCGACACTATGCGCAGGATGATCGACTACGTCCTCGCAAACAAGTAGCCACAACGCCAGGCGCCCCCTCTCCTTGGTGGGGGCGCTTTCTATTGGTTCCCCGTCCGTCAGCTCCAGACCTAGGCCGTGTCTTCAATGTGATCTAGGTGTTGGATCATGACTTGGCGTGATTCGCCGGTACGAGTTGACCGATGAAGAGTGGGAGAAGCTGCAGGTTCTTCTCCCCTCCGGGCGGATGGGCCGTCC